>CANJQH010000032.1 GCA_947476335.1 Anaerolineae bacterium | reverse complement strand
CGCCAAAAGTTCTGGCGGCAGAGTCGCCTCCCCCGCTGTGCGGGGGAGGCGAATCTGCCGGACAAAACTTATGGACAGGAACTTAGTGTGGTGGGGAGTAGAGAGTCAGTTCTTAGAAGCCGGGTATGTTTCCTTCGTTTCGAGGGATTTACCAACGATGGGCCGCACGCGATGGCGGATGACCAAATCGCCCCTTTTGGCGAATGCACCCTATAGAAATTGCCTTTGCTACAATCCGCATGATGAGCTCCACGAATTCTGAAACCGGTTTGCTTGCGGTACACGAGATTCCAGTGACGGCGACTGGGCAGGCGCCTGTAGGCTATGTGCGTCGGCCGGATTGGTTGAAGGTGCGCGCACCGTCGGGCGAAACTTTTCATGAACTCAAACGGTTGATGCGCAGCAAATCGCTGCACACGATTTGCGAAGAAGCCAATTGCCCGAATATTGCCGAATGCTGGGGCCGTGGCACTGCCACGTTCCTGATCATGGGTGATGTATGTACGCGCTCCTGTGGCTTTTGTGATGTGAAGACCGGCATGCCGTCGCCTTTGGATTGGGCGGAGCCGCTGCGCGTAGCGCAGGCGGTGGTGGATATGAATCTGCAGCATGTGGTGATCACCTCGGTGAACCGCGATGAGCGCAAGGATGGCGGCGCGCCGATTTTTGCGCTTGCGATCCGGCAGATCCGCAAGGTCAAACCTGATTGCACGATTGAAGTATTGATTCCGGACTTCAAGGCCAATTCGGCTGCGCTTGAAATTGTCATGCGCGAGGAGCCGGATATTTTGAACCACAACGTGGAGACGGTGGAGCGCCTGTTCAAGCAGGTGCAGCCGCAGGACAACTACGCGTGGGCGCTCACGACGCTGCAGAACGCCAAGCGTATTCAGCCGGATGCGGTGACGAAGACCGGCATCATGCTGGGCCTGGGTGAGGAGCCTGAGGAAGTGCTGGCGACGATGCGCGACCTGCGCGCGGTCGATGTCGACATTCTGACGCTGGGCCAGTATCTGCAGCCGAGCAAGCAGCATCTGCCGATCGCGCGTTACTACACGCCGGAGGAATTTGTCGAATTTCGCCGCGCCGGTCTGGAGATGGGGTTCAAGTGGGTCGAAAGTGGTCCGTTGGTGCGCAGCTCGTTCCGTGCTGAATTTCAGGCGCGTGCGCTGAGCAAGCGCTGGCGTGCGGCGGCGCAAGCTTGAGATGGCGTCGATACCGAGCATTTTGAAATTCCGTGCGGTGGTGGCATTGATTGTCGTCGTTGCGGCATTCTTTGGCTGCGGTGCTGCGCCAGCGGCGGCAGCTGAGCGACTGGCGGCGGTGGTCGGTGACTGCGATCAGCCGACTGGCCAGCTGGTCACCGAAACGGTGCCGAGCCGTGTGGCTGCGGTGGAGATGTGGGCGCATGTATTCCTACCGCCGTGCTATTCGCCTGCGAACAAGTATCCGGTGCTGTATCTGATTCATGGCACCGAATTCGAATTTGGCGGCTGGGTGAACGACGGTGTACCGCGCGTGGCGGATATTCGTATGAGCCTGGGCACGCTGCCGCGTTTCATTATCGTGATGCCGAGTGCAGACATGCGCGCCGGGTCGGCTGGCAAGTATTCGTGGTCGAACGGTGGAAGTGCTTCGTACGCGGGTTTTATCGTCGACGAGCTGGTGCCGTACATCGACGCGCACTACAGCACGCAGGCGACGCGCGAAGGGCGCGCCATCGGCGGTATTTCACGTGGCGGCTACTGGGCGATTCAGATTGCTGTGTCGAACCCGGACAAATTCGGCATTCTTGGCGCGCACAGCCCGTCGATTACGACGAAGCTGGTTGGGGTGCCGGCGGGTTTCAGCATGCTGAGCTACGCGACGAACATGGAGTTGCTGGCGCAGACGCGCATTTGGATGGACTCAGGCGATGTGGACTGGGCGCATTACGACATCGATAAATTTGCCGCGGATCTGCGTGCGCAGGGCATTGATGGCTTCGCGTACAGCGTTGGCCGCGGCAATCATGGGGATGCGTACTGGTCGACACGCGTGAGTGAATATTTGACGTTCTATGGCGCTTCTTGGTCGACGGCGAAGCTGGTGGCACACAAGGGGACGAAGTAGGCGAGGGTGATGAAAAAGCTACTCTTCTGGGCTGGAGTGTTGATCAGCGTGGCGCTGCTGGCGCTGGCGCTGCGTGGACTGCGGCTGGATGAGTTCGCCCACGACCTACAGAACGCCAATTTGATCTGGCTGTTGCCGGGCATTGCGTTGTATTTCGTGTCGGTTGGATTTCGTTCGTGGCGCTGGTCGCTGCTGCTGCGTCCGCTGGGTGTGCGATTGCCGACGCGGCGGTTGTTTCCGGTGGTGGTAATTGGCTACATGGGGAACAACGTATATCCGGCGCGTATCGGTGAGGTGTTGCGTGCTTGGGTGCTGCGGCGCAACGAAGGCGTGCCGATGAGCAGCAGCCTGGCGACGGTGGGGATCGAGCGCGTGCTGGATGGGCTGTTGATGGTGGCGTTTGTGGTGATCGGTTTGCCGGCGGTGCCGGGGCTGTCGACGCAGGCATGGCCGGCGGTGGTGGTGGCACTGCTGGTGTTCGGCGTGGCGATCGGTATATTTTTGTGGATGGCGCATGCGCCGGCGGCTGCGGAGCGCATCGTGAATGCGGTGGCAGCGCGATTTTTTCCGGAGCGTTTTCGAGGTGGGCTGGTGAATTTCGCCACGCGCTTCATCGCTGGGGCGGGCAGCCTGCGCGATCCGGCCGCGGCGGCGCAGATCATCGCCGCTTCGGCGATCACGTGGCTGATCGAGACTGGAAAGTATGCCTGCGTGGCGCACGCCTTCGGGTTGTCGTTGCCATTTGTGGGGTTGATGCTGATCAACGGTGTATCGAACCTGTTCACGGTCATACCGGGTGCGCCGGGGGCGGTGGGCACTTTCGACGCGGGCGGCATTCTGGCAGCCGAGGCGCTCGGCGTGGAGAAAGGCCTGGCCAGCGCGTACGTACTCGTGCTGCACGTGGCGCTGTGGCTGCCGGTCACGCTGCTCGGCGCATATTTCATGGTGCGGCAGGGTGTGAAGTGGGCGGACCTGGGGCGCATGGAAGACTGAATATTGCAGATTTCAGATTTCGTAACTACTCAGGCCAGCCATTTTTCCAACGCGAAACACGCTATTCCTTCCCCCGAAGGGGAAGGAATAGCGTGTTTCGCGGGAACTACTGATTTGGGCCTGAGTAGTTACGAAATCCGAAATGCTTACTGCTTCGTCGCCCATTCCTGACATCCCCTGAACGGGATGCTCGTTTCCGGCGAATATTTGGGGAAGGGGCGATAGACGTTGATGCCGGGGACGGCGTTGCCGCGCAGATGGAAGCAACTCGGCCAGAGATCGGGGCCGGGGTGCAGGATTTCGGTGCTGGTGGGGATATAGCGGATGGTGAGGCCGCGGCGCCAGAGGGGTGAGGTATTGGCGTCGGAGCCGTGGATGATGTTGGGATGATGAATCGAGACGTCGCCGGCGGCGAGGATGACGTCTACGGCGGCGGATTCGTCGACGAAATTGTCGTCGATGGCGGAGCTAAGCACGTTGGTGACGTCGGTGCGGCGGTGCATTTCCTGCAGGGCGACGTTCTGAGTGCCGGGCAGGACGCGGAGGCAGCCATTCTCGCGCATGGAATCGTCGAAGGCGAGCCAGAGCGTGACGACTTCCATGGGTTCGAGGGGCCAGTAGCTGCCGTCTTGGTGCCAGAGCACGGGCTGTCCGTCGTAGGGCTGTTTGGCGATGTAATGTGAGGCGAAGAGTGCGATATTCGGCCCGATAAAAGCCTCGACAAGGTCAAGCAGGCGTGGGTCGCTGACGAGGCGGACCCAGAAGGCATCATGGCTCATGAGGGTATGGCCGAGCGCTTCGGGCCGCAGGTCGGGGTGTTTGGCCATGAGCCACTCAACGTGGGCGCGGCCTTCGGCGATGAGGTCGGGATCGATGACGTGGCGAGCGATGGCGTAGCCTTGGCGGTCAAAGTCTTGGCGGGTGGAGGTCCAGTTAGTTGTGGTCATGGTTATTTCTGCCAATCAGCGCGGTATTGCGCGACGAACTCGTCGTAGAAGTGTTGTGAGTGTGCGTCGAGGCCATGCAGATAGCCGGGTTCGAGGAACCATGGCTGGGCGGAGAAGAAATCGCTGCACGGCTCGGAGCGGCGGGTGTAGGTGAGCATCAGAGTGCGTCGCGGGATTTCCGAGCGGTAGCGCCCGCGGTGAAGGGCATTCGGGTTGAACAGCACCGCATCGCCGGCGTTTTGGTGCATGCGCTGTGCGCCGGGCATGGCGTTTGAGCGATTGTGCGCCCAGTCGTCTGCCTTGCGGATGGCGTATTCCGCCGGCGTGTCCCAGCGCAGATGTGAACCGGGGACAATTTCGATGTCATCACTGGGCAGCAAGGCAATTTGCATCTGCATGCCGGCGCCGTTTTCGCCGGCTGTGCGCAGCATTTCCCACTCTGCGGCATCGTCGCGGTGGGTGAACTGTGAGTCACGATGCCAGTTACCGTCGAGGCTGATGCCGCTGGGGTTGAAGAACAGGCTGGTGCAGCGGAACATTGGCGCTTCACCGAAGACGGCTTCGACGATACGCAGCACGGCTGGGTCGGCGGCGACGGCGAGCAGCTCGGCCAGTTCGGCTGGGCGTTGTGTGAAATAGGCGGGATGGTTGAGGTGACGCATCACGGTTGCGTCCGGTTTGGCGCCTGGTTGGCCGGTCTGCGGGTCGCAGGCGCTCCACTGTGCGAGCACATGGTCGCAGAGGGTGCGTATGCGCGTTGCGCGCCCCGAATCGAGGAGCGCGGGAAGAGTCACGCAGCCGTCGCTGCGCCACTGAGTGAGCAGATCGGACATATGCGGCTTATTGTGCGATGGAGATGAAGATTATGCACGCGGGGTACACTCGGCCTCCTTATGATGACGACGATGATGCAAATATCCGCAGAGCCGACCACGATTTATTCGGTGTCGCGCGGCCTGCTGCAGGACTGGTTGCTCGGCACCAACGAGGGCTTATGGCGGCTGTTCGAAGGTGAATTGACGCAGGTGGCCGATCGGCTGACTGGCGTGCACATTACGACTGCAGTGCACACGACGCGCGGCGTATTTGTCGGTGCGGCCGACGGCATCGCGCGCAGTCGCGACGGGCAGGCATGGGAAGCGATGAAGTTGCCGGAAGGCGCGCCGCCAATCATGCAGCTGTGTATCACAAAGGCGTTTCGCACCATCGGTATTGCCTTTGCCACCACCCTTGACAAGGGCCTGCTGCGCACGATGGATGCCGGCCAGACGTGGACGCCATGCAATCTTGGGCTGACGGACCTTGCGGTGGTGGCGCTGGCGGCGTCGCCTGCTTTTCAGGAAGACTACAACATCTTCGCTGCGTTTGAAGGTGGGGCATATCGCGGCTATAAGGCTGGCAGCCAGTGGGAGCGCTTGGGTTTGCCGGACGAGGTATTGCCGACGACGAGCATCGCGCTGACGATGCGCTCGATTTTCGTTGGGACTGCGAGCGGCTTGTGGCGCAGCGACGACGGTGCAACATGGGAGGCCATCCCCGAATTTGCGGATGCGCCCGTGCTGTCGCTGGCGTCGTCGAGCGAGTCGACGTGGCTGGCTATTGCTGTGCCGGGGCGGGTGGCGCGCAGCAACGACCATGGGCAGACGCTCGAATGGTTCGATGGCTTGCCGGAGGGCATGTTGTCGATCGCCATCGGTGATGATGGTGAAATCATCGTCGGCTTACTCGAGCAGGGTTTGTGGCATGTCGCTGCTTCAGAATCGGTGTTGTCAAGATGACAATCAGCTGATATTGCTTGTGGGCAAGTTGCGGATTTTTGAATTGTGTAGTACACCAGCACACATCGTTGATCCGAAGACGGAGCCTCGATTAGTTGTGCAACTCCCGGAAGTGGGAGCAAGTGGAGGATTGAATGGAACTCACCAAGAAGACACTTTCTCGACGCCAAATCCTGCAGATTGCAGGAATTGGAGCCGGCAGCGCGCTGCTGGCAGCCTGTGGTGCAGCGGCAAAGCCGACCGAGGCCCCCAAGGCTGAAGTCAAGGCGACCGAGGCCCCCAAGGCTGAAGTTAAGGCGACCGAGGCCCCTGCAGCGACCGAGGCCCCTGCAGCGACCGAGGCCCCCAAGGCGACCGAGGCCCCCAAGGCGAACATTAACAGCGGCGGCAAGGAACTCCCCGCTGATGCTGCTCCTGCTGAGATGCAGATTTGGGTTGGCGCCGGCAAGGGCGACCCGGGCACGTTCGCAGATATCAGCGCCAGCGTGTACAACCGCTCCGGTCTGGGCGACATGTACGGTGTGCCGCTCACGCGCTTGAACAAGGACTGGATTACGTCTCCCGGCGGCGCCAAGAGCTGGTCGGTCGGTGAAGATGGCGTGACCTGGACGTTCGTGCTCGACGACGGCTTCCCGTGGTCGGATGGCAGCGGCAACCTCAATGCCGATGACTTCGTCACGACTGCGCGCCACATGGCGGACCCGAAGACGGGTTACGACTTCACGTGGTACTACAGCAAGGGCTCGGGCAACATCCTGAACTTCGACGAAGTCGTCGGTGGCAAGGCCAAGCTCGAAGACCTCGGCGTGACCAAGGGTGCGAACGATTACGAGCTGATCATCAAGACCAGCGAGCCCACCCCCTATCTGCCGAGCCTGTTCGGCTTCTACATGCCGCTGAACGGCAAGGCACTCGCCGCTCATGGCCCGGCCTACAACACGGACCCGAAGACGGCCGTTTCGTCTGGCCCGTTCATCGTGTCTGAGTGGACTCCGACGCGCATGGAAGCGAAGATCAACACGAAGGCCGGCAAGTCAATCATGCCGTTCCTCGAGCGCGTGATCTTCGTGCCGTTCCCGAACGCTTTCCAGGCGTATCAGGCGGGTACGATCGACAGCGCCACGCCGAGCAACTCGGCCGAGCTGGAGACTGTGCTCAACGACGAGACGCTGAGCGCGCAGGCCGCGACGGATCCGGGCGACTTCCGCACGGACTACTTCTTCTTTGATACCCGCAAAGAACCGTTCAGCAACAAGAAGTTCCGCCAGGCGATTGCGCACCTGCTCGACCGTGACTCAATCATCAAGTCGGTCATCAAGCCGGTGCTTGGTCGCCCGGCCTACTCGATGCTGGCCCCCGGTTACCCGGCTGCCAACGGCGAGGCTTACAAGAAGTATCAGGAGTACAACCCTGAGCTCGCCAAGCAGCTGTTCACCGAATCCGGCCTGGATGCGGCCAAGATCGGCAAGCTGACGCTGACGAACCGCGGCGAGGCCACTGACGCGCTGCGCATGGGCATGTGCCAGGCGTTCGCGGACGCGATCAAGCAGAACCTCGGCATCGAAGTCGAAATTCAGGCAGTCGTGCAGAAAGACTTCATGGCGAAGCTGCTGGCCAAGGACGGCGATCAGGCTGCCAAGGACACGATCGACTTTGGTCGCATCGACTACGGCATGGACTACCTTGATCCGTCAAACATGCTGACCGTGCTGAAGAGCGGCGGCCGCCACACTTGGAACAACAAGGAATACGACGACCTGCTCGCGAAGGCGGGCCCGATGACCAACATCGAGGAGCGCACGAAGATCTACCAGCAGGCTGAAGAGCTGATGGTTGAGGACGCAGCGTTCATTTGGGCCGTGCACCGCACCAACGTTGCTCTGTACAAGCCGTATCTGAAGGGTTCGTTCATGGAGCCGGGCAAGGTGAACACCGCCGTCGGTATCACGTGGCCGGGCTTCTCGATGATCAGCACCGCTCCCGAGACGATTTACATCGGCAAGGAAGTGGAGACGCTCCGCCCGTCGATTCCGTAAATCGCCGTAGCGTGTCGTTTTGCATGCGGTATGCAACCGGGGTGACCTCGGGTGCATGCCGCATGATTTTTATAGCTTTTGGCGAAACGATCTCTGTCGATCCTCACCACTTGTGGGTCGAGGAATAGGCGCAACGAATCGATTTCGCTGAGATTGCGTGAACCTTAATGGCGTCATACACGATTCGCCGACTGCTGGAGATCCTCGTCAATCTACTGCTCGTTTCCCTGCTTTCCTTTTGGATCATGTGGCAAACGCCCGGTGGGCCGTTCGACGAAACGAATCAGCCGCTTTCCAAGGAAGCCAAGGCCAACATCCGTGCCAAATACGGCCTCGATAAGCCGTTTTATGTGATTTGGTGGAATTATGTGAAGAATGCCGTACAAGGTGACTTCGGCATTTCCTACCAGTTTCCTACTCAGTCGATCACTACGCTGTTCCAGCGCTACTGGATCAACAGCTTGATCCTGGGAGGTTTGTCCGTTTTATGGAGCTTCCCTGTTGGAGCCATCGTCGGAGTAATCGCTGCATTAAAACGCAACAGTTGGATTGACCGCACGATTACCACGGTTTCGCTCGTGGGTGTGACGATGCCGCAGATTGCGCTGATTTTTGTCGCGATCCTGATTTTCTCGGTGCAGCTCAAATGGCTGCCATGGGGCAGCGGCCGCGATCTGTTGCAACAGAAGTGGCAGTTCCTCATCATGCCGGTCTTCCTGTTTGGCTTTCCGACCGTCGGCTCACTGGCCCGCTATGTGCGTTCCGGTATGCTCGATGTGATGGGGCAGGAATATATTCGCACGGCTCGCGCAAAGGGCCTCGTGTACAGCAAAGTCGTCATGAAACATGCCATGCGCAACATGATGATCCCGATTGTGACGTTGTTTGGCCCCACGCTGGCCAACGCTTTCACAGGTTCGGCTCTGATCGAGATTGCTTTTGTCATTCCTGGCATCGGCAAATTCTTTCTGGATAGCGTGTTCAGCCGCGACTATCCGTTGCTGATGGCTGTCACCCTTGTCGGCTCTGCGATTTTGTCGGTGACGTATCTGTTGTCGGACTTGTCCTACTCACTGATCGACCCGCGTGTGCGGGCCGGGGGAGGGCGTAAGTAAGTGGCTACTCTTCCTCTTAAACCCCAGGCGGCGGCGGCTGTGCCGCAGTTCAAGATTCTGACGCCTTTTCAGTTGGCGTGGCGTCGCTTTCGCCGCAACAAGATGGGATTCGTCGGACTGTTTATCGTTTTTGCCTTCTTGGTTATCAGCTTGTTCGCCAATTGGATCGCGCCGTTTACTTACGACAAAACCAACCTGGCGAATGTGACGCGCCAACCCGGCGTCAGCGCTGGGCACATCCTGGGCACCGACGACCTCGGCCGTGACTTGTTTAGCCGTCTGATCTATGGTGCACGCACGAGCTTCATTGTCGCCAGTACGGCGCAAGTTGTATCGCTGGTGGTCGGAGTTTTGCTCGGATTCTTGGCCGGCTGGTATGGCGGCTGGGTCGACTTTGTCATCAATCGTCTAATCGAGCTCGTTGGTTCGCTGCCAGGACTGCTCTTTCAAATTCTGTTAATGACGCTGCTCGGCAATGGTGTGTCGCAGGTGACGTTTGTTATCGCGGTGCTTGCGTGGCCGGGTATGGTGCGTCTGGTGCGTGCGCAGGTGATGTCGTACAAAGAACGTGACTTCGTTACGGCTTCGCACAGTCTCGGCGCGAACACGGCATTCGTCGCACTGCGTCATGTGCTGCCGAACATCATCAACCCGCTTATCGTCGCCATCAGCTTTGGCGTGCCCGGCTTTATCACCGCCGAAGCCGGTCTGAGCTTTCTCGGCTACGGCATCAATGAGCCTATTCCCAGCTGGGGAAAAATGGTCGGCAAGGCCGGCCAGTACGTGTCAAACCCCAGTTATCACTACCTGCTGATATGGCCGACAGTGTTTCTTGCCGTGCTCGTGCTTGGCTTCGCCTTCCTCGGCGATGCGCTGCGTGATGCGCTCGACCCGAGCTCGGATCGAGTATGAGTGAGTGGACGGAAAATAGCGGCTAATAGGGGACGGCATCACCTGCTGCTCTTCGGGTAATCTACTCGGATTTAGTCACTCCCGGTAGTAAAAGCGGGTAATCCATGGTGGATGGTGCTTGCACCATCCACCATTTGTTGTTTGCGACTACTTGATCGTCAGCTCGCCTTTCATGATGGCTTGCATGCCTGGGCTTGTTGTGAGGAACGGATATACACCGGGCGCCGGCGCATCAAAGACAATCGTATCGCTTTCGCCGCCCTTGATGAGTTTCGTAGCCACGATTACGTCTGGGTCGCCTGCCTGCAGGTACCCCGCCCCTTCGCCGGCCTCCAGGCCGCGATTGGCTACACGCAGGATCGACTTCGGCTTCACCAGCACCCAATTGTAGAGTTTGGATGCTTCAGACTTGTTCGAGAAGGTCAGTGTGATCTTCGAACCGCCGGGCGCTTCAAGCTTCTCTGTGCTGAAGCGCGAGCCTGCTGGGATGCTATCAATCGTCAGCGTCACTGCACCCCCTGATCCTGCAGGGGGCGGCGTAGCTGTGGGAGGGCCACTGGGTTCAGCGGCGCCGCCACAAGCTGCGACAGCCAGCATTCCGGCGGCAAGGCCGAACAGGCGCAAAAATGTTCTCCGGGATGGTTGCTGGGTCATAATATTCTCCTGCTGCTCTTTCGAATTCGGAAGAGATATTCGAGATTGTATTGCAAATGAGGGAATAGATGAGGGAATAGATGAGGGATATAGATGAGGGAATAGTGGGAAATAAAAAATAGAGGGTGGAAAGCAATTGCACCATACAGCGATTTTTTCAATCTCTGCCCACTACTTTCTACTACCTGCCTACTACTTCCTACTATCTTCTACCCTTGATCATTTATTTGCTGCCTTCTCCTGCATTTCTTCGCACGAACTCTGCCGCCTCAGCGCGTTTGCGTTTCAGTTCCTCGGCGGCGATGCGCGCGTCTGCGCGTTGCTGGCGGATGCGCGGCAACGAAATCAGCAGCATGAGGCCGCCGATCAGCAGCAGTTGCACCAGGATCGCGGAGCGTATGACGCCTTCGTAGCCGGTGACCGGATCCTCTGCGAAATACAACACACCGCCCTGGCGCCCATAGATCAACTCGTAGCGGCCAGGTTTTTCGATCAGGAAACTCATTGTTGGCCGCCCTGCGATAGCGATCGGGTCGTAGATCGCCGCACCGCGTGTCACCACGATGCCGGTGATCGTCGCAGATGCATCGGCACCTGCGGGGCGCATGCGAACCCACGCTGTGTTCATGTCCGACATTGCGTTGGCACGCAGCTGCATCGTCTCGTCGGCAGCGTACAACGCGTACTGTCCCGGCTGCGTCACTTCCAGCACGGGGGACGCCTCACGCAGCGTAATCGTTTGCACGGCGCTGCTGCTCACGACGGGCGTCAGCCCAAGCAGCTGCGGCATGATCAGGAACGGCGCGCCGATCCATTTTGTGGTTTCGACCGGTGCGCTGAGAAAGCGCACGACGAACACCAGCATCAGCAGCGCCACCGCTGGCGGCACGACGCGCGAGAAAAGAGATTTTTGTTGCATCGATCGATTTACGCTGTCGCGGTCAGGCACGCATTCAGATGTGTGGTGACGCCTTCGACGAAGGCGTCGAGCTCGTCCTGCGTTGTATAGATCTGCACGGACAAGCGCGCGATCTTGAAGTTGTTCCACGTGATCAGTGGCATCTCTACTTTGTAGTGATCACGCATGATCTGCCCGAGCTTCGCCATGTCTGTGTTGTCCGGCAGCCGGATCGGCACCAGCTGGCTGAACCATTCGAACGTATCCGGGCAGATCGATTGCGTGCCGAAGTAATTTTCGATGGTGCGCTTCGTCTCCATGCCCATCAAATGACAGCGTTCGCGCACCTGCACCCAGTCGTGGCTGCGCATGAATTCAATCGCTGCCGGCACTGCCATGAACGCGGAGATGTCGCGCGTGCCGAATATTTCGACGTAATCGTAAAGCGGCTGCGCCGATTTTTTGTCCGGCTGCCAGCCATGGCTGACGATCAACGGCTCGATCATGTGCTGCACGTCTTTGCGCACATGCAGAAAAGCTGTGCCCTTTGGTGCGCACATCCACTTGTGGCAGTTGCCAGTGTAAAAATCCGCACCAAGATCGTCGAGGAAAAGATCGCGCTGGCCGGGCACATGTGCACCGTCCACGACGGTCAGAATTCCCGCCTCGCGCGCGCGGCGGAAAAGTTCCTTCAATGGGAACGTCAGTGCCGTCGGCGACGTGGTGTGGCTCAGATAGATCACGCGCGTGCGCGGCGTGACGCCCGACCAGAACTTCTCGACGAAATCATCATCGGAAGTGATCGGCAGTTCGATCGGATGGTTGATGTATTTTGCGCCCGTCTTGCCGCAGGCAAACAGCCATGCGTGATTGCACGCGCCATACTCATGGTTCGTCGTCAGCACTTCATCGCCCGGCTTGAGCCATGAGCGCAGTGAGTTTGTCACTACGTTGACGCCCATCGTGGCATTTGTTACGTAGGCGAGGTCCTTGGGGTCGCAATGCAGATACGCACCAAGGGCTTCGCGTGATTGCCCGAACCACTCGGGCCAGCGGCCGATGAAGGTGCCCGGGTGCTTTTCAACTTCCAGCTGCCAGCGCTGAAATTCTTCAAACACTGGCTTCGGGCATGCGCCGTATGAGCCGTTGTTCAACAGGCGCCATTCACGGGTGAGAAAAAATTCGTTGCGAATCTGTTCGGCGTTGGATTGGGTCATGATATTAGGAAAATTGCTCAGGCCAGCTGATTTTTTCACAAAACAAGCTTTTTTACCTCAAAAAAAAGGTGGGATAGGGTGTTCTGTAGAAATGGCTGATTTGGGCCTGAGTCGTTGTATAGGGTATTGTCTGCATGAATGGAAATTACGCCACACTGCCACGGCGCAGGTGCCAGCCCAGCCATGCTGCCATCGCAGTGTAGAGCACGATCGGGATCCACTGCAGCACCGCGCCAGCGACGATCGGCGCCACAATGCTCTGTGGGGCGAGCGCGTTGGCGATGCCAGCGATGGCAGCCAGCATCGCGCACAGGACCGCGCAGTGCACAGGCTTCACAATGGAAGGCAGCCCAACCGCCAGAACCGCGGTGACCGCGCCGGTGCCGACTCCGAGCAGCAGATAATCGAGCAGATCGCCGTTCAGCCCCGCTTCGAGAATGGCGGACAGCAGAAAAACTGGAAAGCCGACGACGATGCTGGCGATGTCCATTCCACCACCCTGCGAAGTGACGGCAATGATGTCGACAAACGCGCGCGCGACCATCGCCAGCGTCGGACCGAGCAGTGCGCCGAGCGTGGCGCCTTTAAGCAATGTGCGAAACAGATGGCCGAACGATTCGGATGTCATGCCAACCATCTTAGCGCCCCTCTTCTTCCTCCGTGTGAAACGGGTGCATTCGCCAAAAGGGGCGATTGGGTCATCCGCCATCGCGTGCGGCCCATCGTTGGTAAATCCCTCGAAACGCGCTATCTCCCTCCCCCGAAGGGGGAGGGAGATAGCGCGTTTCGAGGATTCCAATCAGTGCTGATTGCCGGAGGTCGAAAGTTTGCCCCTTTTGGCGAATGCACCCTGTGAAACCATCCGCAGCCCTCGCCCTGCATGCTGGATGCACTGAGGAGAAATGTGCGATGTAGGAATCCACACGCCTTGCGCCTTGAACATCGGATTTACCAGTCACCGGCGTAGGCGCGCACATACGGCGCCACATGCTGCGCCTGCCTGCTGCCAGCAGGTAGGCACAATTTCTTTTTCAGCCAGATCTAAGTGAGTCGCCAAAAGTTCTGGCGGCAGATTCGCCTCCCCCGCTTTGCGGGGGAGGCGAATCTGCCGGACAAAACTTATGGACAGGAACTTAGCGCATTGGTCGAGGATGATTGCGTCAATGGCGCAGTCGTAGAGTTTCGCGTCTGGTTATATATTCCAGCGCATGAGCATGATCACTGCCGAGCATATTCGCGACTATGAAGAGAAAGGGTACTTCGTTTTGGAGTCGGTCATTCCACAGAATCATCTCGCCGTATTGCGCAGCGAGTGCGACCGTTACGTCGGGCTGCTCGAAGCCGAAATGGATCGACAAAGTGCCGATGTCGTCGGAATTAATCATCGCAGCCGGCGTTACTTCATTGCAAATCGGTATAAGGACAGCCCACATCTGGCGAAATTTATTTTCAGCGACCTGATGGCGGAAATTTGTCGCGCAACGCTTGGTGACACCGCATATCTTTTTCATGAACAATTCGTGGTCAAGGCGGCCGAGAAGGGTATGAAATTTGCATGGCATCAGGACAGTGGCTACGTCGGCCATCCGCACAAACCGTATCTGACCTGCTGGTGTCCACTCGATGACGTCACGATCGAGAACGGCACGGTGTACATGCTGCCATATGACCGTGCTGGCACCCGCAGGATGACGCAGCACATGCGCGAGAGCGAGACGAACGATCAGGTCGGCTATTTTGGTGAGGACCCCGGCGAACCTGTGATCGTGCCGGCTGGCAGCATCGCCTGTTTTTCGAGTGTGTGCTTTCATCGCAGCGGCGCCAACACCACACAAAAAATTCGCCGCGTGTATCTGCCGCAGTATTCGTCCGAAATCATCACGCACCCTGACAGTGACAAGCCCTGGGGGCTGGCGGAGCCATTTCTGCGCGCTGGTATGAACGTCGCCGCCGTTCAGTGAGTCAGCGGCATACGCGCCCGCGCCTATGCAACCCGAAGCGGCTGTCCCGGGCTGACTCGAAGGGCCCGCCCTTTCAGGGCGCGAGGCGCATTCACCATAGCGGATCGCGTCTTTGGCGCTCACGCTCTGTAGAAACGGCGCCGGAGGTGCGCCGCTTCCGTTGGCGCCCAATGTCGTGCGTCGCCGTTATTCGAGCGTGATCGCGACGATTTCGCCGTCCTCGCTGTGGATGTCCACGATGCGGCCGGGCTCGCCTGCTTCGACTGCTTTCCACAGTTCGTTCACATCCATGCCTTGCAGCGCCTCCGGCGGCGCGTAGCGATCGACGACCTTCGTCAGCATGCCGACAACGCGGATCGGCAGGCGCATGTTGATTTTTGCGCCGCGCCCGCTGTTCGGATCTTCGATATGAATGTGCAGGAAACGTGCGCGCGGTGCGTTGCCCGGCCGCGGCGGCGGCGCACCGGCTTGTCCTGCATGCGCCAGCGCAGTCAACATGCGCGCCGCTTCTTCCGGCGTCAGCTTGCCTTCCTCAACCATATTCAAGATTCGTATTCGCTCTTCGCTCGTTGTCATGTTTTTTCTCCTGCTCTGACTCTCAACTCTGGTAACTACTCAGGCTAAGTGAGTCGCCAAAAGTTCTGGCGGCAGATTCGCCTCCCCCGCTTTGCGGGGGAGGCGAATCTGCCGGACAAAACTTATGGACAGGAACTTAGCCCAGACCATCGGTCTGGGATGCACAACCGCACCCGTGGGAAATTGCTGCGTTGCAATGTGAGCGAAATGTGAGCGAAATGTGAGCGAAATGTGAGCGAAATGTGAGCGAAATGTGAGCGCAATGTGGGCGCAATGTGAGCGCAATATGGCCGCAATGTGGGCGCAATGTGGGTTGTAGGCAAGGTTCGCACAGGGCAGACGCTCACAAGTTTTGCCTGGACGCACTACTATTCTCTCCCCCTTCGGGGGAGAGAATAGTGAGTTTCGCGGGAAATACTGATTTGGGCCTGAGTAGTTACCAACTCTGACTCTCTTCTGCGCAGCGCTTCCTGTTCCATGCCGCGCACCGCCGGCACCGTGAGCACCACAATGGCGGCGGCGAACGAGCACAGCCCGCCGATCAGCAACCAGAAACGCACGCCGAACACGTCTGCCAGCGGCCCGGCCACCGCCAGGCTCAGCGGCGACACGACCATGCTGATGCTGCCCAGCAGCGCCATTACGCGCCCCTGCATCGCTGGTGGAACTGCCGAAAGCACCACCGCCTGAAACGGCCCATTCGTGATCGGGTTCGCCATGCCCCCGAGCAGATACCCGAACAACGCGAGCGGAAGCGCTGTCGCCGGAGCCGCTCCGCACAGCAGATACCCGATCGCCATCCCAAACAGTCCAATGACTGCGGTCAGCATCTGATTTTTTAGTCCACCCCATGCCGCGAGCAGCAGACCGCCGCCGATGATGCCGATTCCCCAGACTGCCTCGAATAGCGCCATTTCGCGCGCTGCACCGCCGAAGTGTTGCGTCACCAGCAGCGGCATGAGCGCAACGCCTGGCGTCAGCATGAAGTTGACCACCACGCTCAGCAGCATCATGATGCTCAGCCCGCGCCAATCCCGCACGAAGCGCCAGCCTTAGCGCAAATCAGCGGCCATCGACATCCGCTGCGCTTCGGCCGTGCGTGCGGGCGGGTTCGGAACGCGGATTACCATGAGCGTGGCAACTGCGAAGCACGCACCGACGATGTCCAGCACCATCACGCCCTGCATCGGCAGCAGCGCAATCAAGAGCGCGCCCAACGCCGGCGCGGCAATTCCGACCGCTCCGCTCAGCATCTGATTCAGCCCGGCGATGCGGCTCAGATCTTCTTGCGGCACCATCAGCGCCGTCGACGCCAGCATAGCTGGGTAGTGAAAGGTGAAGCCGATTGACCGCAGCGCCATCAGCACATACACATGCCACGGCTGAATCATCTCTGTGACGAACAGCCACGCCAGAACCACTGTCGCCAGAGCCGTGCCGAGATCCGCCGCAGCCATGATGAAGCGGCGACTGTGCCGGTCCACCAGCACGCCGGCCACTGGCCCGAGCAGCATTTGTGGCAGCATGCTGGCCAGCACACCGCCGGCAAGCACCGTCGCCGAGCCGGACGTCATCGTCAGCCACCACACCAGTGCGAAGCCGACGAGCGAGCTGCTGAACAGCGACAGCGCTTGTGCAGTCCAGATTGTGCAGAAGCGGACACGCCAGTGTGCGCCGGTGAGGCTCGAAGTTGGGCTCATTTATTCCAGCTATTGCAGCTATTGCAGCTATTCCGGCTATTCCAGCGCTGTCAGCAGATGTTCGGCCTGTTCGATGGTGATCTTTTTGTCGGCCAGCATGCGCAATACAGCCATGCGCTCTTCTGTGCTCATGACTGTGGGCGGGGATGCTGGCGGCGGCATGAATGGCGGCTGCGCCTGGCGTGCGAATGCGCCGAACCAGCCGCTGCGCCGCGCTTCCGGCTTGGGTGCGTCACTCTGCAGTGATGAACCCGCGGCGCTGCGCACGTTCGCACGGCCACCGCAATGGATGGATACTGCGCCGGCGCCATTGCCGCTGCGCAGCGTCCGCCGTCCATGGCCGTCGAAGGTCGATATGGTCGCGTCTGAGTCCGGCGTGAGCACACAGTCGACGCCACCGCCGGCGCGCAGCGAAATCTTTGCATTGGCGCGCGCGTCGAGCTTCAGCGCTGCGTTGCCGCCGATGTTCAGGTTGAAGCTGCCCGCCATCGGCGCGTTTGTTGCGTCGAGCGAACCGCCGACGTTGTGGATGGCCAGCATTCCCATTTCGCCCTCGATCGTCAGATTGCCGCCGACGTTGTGGATGTGCGCCGGGCCCTGCACCTCGGCCAGCATGGCATGGGCGCCGACGTTGCGGCAATGCAGCGCTGCGCCGATTTCGCGGGCGGTCAGCATGCTGCCGATGTTGTCGATGTGCACATCAGATTCGATGCGCTGCAGATCGGCGCTGCGGCCGACCGTGCCGATCGTCAGGCGCGCCTGCATGGATTCGACTGTCAGGTCACCACCGATCGTGCTGATGTGCGCCTCTGCGCTGATCGCTTCAAGCCGTACATCGCCGCCGACAGCGCGTATCTGCAACGCCCCGAGCACGCGCTCGGCGTCGAACCTGCGTTCGATGCGCTCCCCGATGACCGCGTGCACGTTGCGCAGGATGACGTCGCCCTTCGCCCGCACGATGTGCAGCTCGCCGTCGAGATTGCTCGCGTTCAGTTTGCGGCACAGCACAACGCGCAGCGCTGCGTTACGCGGCACGCGCACGCGGCCGTCGCCGTCGCTGCGCACGAACTGCGCACCGTCGCGTGCCTCGATCTGCGCTGGCGCGTCGGCTTGCACCTGATCGACGTCGTCGCCGATGATCTCGAGGTCGCCGCGCACGTCGAAACTCACTGCACCGTTTGAGAGCATATCTTGTTGCATGTCAGTCCCCTTTGGAAAATTCACTCAGCTGCTGCATCGCCTGGTCCGGCGTGATGCGGCCGGTCTCCAGATCGTCCAAAATCCGCCGTCGTTCGTTTTCGCTCAGCACACGTCGCCGCCGCTGCGGCGGTTCCGGTTCGTCACGCCCAGGCTCATAGCCCATGCGCTGGATGATCTCGTTCAGACGCCCCCGGATCGTCGGATACGACAGATCCAGCTCCGCTTCCATGCGGTTCAACCGCCCTTCGCATTTCACGAATACTTCGACGAAGCGCATCTGCTCCGGGCTCAGGCTGGCAAATGCGCCGCGCTCCGGCACGAATCGCCCCTCAACAGCCGATCCACAGGCCTCACATCGAAAATGCGTCACCACTACCTCGCCGCTGTCACAGATTGGACACTGGCTTGGAAGTAAATTCATGTTCACCTCTTTTAAATCAATATTTTCTTCTCAATAGTTTCATTTTCCTAAATGAAAAGTCAATAGTTTTTATAAAATATGAGAAAGAGAAAATTTGGAGGTGGGCTTGCAAAAGGCAAACTTACAAGGGGATATTATTTTGGCCGCGCCTGTTGGCTTCGGTTGGGTTCATCCAAGCTGTTAAAACAGGTGTCCCTCACAGAGGGACACCTGTAAGAGACAGCCTGTGGACAGCCTGTGGATAACTCTGGGGATAAGTCTGTCGGTCGCCGTCACCGCCGAAATGCGTCCAGCGCGGCGCGTGCGCCGGTGAAGTACAGCGCGCTCGACGCCGGGGCGAGCACGTCGTCGAAGTATGCGGCATCGCGGGCGAGTTCGCGGTCGCCGTAGAGGTCGTACACGACTTCGACGCGCGCGGGCAGTGTGAAGTGGCGCGCGCCGCCGGCGACGCTGTGTACGTTCAGCAGCGATGCCGACGCATGCAGCACGTCGCCGGCTTTGCTGTACAGATGCACGCCGGCAAAGCGGGCGATGCCGCGTAGCACCGCAGCTGGAATTCCAGGCGACGCCAGCCATACTGCCTGCCACCCGTCGTTTTGCCTGACGACGAAGCCGGGCTTGCAGCGGCCCATACTGGTGACCACCTGACCGAGCACGCGCGCATCGGGATCCGCAGCATGAAATACCGGGCCGAGTGCGCTGTCGGTTCCCCAGAAAAAATCCTGTGGCAGCGCTCGTGTGATCTCGTGCGTGAAGTCGGTTGCGTGCATGCGCATTGGCCACGGGTAATCGCTTTTGCCGAACTTGATGCCGGTCAGTTCGGTCATGTGCTCGATGGCTGGCGCGTCGTTTAGATAGCCGGCACCGTGGACGAACACGGCTGTGGCGCCGCTGCCGCGCAGGCGTTCGTGCAGCTTCGCGCGGCGGCGCGCGTCGAGCCGCCATGGGTTCAGGAAGACGAGCATCTTGTACTTTTGCTGCACCAGTGTGTCGTCGAGAAAGTCGTCCAGCAGCAGCAGGTCGTGCGGCGCACCGAAGCGCGCGAGGCCGAAGACGCGTTGGTAGAACACACCGGCGCGGTTCATATCGTTGCGCAGGGACTCGTACAGGAAGCTCTCGTCGTCGATGATCACGGCCGTCTCAGACTGCGGCGTGTTGTCGAGTTCGAGGTTCATGCGGCCAATGCGCATGAATTTTTCGAGCCACGGATGGAAGACGCCCGGCTCGGTCTGCGGCTGGCGCTCGTAGCTGCGCGGCGGCCAATCGGCCAGCCACCAGATGCCGAAGCCGTGTGTGGCCGCATAGCCGAAGCAGCGCTGATGAATCGCCACAGCGTGTTCGGGGCGGAAATTCCGGCCGTTTGAATCGAATAGGTTGTGCAGCCGCGAGTCCTCTTCGTACAGATACAGCTTGCCGTGCAGGCGCGCCGATTCGCTTGCCGTCATCGAGAGGCCGTCGCCGCCGAGGCCGCGGAAGGCGTAGCCGTACGGGCTGACGAGGAAATCTAACTCCGGCGCGCGCAACACCGTGCGCAGGCCGAGGTGGCCGCTGCGCTGAATGGTCGAATAGCTTCCATCGACGGCGCCGCCGAAGTAGTTGTCGTTCCACGCCTGGTCCAGGATGTAGCCGTAGAACGCGCCGGCAAGTTTGTCGCTGCTGGTCAGTGCCTTCACATGGCCGCACTGTGCGATGAGCCGTTCGGCCACGAGGTCGGCGAGGTTTTGCAGGTAGTCGATCGCATGCATCTCGACCGCCGGATCGCGGAAGCTCATGTGCTTCGCTTCAAGCAGGGCCACGTTCGAAGGCGGCAGCGCATTTTCCAGCGTGATGTGCTCGTCGTTCCATGCTCGGCGCAGTGCGGCATCGTCGGCGTATTTTGCACGCAGCCAGTGGCGAAAGCGCCGCTGCATTGGCACGCTGTAGTCGCCGGTCAGCGGCGTCATCGACGTGGTGTTTTTCACCCACTCGCCGCAGATGCCCGGGCACAGCTGATAGGCGATTACGCAGTCGTACAGGCCCTCTGCGCGCAGATAGTTCACCAGCCGATCGACGTATTCGAGCACGTGCGCCTGCCACACGTCGGACGCATACGACGCATTCAGTCGCGAGCCGTCGGATGCGACTTCGCATTCGTCGGGGAAGCGTTCGTTCCACCATGAGCCGGTCTCGAGATAGATGCGCAGATGAAAGAGCGCCTGTGGGTCGGCGGTGAGCACTGCGCGCAGCAGCCGGCCCGCTTCCTTGAGGTCGGCGTCGGGTGTAGCCGGGGCAGCGGTGCCGCACCATGCTGGCGCGATGCCAAGGGCGTTTATGTGCACGCCGGCGCGGGCAAACTCACGCACGGCGTAGTCGTTCTGGAATGAGCCGTCCGGGTCGAAGCCGCCGGCCAGCCAGTGCATCGCTGCATAGACCGGCGCGTCGTTCAAGAACAGCGTCGGCGTACCGTTGTGGGGGCGGACATGAGCGGAAGGCATTTTCTATTTGAGATTTTCTATTTGAGATTTGAGATTTCAGATTTCAGATTTGAGATTTGAGATTTCAGATTTCAGATTGAATTAGAAAATCTGAAATCTGAAATCTGAAATTCCTAAATGACCAGTGTTCTGTCGAACTCCGACAGGCGCACGAACGTGCCGTTCTCGTCGCACCAGTAATCGTCTTCGACGCGCACGCCCCAGCCGCCGCGCGAATCATCCGGGTAATAGAGGCCGGGCTCGTTGCAGATGATGGTGCCGCGTTCGAAGAATTCATCCGGGCGCGTGCCGCGCAGCGCCATGTACGGCGCCTCGTGCACGTCGAGGCCGAAGCCGTGGCCGAGGCCGTGGTAATAGCCGCTGACCGAGCCGAAGTTGCTGCGGTTGGTGGCATGGCCCGCCGCTTCGAACATATCGCAGGCCATCTCCTGCACATCGTGTGTGAGCTTGCCGACGACGAATGCGTGCTCGGCGGCGTTGTGCACGTGCATCACAGTTTCATAAGCCTGCTGTACGTGATCAGGCGCGTAGCCTACGCACCACGTGCGCGTGATGTCGGCATAGTAGCCGCCGGGGCCGGGCGGGTAGATATCAAACACGATCGTCTTCCCCTGGCGAATGACGTCGCTCGGCGTGCCGATGCTGTGGCCGATGGCCGAGTCGCGCCCGGTTGAAAAAATGCAGTCGTGGTAATTCAGCCCGGCGTCGAGTGCGCTGCGGCGGATGAACGCTTTGGCATCGCCGATGGTGAGCGGCACACCGTCGGCTTTCACCAGCGCGCCGTCAACGACGCGCTGTGCACGCAGGAAATCGCGCGTAGCGCCGATGACGTTTTCCGTCAGCCGTACCGACTGCCGAATCAGCCCGGCTTCGTGTGCGTCCTTCGTGCGGCGCGCCGCGGTGAGCAGGTCATTCTCCGACTCAACGACGACTTCGCACACCTCCGCGCGCGACAGGTCATTGAGCAGGTTGAATGAGCGGCCGACGGAATCGGCGCCGTAGAAGCCGACGCGGCCGGCTACGCCGAGGTCGCCGAACAAGCGCCGCAGCAGTTCGACCTGCGCCGCGCGCCGGTCGCCGCGGAGCGACTTGATGATGTCGGGCATCCGGTAGTGTTCGTAATTCACCAGCGGCATGCCGGCCTTGGCGGCTTCTTCGCGCTCCATGCCGCGGTGCACGAGCGTCTGGCGCAGCTGTGCGCCGTCGCGCTGCAACACGACGTAGCCGGAGCTGACGTGCGCATCGCCGACGAAATAGGTGAACGCGGTGTTGGCCGCGCCGAGCCCGTCGACGCCGAAGATGACGGCGGCGTCGAGGTTGCGTTCCTGCATGAGGCGGGGAAGATCAGATTTCATGGTGCGCAGGAAGTATAGAAGTAGTGTGGCGAATTCCGCTAGTAGTGCGTCCAGGAAAAACTTGCGGGTCCCCACTCAACATCCTGATATGGGCGCCATGCCGTTGCCAGGGCCGCGCCTTCAGCACAAACCCTGGCTGAATCGAAGTACGCCCTTTCAAGGCTGAAAAAGCGCCAAAGGCGCGACGCAGTCCTAAGTGAGTCGCCAAAAGTTCTGGCGGCAGATTCGCCTCCCCCGCTTTGCGGGGGAGGCGAATCTGCCGGACAAAACTTATGGACAGGAACTTAGTAGGGGCGACGCTTGCGCTGCCCGAAAACCGCGTTGCCCACCGTCAGCAGCCGATGAATGCGTCGAACGCGTTTTCGAGTCGGTCGAGCACGTCACTCCAGTCGTACTCAGCGCGCACGTAGCGCCGGCCGCTTGCGCCCATGCGTGTGCGTAGCGCTGGGCTGCTGAGCAGCGCAGCAATTGTGGCGCGAAAAATTTCGATGCTGTCGAAATGAAAGCCGCCACCGCTTTTCACAACGTGCTTGCGTGTGACGGCGCAGTCGGAATGGACCAGCACCGGCACGCCGGCCAGCCATGATTCGAGCACGACGTACGAAAGTGATTCGTGCACTGAGGGCTGGCACAGTGCCACCGCCGCGGCCATGCAGTCGCGCTTCGTCCGTTCGCTCTGATGACCGAGATGAATCACATCCGGCGACGTGCTGGAGCAGCGTCCTTCACCGATGAGCACGAGCTTGAGATCATTGCGCGTCTTCGCTTTGTATTGCTCGAAAAAATTGATGAGCAGCGGTGTATTTTTACCCGCCTCGATGCGGCCGGCGTAGAGCAGGAACGGGCTGTGAATGTCGAACGTCGTGCGGAAGCGCAGTGGATCGCCGGCGATTTCATCGACGCCGGAACCGATGACGTGCGCGCGTGGGTGCGGCGCGCCGACGATGTTTTCTGCGAGTTCGCGTTCGATCTGCGTGTTGTAGAAAATACAAAACGCATCACGCAGGAGCAGGCGCGTTGGGAGCAGATGTGCGTACAGCTCATCGTGCAGGCATGGCCAGATTGCCGTACGTGGCAACACGGCCGCGGCTGCGTAGTGCACCAGCGGAAACGGATTCGGCGCGCAAACGAAGAGGTCGAAGTCATTCATGCGGCGGCGCAGGTCGGCGTAGAGCTGCGCACTGTGCGGGCCGGTGTGCAGCCATTCGAGCTGCTCGTCGTTCGTCAGCGCATCTCCGTCGTGCATGCGGCGATGCAGTTCGCGGAAGCGTACCCGGTTTGTGTACCGCACCGGATACAGATGTACCGGAATTCCATGGATGGCTTCGTGCCGCGGGGCGGCCTCGCTTTCCCAGGTGAGCAGATTGGAAACCGATGTGCTGAATACTTCGACGTGGTGCCCGCGCTGCGCCAGTCGTTCCGCGTTGTAGCGCATCTGGCTTTCCGCGCCGCCCAAGATGTGCGGCCCGTAGCGCGGTGTGACGAAGGCGATGCGTCGTGGCGTGCGTGTCGTCATGTCAGTTCTTCGTATTGCCTTTCAACTTTCGTAAAAATACTTTCCCATGTGTATTGGTCGAGCATTTTGCGTTTTCCGGCGTTGCCGAGGGTCGCAGCCAGTTCAGGATTTGCGAGCAGCATTTGAATGTGCTCAGCCAGGTTTTGTGCATCGCCGAAGGGGAGGATGTAGCCGTCCTGTTCGTGGGTGATGACGTCCGGGACGCCGCCGGCATCGGCGCCGATGACGGGCAAGCCATGTGCCCATGCTTCAAGATAGGCAATGCCGAATGAGTCGACGCGTGAAGGCATGGCAAATACGGAAGCGGCTGCGAGCATGTCGTGTTTTTCACGGCCGCGCAGCACTCCCGGCAGCACCACTTTGCAGCGCCATTTTTCGGGAAGCTGCTGGATGGCATGTGCGAAGCCGCCAGGCGCTGGAATCTCGCCGGCCAGAGCCACCACGGCCTCATTGTTTTCTTGCCATAAAAGTTGCATGGCCTCTAGTAGGGGAACCGCTCCTTTGTCGCGGGTGATCGAGCCGAGGAAGGCGATGATCGGAACGGACGGCGGCAGCCCGTGGCGCCTGCGAAATTCCGCACCGTCGCTTTCCTCGGCTTCCCTCGGATTCATTCCCATACCGAGGAGGCGAAGTGAATTCTGATTTACGCCGAGCTGTGCAAGGGCGGCCCCTTCGCGCGGCGTTTGAACCAATACACGTTGTGAATCATGCAGCAGCTGCATCTGATGCGGCATAACGTAATTGCGCAGGACATGGTCGGATCCGATATGCACGAACGGTGTGCACACGCGCGGCCCGGGGACGGATGCGGCGGCCAGCAACGGTGACTCCATGGTGATATTCACTATGTGCGTCAGGTCGTATGGCTGGCGTAGCAGTGTGCGCACCCGCTGTGTATCGACGAGCAGCGGCACGCAGCGGCCCATGGCGCGCAGTAGTGTGCGTGGTGCGATGGGCGCGATCAGCGGCATCAGGCGTCGCAGCGCGTAGAAGCTGAATGGCGCACCGGGGAGATGTCCGATTCGCATTCTCTCCACCTGAACTCCGTCGAGATTTTCGCGCAGCACAGGAATGCGGCGCGCATGGGGCGACCAGGTGGCGTCGATTTGTGCAATGTCCGTGGTGAGTACGGTGACTGAGTGTCCCTGTGCAGCAAAGCGCCGTGAGATTTCGGCGACATAGGTCGATGCTCCGCCGACGAAGGGCGGATAGACAGCGCATATGTGCAGGAGCCGGAGCGGTTTCATGCGTGGTTGTTTGTGATGGATTCGTACAATGCCGCGTATTCGGCTGCATAGTGTCGCCCGGTGCGGATCTGGCGATACGCCGGCTGTTGCGGCGCCGGGTGAGTGTGCAGCATTGCCTGCAGCAGCGCATCGGCGTCGTTGGCGGGAACGACCATTTCGTCGGCTGCGCGCGCCGCTTCCGCTTGTGCGCCAAGGTCCGAAGTGATCACATGACACCCGGCAGCGATGGCTTCATGTACGGTCAGCATGAACGTCTCTGGCCACAACGAGGGAGCGATCAATACATCGGTTTTCGATAGCAGTTCCCAAACCGCATTGCGGTCGATTTTCCCGACGAAAGTAATTTTGGGGTGCACTGCCGCGGCGCGCAGCTGGGCCACGTACTCCGGATAGTTTTCGAGCGGGCCGGCGATTGTCAACCGGGTATCGTGCGGCATTCGATTAAATGCGTCAATCAGGACGTGTATGCCTTTTTGCCATGCCAGGCCGCCAATGTATGTGACCCGAAGTCCGGCGGTGTCGGCGCTGGGACGCGAGTAGGGTTGCGGAAGATCGATGCCGTAGGGCATGACGCGCCAGCGTGATGTGTCTTCGCCTTGTTCGTGAAACCAGTCGATAACGACGTGTGATGGAGCCGAGACATCCGCTGCGTTTTGCAACACGCGGCGCAGCAGTCGACGCCGCTCTGTAAATAGTGGTGCTGTCAGCGGACCGGCGATGTTGCGGAGCGTCTTCGGCAGGTTTGCGCGAGCAGCGGCGCAGCGGCCGCACTTTTCAGGCTGTGCTGTGTCGCATACGCTTGCGTCGAAATTGGTGATGCGCTGCGCATTCGCACATGCGTACCAGTAATCGTGCAGCGTAACGACGAACGGCACGCGCGCATTTTTCATGGATTCGATCATCTGCGTCGGGAATCCCATCAAATGCTGGATATGTGCGACGCCGAATTTTTCCCTGCGCACGAATTCGTCGAACCAGCGTACGGTCGCAGCATCGCTGAACGTATTCACGAAGCGCCGTGTAGGCCCATGATCCTGCAACGCGAGCACGCGCACTCCGTCAATTTTTGTGTCCGTCGGCTGTGACGCACGCGTCAGCACCGTGACGTCATGTCCGTACTCTGCCAGATCGACGGCGAGATTGTGTGTCAGCAATTCCACGCCGCCGATATTCTGCGGCGGATACTGATGAACGATCTGCAGAATTCGCATTACCGGAAGAAGTCGCTGTGTTGGGCGACCCAGTTCCATATTTCGGGCACACCTTCGTCGAGCGAAACTTTCGGCGACCATCCGAGCATGCGCGCTGCCTTGCTGTTGTCGCTGATGAAAACTGGCTGATCGCCAGGGCGCCACTCGGAGTAGGTAACCGGAATCGGCCGCCCCGCCAGTTTTTCGAGCCTTGGCCCGGTTTCTGTCCAGATGGAAATCGTGTTGGCCATGCCCCCGCCGACGTTGAAGACCTGACCTGCTGCGACCTCAAGCGAATTCCATGCATGATCGTAAGCGGAGATCAGGTCGCGCACATGCAGCATGTCGCGCACCTGTTTGCCGTCACCGTAAATCGTGAGCGGCTTGCCGGTGATTGTGGCAATAATGAAATGCGCAAGCCAGCCCTGGTCTTCGACGCCGAACTGCCGTGGCCCGTAGATCGTGCTCTGGCGGAAGACGACGGTGCGCATCCCGTAGATGCGCGCGTAGTCGCGCACGTATTGATCGCCGGCGCCCTTCGAGCAACCATAGGGCGAGTGAAAATCCAGCGGGCGATTTTCGTCGATACCGTTTGGGAAATCCTGATATGCGTAACGAGTTTCGCCGGGAACGATGACGACGTCTTCCATGCCACCGTAAACTTTGTTGGTGCTTGCGTAGAACACAGCGGGGGGCGTCGACTGTGCCCGCGCTGCTTCGAGCACGTTGAAGGTTCCGAGCGCGTTGATTTCAAAATCCTCACGCGGATTGCGCACGCTGGTGGTGACGGCCACCTGGGCGGCCAGGTGCACGATCAAATCGGGCTGTGCTGCAGCAACGGCGTCGCGTAATCCTTCGAAATTTCGTACGTCGTCATGCACAAAATGCAGGCGTGATGAATTCGCCAGGCTTTGCAGCCACTCCAGATTGTGCTGCGTGCGCGGACGGGACAGATTGTCGAAAACGGTGACGACATCACCACGGTCGAGGCGGTTTTGTGCAAGATTGCACCCAACGAATCCGGCGCCGCCGGTGATGAAAACTCGCATGTTGATGATTTATGAAAAAAATACCGCCGCATGGCATTCAGATGCGTCTGCAGCGGACGAACTGTAATGAGAACCGGACCTTGTGGCCTGCGTTGGATTATATTCGCGCCTACTCGCTGCGAAAGAGCAGAGTGCATCCGCCGCTGGGGGCGAAATTTGACAACGCATCGTCGCACCGCCGTCACCCGGGGCTGGCCGCTGGTCTGCCGCGCGCTCATTTTCTTCCGTCAAAAAAGCGCTGAAGGCGCGACGCAGCCCCAGCCCAGACCATCGGTCTGGGTGACGGACCGTGTTATTTCGCTGAAATCTGCTTTTACCCGGATGCACCCTCTTTCTTCTTTCTTTCTCTCATATTGCAGGCCATATACTTGCCGCATTGCAGCATAGGGGGCGTATTGCTCTAAGTTCATGTCCATAAGTTTTGTCCGGCAGATTCGCCTCCCCCGCTTTGCGGGGGAGGCGAATCTGCCGCCAGAACTTTTGGCGACTCACTTAGCGTATTGCTCTAAATGTTGCCGGAATTGATTGAATTACGTCGAAGAAATGCAATACGTATTTGGGGAAGCAAAAAACTTGTGAATAGGCAATTTAAGCTGCGTAAGACAGGTGTGATTTTGTTGGGAGTGTGTCTGCTTGCGCTGGCGCCTGCGAGCGCTGTGGGCATCGGCAGCGATTACGAAAATACTGGCCCGCAGTCTGTGTTACTGAATGCGTTGGTCAATCAGCCGGATCCGCTTGCCGGATGGGCGCACAAGCCGGATTTGAGCCAGGTGCGCTACTCTCTTGACACACCGAAAGGCCATGGCATTCCGTTGAGTGGCGCGGATGTTGTGCGCAGTTCGCCGACGATTGCCGAAGTCGATGGGAACACTGCAAATGGCAATGAGGTCGTGGTGGGTGGCAATGATGGACGCCTGTACACGTACCACGCCGACGGCTCACTGGCGTGGTCAGCCGATGTGATGCCCGGGGCATGCTCTGTGGTCAATGATGGCAAGCTGAACGGGGCGGCGGCGGTTGGTGATTTGTACGGCGATGGTGTTCCGTATGTGGTGGTGGGTTACGGCACTATTAATCCGTCGGACTGTGACGGTGGAATCGCTGTGTATCGTGGGTCGACCGGTGCGCTGGCATGGCGCTTCAGCCTGCGCGCATGGGGTCAGACGCAGCCTGCGTACAGCGAGACGATGTTTGGCGTTGCGTCTTCGCCCGCTTTGGCGGACGTTGATGGTGATGGGAAGATGGAGATTGGCTTTGGCGCGTTTGATCGGCATGTGTATCTGTTGAATGCCGATGGCAGTGTGCGTTGGTACTACCACACTGCAGATACAGTCTGGTCTTCGCCTGCGTTTTACGATGTGAACAACGACGGCCGCCTCGATATGGTCATCGGGTCGGACATCACCAGCAACCCGAAAATCGGTACCCCCGATGGTGGCTACATGTATGCATTAGACACTGCCCCGCGCGTGCCGCCATGGAAGGAATTTTGCTCTCCTTTGCCGCAGTATTACTACACCTGTGACAACACTTTTCAGATCTGGCGCATGGAGTTTGATCAGACGATTTACTCATCGCCCGTGGTGGCGGATGTGTTGCCGAATAATCCGGGGCCGGAGATCATCATTGGCTCGGGCTGTTGGTTTCCCCGCCCATTGATTGGACAGGATGAATCGACAATCACGAAGCGTGGCGCATGGGTGAAAATTCTGCGCCCTTCAGATGGACAGGTGTTGCAGACGCTCAATACGCCGGCATGTCTGAGTTCGTCCGTCGCAGTCGGTGATCTGGACGACGATGGCAAGCTCGAAATCGTCGCCACGGTGATGGGTGCGTATGGTGGCGGAGACAGTGTTGTGATGGCATGGAATCCGGAGACAGCGACGGAAATGTGGCGGACTGCGCCGAGGGATGCATGGGCGGGCGACAACGACAAGTACGGCGCCGATCTGCAATCTCCTGTGATCGCCGATATCGATGGCAACGGCTCGCTCGAAGTGCTGGTGTCGAACTGGTGGGCGGTGCATGTATTGAACGGCCGCACCGGCGCGGCGCTGGTATGCCAGGGCCCGCTTGCCAACTGCGGTGAGGGCAGCAAGACGCTGCGCACGTGGGATACGGTCAAATCCACGCCGGCTATTGGCGACATCAACGGTGATGGTGTGCTGGATGTGGTGATCGGTAGCGGAAACATCAACACTGCAACGGAGCATGGCTGGCTGTATGCGTGGACGAACGTCAATCTTGGCAGTCCTGCAGGCAGCCAGGCGCCCTACAGTGCGCCGTGGCCGATGTTTCGCGGCGACCCGACGCACAGTGGGGTGCTGGGTGCGAATTCGGCATTCCACGTTCCTGTAGAAAATCTGCTGCAGCTGATCGAGCCTGGATCTACGATGACGACGACGATCGCTGTGCGGCGCTCAAAGAATGCGCTGTGGACTGTTCAAAAGGATTCGGATCCGAATGGCATCCTGACGCTGCTGACGGAGCACGGCATTGGAAACTCTGAGATGAGTTTCCGCATCTCGGCGCCGCTCTCGCTCGGGACGTACGTCGCTACGTTGTCAGTTCACACCGCGGAATTTTCGAGCGAGACGATGACTGTGACGACGAAAGTTGTGAATCAGGTATTTCAAATGGAGATGCCGTACACGCAGCGTTAGATTTTTTGTCGCGGGTTCCGATCAGTAAGTTCTGCAAGACAGCAGCTGGGGCGATTGCTCGTCGTCATGCTGCTTGGTTTCTGTGAGGCGCATCCTTGACGCATTGATCAATGCAGTGCGTCGAGGATTTGTGCGAGATCGGCGCGTGTGCGCTCGATGGAAAATTTGCGCAGACGTTGCGTTTGATTTTGCACGATGGCGTTTTTCAGATTTGGATGTGTGTGCACGTGCTCGACGCATTCGGCGATCCATTCGAATTTTTTCTGTGTAAACAGAATTCCGCTGTCGCCCATGGTGAACGGCACGCCGGTGGAGGCGTAGGCGAATACCGGTTTTTCGAAGTGCATCGCTTCGATGATTGGTACACAAAATCCTTCGTGTTCGCTCATACAGACGAATGCGTCTGCGCGCTGATAGATGGCACCGAGCCCGTCGTCTGTGCCGACGGGGCCTGCAAGTTCGACTGTGTCGTGCAGGTTCATGCGTTGAATTTGCATTTGCAGGCGCGTGTGGTACCCGCCTGCGTTGGCGAAATTTCCGACGAGCAGCAGGCGCACTGATCGATCAATCAGTGTGCGGTAATAGTTCACAAGATGAATCAGATCGTGCTGACACTTGTTCGGGGCGACACGGCCGACGAATGCGATGGTAAAGCGATCGTCCTTATAGCGAGCACGGATGCGCTTTGCTTCGGCGCCGCGCGCGCCGGCATCGAGCCGTGCAAAATCGACGAGATAGTGTGCGACCTGCACGTCGGCGAATCCGGCCTCGATCATTTCACGGCGGTTGAATTCGGAGGCGGCGATGGCGATCGGCGCACGCGTCAGCAATTGCAGTTGATCGCGTCCCATGCGTAGTTCGGCGGCGAGCTGCGGATTCACTCCATCGAAAAATTTCGCCGGGGTGATGTTGTGATAGTAGACGGCGAGCGTGCTGTGGGTGAAGGTGAGTAGTTTTTTCGTGACGGGTGAGCCGATCGAAAAATGGTAAATCAACACTCGATTCGGTTCGTCTTCGAGTGCGTCGATCGACTTCGCCGCATGCGCATAGCGCGGATCGATGTACTGTGCGTAGATCGTGCTGGCAATGCCTCGTTCCCGGAGCATGCGCCGGATTTCCATTGTGTGATTGCCGATCGCATCGCCGTATACCAGTGCAGGGAGAACTTGATCGACCCGTTTCATTGCAGCCATTCCTCCAGCGCATTTTCAAATCGAGTTAGTGTCGCTTCCCAGCCGTAGTTTGTGCGCACGTACTGGCGTCCGTGTTGTCCCATATTTCTTCGCAGTGATGGATTTTCAATCAGCGTATCGATGACGGCGCGAAACATGTCGATGCCGTTGAAATGCAGCCCGCCTCCGCTGAGGACGACATGTTCACGCGTGACTGGGCAGGCGGAATGCACGAGAACCGGCACACCGGCCAGCCATGATTCAAGAATTACGAAAGAGAGCGATTCGTTCGTCGATGGCTGGCACAATGCCAGCGCCGCAGCCATGCCATCACGCTTCATCTGCTCCTGCTGAAAACCGAGATGGATGATATGCGGTGATGGACGATGACATGGACCGTCGCCCATCAGTACGAGTTTGAGATCGTTGTTCGTCATCGACTTGTATTGTTCAAAAAGATCGAGCAGCAGATGGACATTCTTGCCTTCTTCGAGCCGGCCTGCATATAACAAAAAAGGCTCGTGGATGTTGAACGCATCACGGAAGCGCTGCGGGTTTCCGGGGATGTCTTCTACTCCGGAACCGACGACGCAGGTTCGCGGGTGCTGAATATGGAGCGCAGATTCGGCCAGTGCGCGCTCGGCGCGCGTGTTGAAAAAAACGCAGAAGGCATCGCGCAGAAGCAGACGTGTTGGAATGAGACGTGTATACGATTCATCGTGCAGGCATGGCCAGATGGCGCAGCGTTCGATAATCGAAGCGGCCGCATAATGCACGAGCGGAAATGGGTACGGTGCGCAGATGAAGAGATCGAAATCTTCTTTGCGTCGACGCAGTGTTTCATACAGTGGCGCACTGTGTGGTCCTGCGGCCAGCCAATCCATTTGTTCATCCGGCGTTAGGGTGTTGTGGCCAAGAAGAAGGCCGTGGAGCGCATCGTAGCGATCGTGATTCACCCAGTGCACGGGATAGCGGTGCGTGAGCACATGATGAATATGCTCGGTTCGCGCACCGCCTGCGTCTTCCCAAGTGACGAGGTTCGTCACGTGTGTGCTGAATACTTCGACGTGATGTCCGCGCTGCGCCAGACGCTCGGCGGTGTTACGGATCAGGCTCTCTGCGCCGCCCAGAATTTCCGGCCCGTACCGCGGTGTGACAAAGGCCAGCCTGCGGGCGGCATCCGTCATGACTGGTGCTCCAGTTCCTCGACGCGCCGCTTCAAGTAATCGATTTCTTCGCGCATTTGTGCGATTGTGGCATCGGCAGCACTTTCACTTTTCTGCTCGGCTTCAAGTGTGGAGACCAGCTGCGTTAGTGAGCGAGCGACTTCGACGTTGAAGGCGATCTGGCGTTGCGCTGCGATGTTCACGTAAAAGACCGCGATCTGATGCAGGCCGGTGCGCAGTCGTTGAATCAGACCACCGATGATCGGCATCGGCCGCGCCGTAACAAACAGCGATACCTGCGTCTTGTCGCGCAGCATCTCCGCCTGAAACATGGATTCGTGCAGCGAAGGTGGGAAGCGCACAGCGTCCGGAATGCTTCCTGTGCCGCGAGCGAGCGCATCGAAGTCAATTCCCTCTGTGCTCGCTTTTTCACGGCGCTGCAGAATTTGGATTCGGATGGCCTGAAGAATTCCCTCGATGTCGAGCTTCTCGTCGTTGATCTCGATGGGGGTGTCCTGTGCATTCGTCATTGGTCAAAATTGCTCGGAATAATTCGGAATAAGCTGAGTAATTCGCAATCGTCTCAAAAAATTCGCCAATATGTAGGTCCCTATTTGGGGCGAATGCGAATTGGGATAAGTACTCAGGCGCAAATCAGTATCTCCCGCGAAACTGGCTGGCCTGAGTAGCTACGAATTGGGTGAATGGTAACTACTCAGGCCCAAATCAGTATTTCCCGCGAAACACACTATTCTCTCCTCCGAAGGGGGAGAGAATAGTGTGTTTCGCGTTGGAAAACAGGCTGGCCTGAGTAGTTACGGTGAATGTGAATCGATGAATTGTTTTTGAAATACTTTTTACTCAGGCTGGTCGTACGGTTTGTGCAGTGCTTCTTCGGACCGGAGAAAAAACTGTCGATTCGAGTCAAGAATCATTTTGCGCAGTTCCTCGATCGCGCGCATATTCTCTCGAAGGACTGCGGACTGTTGTGTCAGACGCATAGATAGGATTTTGTTTTGTTCGTTTTGTTGTTGAATCACGTGACGCAGCGCCCATTTGCCGGCAAACGCGTGGACGATCTCACGCATTTTCGCCATGACGGGCAATGCTGATGTGAACGTGATTTCTTCGATCGGCGCTGGTGTTGCGTCTTGTGCAGGCTGCGGTGCAGCTTGTCGGTGAATTTCAGCCAGGTTGAGCAGCACTCGATCGATTTGTTCACACGCATCCGCTGAGAACGATGCTTGTCGATCCGGATATAGCATCACTGCTGCATTGAATAGCGCACTCATGCGAGCAGCGTTGAATGCATAGGCGCGGATGCGCGCGAAGTAATCCGCTTCAGCAACCGTGCCCACGATGCGTGACTCGTGTGCGAAAAATGTATGAATGCGTTCCAGCGGCCAGTGTTTCAGCACGAACCCGATGCGGCCGCAATGGTAAAACCAGTTTTGCCGATAGCTGCCTTTTTCGATCGTGCTGCCTTCGATATGCTGGGCACGAGCTGTCGGTTCGTACTGAATCACGAATCCGCAAGCGCGTGCGCGAAAACAGTAATCGATGTCTTCGTAATACGCCGGAGTCAGATCTGCATCGAGCATGCCGATTTTCTCGATCACGGCTCGATCGATCAACATGAGCGCGCCCGTGACGAATTCGGCATCGCATGCCTGTGATCGCTCGTTGCGATCATCCTTGTGGTGGCGTGCCTCGGCTGTGATCGGATCGACGTATCCGCCCGCATGTTGAATGCTGTCGTCCGGATACGTCAGACGCGCGCCGACGATGCCGGGGCGCTGTTGCATCGCGTCGATCATGCGCCGCACACAGTCGGGGGCGAGAATGACGTCCTGGTTGACGAGCAGCACCGCATCGCTCTGGGACACCGCGCGTATTCCCTCGTTGACTGCGCGTGCAAAACCGCCATTGATTTTTCTGCGCAGCAGACGTACAGCGGAATGTCGTTGTGCGATGAGTTCTGCACTGCCGTCAGGAGATGCATCATCGACTGCGATGATTCGAATATTCACACCAACCTGTCCCTCGAGCGATCCGATGCATTCGTCGAGATACACTTCCCCTCCGTAGACGGGAATAATCGCAGTGATATCCATGAGAACCAAATTCTAATCGCGCCGTTTTTTTAGCCGTCGCATCAGGCGCATGAAACGGCCGTTTTCGTAACGCTGCAGCAGATCCTGCATTTCCACATTTTTCTTCAGTAGCGCATCGTGATCCGTCGAAAGCGCACGTTCGCGCGTGAGTGCGTGGTCGGCTGCATGTTGTGGCGCGCGACAAAAATTCAACAGCGGTGCTGCGCTGCGCTCCCATGCATATTCGGCTTGCGCAGCGGCGAATCCAGTTTGCATTTCGCTGCGTGGGCGCAGTAGTATGCGCTGCAGCGCGTCTGCAGTTGCAGCGCTGTCTGTAAGGTTGACCGTTGCCCCGATGTCGAAGCGTTCAATGATTTCACTTGTGGCGTCGCCGCGTGTGGCAACCACCGGCACTCCGGCCCCGATGGTTTCGAGAATGCGGCTGCGGAAAGCCAAGCGCGTTTCGTAGGTGTCGAAGTGCAGCGAGAGCGCGACGTCGCTTTCGCGCAGCACGTCTGCCCATCGTTCGTACGGCACCCAGTCCCCGAAAAAAACGTGGCGATCAATCAGCCCGCGTTCTGTGGCCAGTGCACGTGCCGCATCGAGATGCGTGTGCAGCCCGTGCAGGTTCGGATTCGGATGGCGCGTGCCCGGAAAAACGAGCCGCACATCCGGCAGCCTGCTGCGCAGCAGATCGACGGCGCGAATGGCTGTGAGTGGATCAAGCCAGGGCCACAGACCACCGCCCCAAAGGATCACTGGATCATGTGCGCCGATGCCCGGCCAGACCGTGCGCATGATAGGCGACGACGGTGCAGACCCGGTGTACGGCTGCGTGCTGAGGCCGTATGGAACGACGTCGATCAGCCGACGCAGTGTTGGATCTGCGCGCACTGTGAGCGGGTTGATGCGCCCCTGTACTTCGAGCTGACCAAGCCACCAGTCGCGCTGGCGTTCGCTGGCGCAGATGTAGAAATCGCCGACGAAATACTGCCGTCGCAGCTGCGCCATGCGCTGCTGCCAGGCGTCGAGGCCGTCGTAGCTGTAGAGCCACTCGGCGAGCAGTGGGTTGTAGCCGTCGATGACGATGCTCCCTGGCAGATCGGCGATCTGGGGAAATTCGTTCGCCAGATCCGGCGGCAATAAGATCACATCTGCATCGGCGAGCAGATCAGCGATGGAATGCCAGACGCCACGTTCAAAGCTGCGCATTTCAAATGTCGCACTTGTTGGCGTGGGGCCACTTCCCGTTGGCGCAGCCAGCACTACATGAATATGTTTCGCCAGCACGCGCGCCAGATGCATGTAGCGAATGCCAGGGCCCGCCATTTTTTCGCCGATGAGTTCATGGCTGAGCAGAACAGTTTTTGTCATGAATCGAAGTTTGCAGTAACTAAGTTCCTGTCCATAAGTTTTGTCCGGCAGATTCGCCTCCCCCGCAAAGCGGGGGAGGCGAATCTGCCGCCAGAACTTTTGGCGACTCACTTAGGATATCTCTCCCCCTTCGGGGGAGAGAATAGTGTGTTTCGCGGGAAATACCAGCAATTCTCAATCTGAAAGGTGGGCGAAGATAGAGGGTGATGAAACTCGATGCAGTCATAAAACAGTTGCAGGGGCGATGAGCCAGCTTGCCGGATCGGCGCAAGCCGAATAACAATCAGCAATACGAGATGGCGGATGCAGCGATGGCAGCATTATCAGTGTTCTTCATGTAAAGTCCCTCGTTTCTGGCACATCAGCAAGCGCTGGCACAGCGCACGGGGCAGAGTAATGCCGTCAGCTTGTTCAGGCTCAATCTTATTCCCAGCTTATTCCCAGCTTATTCCCAGTGATGGACAGATTCG
>CANJQH010000031.1 GCA_947476335.1 Anaerolineae bacterium | reverse complement strand
GCCGTTGCCAGGGCCGCGCCTTCCGCACAAACCCTGGCTGAATCGAAGTACGCCCTTTCAAGGCTGAAAAAGCGCCAAAGGCGCGACGCAGTCCTAGCCCAGACCATCGGTCTGGGATGCACAACCGCACCCGTGGGAAATTGCTGCGTTGCAATGTGGGCGCAATGTGGGCGCAATGTGAGCGTAATGTGAGCTAAATGTGAGCGCAATGTGGGTTGCAGGCAAAGTTCGCACGGGGCAGACGCTCGCAAGTTTTGCCTGGACCGACCACTTAGCCATTTTCCCAACGCGAAACATGCGGTTTGCGTTGGGAAACCGAGTGGTGTGCGCAGTGACCCAACCCAGTTTCTTGAGAAGCTGAGTTGGGGAGGCCACACTCGTCAAATAATCAACTAATCAAATCAACTAATCAACTACCGTCAGCTGCGCCGATGCACTACACTCACCCCATATGAGTTTCGCGTTCGCCAGATCGATGTTTCTCCCACTCGCCGCCTGCATTGCGCTCGCCGCCTGCAGCAGTGCTCAGCCTGCCAACCCAACGCCCATTCCCGACTTGCCGACGCCGGCGGCGCCGAACTACACCGTTCAACGCGGCCTCGTCGCTCGTGGTGTGGAATTCAGCGCGCGCGTGCAGCCGGCATCTTCTGAGACGCTGTCATTTCAAACCGACGGCCGCGTCTACAAGATTAATGTCAAGGAAGGCAGCGTCGTCAAACAGGGGGACGTCCTCGCCGAACTCGACCTGAGCAATCTGAAAAGCCAGCTCGAGCAGGAGATGATCCGCCTGCGCACAGCCGAAAGCGTACTGTCGAACACCATGCAGTCGTACAGCGACACACTGCGCATGGCCCAGCTCGACGTCGAGCAGGCGCGCCTGCGCTACGAGCTCTCGCAGATTCGCGCCGGCGGCGACACATCGGTGCTGAACAACGATCTCGCGCGCCTCGACAAACACATTGCCGACATCCGCGAATCGATTCGCCAGGCGCGCGAGAAATATGATCAGGCCGGCGCAAACAACGCCGAGAAAATGCTCGAGGACGCACTCGTCGAACGCGAGAAGCTCGTCGCCAACCTCTCCGATGCTGATCGCGGCCAGCGCGCACTTCAAATCGAATCCCAGATCCTGGGCACCGACGTCGAGCGTGCCGAAATCAACGTGCGCAAGCAGCGCGGCACAGTCGATCCGGCACAGATCGAAGCGGTCGAAACCGCGCGCATCGCCGTCGAATCCACACAGTCGAAGATCGCTAACGGCTCACTCATCGCGCCGTTCGAAGGCGAGGTCGGCATGATCTCGGCCAAAGTCGGCGAAACCGTCGGGGCGCTGTCGCCGCTCATGGTTGTCGCACGGCCCGGCGAACTCGAACTCGTCGGCGCACCCAGCGAAGAACAATTGAGCGAAATCAGCATCGGCCAGCCCGTCGCCGTGCGCTTTGTCACAGTCGGCGCCGAACCCATGATGGGCACCATCGCCAAAGTTCCGCTGATCGGCAACGACTCCGGCAGCTCGAACAATCAGGCACGCGCACGCGCAGTCCGTATCGCGCTGCCGCAGGGTGCAAAGCTGCAATCCGGCGAAATCGCCCGTATTTCAACGTTCACTGCCAGCCGCGAAAACGTACTGTGGATTCCGCCACAGAGCCTGCGCACCTTCCGTGCGCGCAAGTTCGCCGTCGTCAAGAATAGTGACGGCACAGAGAGCCGCCACGACGTCAAGGTCGGCCTCGAAAGCAGCGACCGCGTCGAGATCGTCGATGGGCTGAAGGAGGGCGACGTCGTCGTCGCACCGTAAGCGTGAAATATCTCCTGCGCTTTCTCGCCCTCACCACGCTGGCACTGCGCCGGCTCATTCATCAGCGCGCGCTCACGCTCTGCATGGTCTTCGGACTCGTGCTGGCCGTGGCCCTCGCATCCGCCATCCCCGCCTATGTCAACGTGGCGCAGGCAAATGTGCTGCGCCAACGCCTGTCAATGGCCCTCGGCAACTCTGATCAGGGCATGCGCGAGCCATTCGGCATGACGTTCTCTTACATCAGCCTCGATGGCAAGCGCGCCGATACCGCCACATACGACACATTCGACGCCTTCGTGCACAATCGTGTGGTCGACCGCGCTGTACTGCCAGTCCTCGCAGTGCGCCGCACCATGTCATCCGACCGTTATCGCGTCTATTCCTCCGGTTCGACCATTGCTCGCTACGGCACCCCCGTAACGAGCACTTCGCTCTTCGAAGCCAACGGCGCCATCAATCCACCATATCTGTGGTTCGCGTCCTTTGACGTAATCGACGGCATCGAAGATCAGGTGAACTTTGACGAAGGCGCCGCACCCACCGAATCAGGCGACGTAAATGCACCGATCGAAGTAATGGTCGAACGTGGCATGGCCTCCAACTTCGGCATCAAATCCGGAGACACATTCACCGTAGCGATTAGCTACCGCGAAACGCTCGTCGCCGCTGACGGTACAAAAAGCTCTGTCGAGCACTACATCCCGATAGAAGCCAAAGTCACCGGCGTCTGGTACGCAAAAGACGAGCATAGCGATTTCTGGACGCTGGCGCCGGCCGCCATGCGCGAATCTTTTGTCATTCGCGAGGATACGCTGCGCAAGCGCGTTATGGCCGCCTATCCATTCGTGCTCACGCTGACGCTGTGGAACCTGCAGCTCGACGCGAATTCGCTCACCGTCGATCAAGTCGACCCGCTGCTATCGCGCGCAACCACTTTTCGCCAGGAGGCCTTCCAGATCAACCCGTCGCTGCGGCTATCGTCGCGCGTCATCGATTCGCTGGCTGATTACCGCCGCTCGGCGAATGAGTTGAACCTGGTGCTCACAGTTTTCAGCATGCCGGCCTTTGCCATGATCGTGTATTTCCTCGCATTGATCGCTGGCATGGTCGTGCGTCAGCAGGAAAGCGAGCTGGCCATCCTGCAAAGCCGCGGCTCGTCACCGATGGATCTTTTCCTGCTCTACGTACTGCAGAGCACGCTGATGGGTGTGCTGGCGCTGGTCATCGGCCTGCCGCTCGGGTTATCGGTGGCCGGGCTGATCGCCAACACTCGTTCATTCCTCGAATTTGGCTACGACCCGCGTATCTTCGCATCCGTCTTCCGCTTCTCTGCGCCGGTGCTGCGCACAGCGCTGCTCGCCGTCGGCGTCGGCGTTGTGGTCACGATGCTGCCAGTCTTCGGCACGGTCGGCCGCAATATCATCGTGCACGGCGTTAGCCACGCGCGCAACCTGCGCAAGCCATTCTGGCAACGCATATGGCTCGACCTGCTAGTGATGATCCCGTGCGTCTACAGCTACATTCAAATGCGCCAGCGCGGGTCGCTCGCCACAGTCACCACGCAGCTCGAAAAAGCCGGCGAGCTCGGAGCCACCATTGCACGTCTGACCGCCAGCGACGACCCGTTCCGCGATCCAGTGCGCTTCCTAGTACCAGTGCTGACAGTGACGGCGCTCGGCCTCTTTGCAGCACGACTGGTGCCGTATCTCGTCGGCTTGATGGCAAAAGTTGTCGGAACCGTCGATGCGCGCGGCCGCACTACGCTGCCCGTCTTCCTGGCGCTGCGCGAACTGGCGCGCTCACCCGGCGACTACATCGCACCACTCGTGCTGCTCATCTTCACGCTTGGCGTCGCCGTCTTCGGCGCCTCCGCTGCGCGCACACTTGATCGGCATCTGATCGATTCCACATTGCTCACCGTCGGCGGGAGCACAATCCTGTACGAAGACGGCGAATCGAACAAACCAGCGTCGAGTATGTTCGCGCCGGCAACCAGCGCCGCAGACGACGCCAAGCCTGAACTCTTCAATTTTCCGCCCGTCGAGGATCATCTGAAAATCGACGGTGTGCAATCCTACGCGCGCATCGCCCGCATCAAAACTGCGCCGCAGACGCTGCGCGTCGATGAAGGAATCGTGCATACCGTCTACGCCGTCGATCGGCGCGCATTTCATCAGATCGCGCAGAACGCCTTCCGCGCCGACTACGCGTCGCGTTCGTTCGGCGAACTTATGAATAACATGGGCCAGACGCGCGACGGGATTCTCGCATCACAGCGCTTCCTGAGCGCCAACGGCCTGCGCAACGGTGACAAACTTGTCCTCAAGTTTGCGCTGGACGCGACGCCCATGTTCATCACCTACACAGTGCGCGGCGGCTTCACCTACTTCCCCATCGCCGCAACCGATGAAAAGAATATCGGCTTCGTCACCGATATCGCCTATACCTTCGAAAAATTGGGCAAGGAAGTCCCCTACGATGTGCTGCTCTCGCTCGCACCGGGCGCCAACGGCCGCGACGTCGCCATTGCTGCTTCGCGCGACCACCAGTTTCTCGTCTACGAAGTGAAAGACGCCGGCGAGCTAATCACCGAAGAGCAAGCGCGCCCAGAGCGCCAGGGGATGTTCGGAATGCTCAGTGCCAGCTTCGTATTCATCACACTGCTGACGCTGACCGGTTTCGCCGTCTATGCGCTGCTGACCTTCCGCCGCCGCTCAATCGAGATCGGCGTCATGCGCGCGATGGGTCTGTCCGCCGGGCAGATGTCGCTCTACGTGATCTTCCTGCAAACCTTCGTGATGCTGCTCGGCGCAGCCATCGGTGGGGCAATCGGTCTGCTCGTCAGTCGGTTGTTCGTGCCGTTTCTGCAGTTTGGCGGAACTCTGATGAAGAGCGTGCCGCCGTTTGTCGTGCGCGTAGCATGGCAGGACACTGCGCTGTTCTACGGAGCGCTCGCCGTCGCACTCGCCATCGTCCTCGCCGGCAGCCTCGTATTCCTGCGCAGGCTGAAGGTGTTCGAGGTGGTGAAACTAGGCGGGGGGTAGTCCGCAGTGATCGTAGATAGTGATAGTTGAGCCGGCCGCTCAAACTATCTACGATCACTCCTCTATACACTCTTTGCGTAACTACTCAGGCCAGCCATTTTTCCAACGCGAAACACACTATTCTCTCCCCCTTCGGGGGAGAGAATAGTGTGTTTCGCGGGTAATACTGATTTGGGCCTGAGTAGTTACCTCTTTGCTATCTACCATCACTACCCACTGTTCTTCCGTCTCGCAGCTCCACTACCCGATCCGTGCTTTCCAACGCGAGCGGGTCGTGTGACGACATCAGCACGGTGACGTTTTCAGCAATGACAATGCGGCGCAGCAGGGCAAGAATTTCCTTGCTGGTGTTCGTATCAAGCTCACCGGTTGGTTCGTCAGCGATCAGCAGACTAGGCCGATTCGCCAGCGCGCGCGCCAGCGCCACACGCTGCTGCTGACCGCCAGACATCTCGTACGGCCGATGATCGGCCCACTTCTCCATACCGACCATTTCGAGGCACTCAACGACGCGCTCGCGGCGCTTCGGCATTCCGGCGATACGCATCGGCAGATCGACGTTCTCAAAGGCCGAAAGCGTCGGCATGAGCGCGAACGACTGGAAGATAAAGCTCACCTGATTGCGACGCCACTCGGTCATCTGCGATTCGCTCAGGCGTGCGATATCGCGGCCGAAGCAGACGATCTCACCACTTGTCGGCCGATCGAGGCCGCTGAGGCAATTCAGCAGCGTGGTTTTTCCGCTGCCACTGCGGCCTTTCACGCCAATCCATTCGCCACGCGCCACTTCAAGAGAAACATCCGAAATTGCGCGCACCACACTGTCGCCGCTGCCATAAATGCGCGTCACATTGCGCGCCGAAACTGCAATCTCATTCATTCTTCCACCGGTTTCACCAGAATGCCTTCATCCGTCGTTTCGATCGTCACCTGGCTGGCAATGCCGTACTGCTGACGCACCGCCTTCGGCAGCTGCAGTCGCCCAGCAGAATCGAGCACCGTGCGCATCACGCCGCCGGTGTGCAAGCCAATCTCCGTGGCGACCTTGCCATCCTGAATGCCCACCACGCGATCGACGTGCCGGGCAATCTCACGGTCGTGGCTGACGATAATGACCGTCACGCCATAGCGCGTCTGGATATCGCGGAAGAGCTGATAAATCATCAGCGCCGTAGCTGAATCGAGTTCGCCCGTCGGCTCGTCGGCCAGCAGCAACGGCGGTTCATTCGCCAGCGCGATGGCGATCGCAGCACGCTGCTGTTCGCCGCCAGACATGCCGCGGATCGTGTGATTCATGCGCTTGCTGAGGCCGACCGCATCCAACAGCTCCACAGCACGCTTCGAAGTGTGCCACAACGAGCGGCCAGCAAGCAGCATCGGCAGCTCGACATTCTGCCGCGCCGTCAGATACGGCACCAGATTACGGCCACCCTGTTGCCAAACGAAGCCCACCGCCCCACGACGGTAGTCGTTCAGGCTGCGCGCCGACATCGTCAGCAGATTGTGACCACCGACGAGCGCCTTGCCAGCGCTCGGGCGGTCCAGACCACCGAGCACATTCAGCAGCGTCGACTTGCCGCTGCCGCTGGAACCGACGATACCCAGCAGCTCGCCGCGCTGCACACGCAGGTCGAGGCCCTGCAACGCCACGACTTCGATATTGGCCACCTTGTGAATTTTGACCAGGTTTTCGCACAGCACGAAAGGTGCGTCGTTCATGGGTCCTATGTGTACCACAGATGGCGAAGAAGAATTTCGTAACGACTCAGGCTATCTGGTTTTTCAACGCGTGACATCCCTTGCACCGGCGAATCCGTACGACAACCCATCCCAACGTACAGCACGTTGTCCGTATGTGTCCGTATGAAAGTCCGTAACGCAGCACACCACCGGCCATCACGGCAAACTGTGCGCATTCTCCTGAATCCATCCAAGCCCACGGGGAATGACGCACAGCCAGTCTTGTCCGTTCGAAGGCAGTGTGGCCAAAGTTTTACGTTGCGAGTAATTCATTACGCTCCCATTACGCTCCCATAGCGCTCCGAAGCACGCCGACAGGCACGCTCCCAACCTGACACCACCGTCAGTCATCGTCAGCGCCATGCTGCCGATTTTCCGGCATCCTCATCTCATCTCGGTGAGCCAAACCAAATCAAAAGACAACCAAATACGGCAAACCGGGAACCACGCAGCGGGGGGCGTTTTTAGGGGCGCGCCTCCCGCTGTGAATGGCGATTCACTATTCGCGATTCCCTCTCCCCATGATTCCCTTCACGAACGCCTGCAGCAGCACCGTGCGCAAAGTGCGCCATGTCGTAGTCAGCTCCGCACGCAGCGCCGCATCATCACGCGCGCGCCGCGGCGGGCCGAAGCGCCGTTCGACATACAGCGCCACAATGCGCCGCACCGCCGCATCCGCTGCAGGCACGCGCTGCGCCAGATCATCTGCCTGCTCATACGGCGTATGCCCGCGCCGGCGCACGCCGAGCCAGCCAGACCAGCGCATCAACATGCCGTACGTACGCTCGACGACAGGCAGGCCCCACAGGCCGAAGCTCTCCGCCAAACGCAGCGCGCCAACCGCCGCCAGCGGCGCGAGCGGAATCAGCAATAGCCACAGCAGCCCGCTCGCCCACAACGAGCGCCACGCGTCAGCCAGCACCTCGGCGATGGTCGGCGACGGCGGCGCGCCCGCTGCCCCAGCCGACGGCGTCGGCGTCACACCATCGCTCATCGCACCTTCAGGCTGCGGCGTCGCCGTCGGCATGGGCAGAGTGGCGCCAGAGAACGGCGTCGGGGTGGCGATCGCCTCAGGCGTTGTCGTTGCCGTCGGCGTGGGCGTGGGCGGAATCGGCGTGGGTGTGATCAATGCGCCGTCCTCTAAATCTTCACGCCGCGGAATTTCCGGCTGCGACGATGTCGGCTCAAATTCGACCCAGCCATAATTCGGAAAGAACACTTCGACCCACGCGTGGCTGTCGCGCTGGCGCACGTGATAGGTCGCTATGCTGAGATCAGACGTCGACATTTCAGGTTCGCCCTGCGCATAACCGACGGCCATGCGCGCCGGAATTCCCTGCGAACGCAACATGACCACCATCGCGGTGGAGTAGTAGGTGCAATACGCACGACGTGTGCTGAACAACACGTAGTCGCTCGCTTCCACACCAGCAGGCGGTTGCTCCAATTTTTCGTCGTAGGAGATGTTCTTGCGCAGCCAGCGTTCGATTGCAGCAGCTTTGTCGAATGGCGTGCGCGCATTGCGCGTAATTTCGACGGCCAGCGCGCGCACCCGCGCCGGCACCGCGTTCGGCACCTGCAGATAACGCCCGAGCCACGCCGGGTACTCCTCGCCAGCGACGCGCAGGTCATTCACCCGCGCAGCGCTCATCGATCCGACTGCGTCGTAGCGATTGCCAGGCAGCAGCAGCACGTTCAACTTCAGGTGCGCCAGCTCCACCGTGCGATTGTTTTCATTCTCGATGACGGCACGCGACGGCACGCCCGCCTGAATCGGCTGCGACGGCACATACACCGCGTCGGTGCCGCGCTGCAGCGAAAAATCCGCACGCACCGGCACGCGCGCCAGATACGGCGTCAGCGGCAACGTCGCCGCATTCGAGGACAGGTCAATTTCGGTCGCCAACGTGCTGCGCCAATTGCGACCGTCATACTGGTCATAGCTGCTCGCACGCCAGTAATAGCGCGCCGGCGACGCGACAACGTCCATGACCGGCGCTTCGGTCAGATTGCGCGGGCCGCCGAGTTCAAGCGAATCGGAATACGAATCGGCCGGCCGCGTGATTGGGTTCTGCAGCGTGCTGAACAAGCGATTGACACGCGCCATCGCTTCCTGGTACGGCTGGCTCAGGCGGCCAAACCAGCTTTGCACCGCGCCGGACGACATCAGCGTCGCCACCTGCCAGGCAAACAGCACCGCGATCGCAGCAATGCCGAGGCCACTCAGTATGAAAGCCGGGCGCAGCGACGCAGCGAAACGCACACGCTCAAGACGCCAGGTTTCTTCCTGTTCGACGGCATGCGAAAGCGCCAGCAACAGCACCGCCGCGATCGAATACACGACGATGAATGGCTGCATCGCGCGTGCACCAGCGTAATAGTACAAATTCACGAACAACGTCACGCCGGCGGGCAACAGCACCAGCCAGATGCGGCGCCGACGAAACGAATACCAGCCGGCCAGGTATCCCAGCAGCCAGAAGAGCGCAGCCATCAGCAATACGAACGGCAGCGACTCGCGGCTGGCGCCGTTGACCAGCGCCTCGCGGCCCCACGCACCAATTTTGTCCAACATCAGGAATGCGCGCTCACGCCACTCGTTGACGCGCGCAATTTCCGGCTGTGAGCCGCCAATGATCACAACACAGAACACGCCATAGATCAGGCCGGCCAAATGCGATGTCCAGCGCGGGAAGCTGCTGAAAGCCAGCGCAGTGCCGGCGAGCAGTCCAAAAAATGCCGCCCACGCCGTCGGCCACAAATGTGGCAGCCACTCCGAATACAACACGCAGCCCACCGCCGCGCCAATCAGGGCGGCGGCCACGATGATCGTCGAGAACACTTCGATCGCGAATGAAATGCGACTGCGCTGTTCAGGAACCGGCGATGCTTCAGCGGACATGCCCGTCTAGTGTATGCGGGTCGGGAACCCTCTTTGAAAAACGGGTGCATTCGCCAAAAGGGGCAAATTTTCGACCGCCGGCGATCGGCACTGATTGGAATCCGCGAAACGCGCTGTCTCCCTCCCCCGAAATGGGAGGGAGACAGCGCGTTTCGCGGGAAATACTGATTTAGGCCTGAGCAGGTACTTTTTTTACTGCAATCGAAATCAGCACAGCGCACAGTTGTGCGCCGTACAAAATGTATGTGAGCGCGAGCCGGCCGGCTGGCGTGCTGCTGTGCATCGAGATCTTTGCCTGTTACGTTGTGCTGTGCGATGAAATCTTCGAATTTGAAGGCCTTCGGAGTATCACGGCTGATGCGCGATAAGCGTCTACACATCGCGCTGAAAAGTGCGCGCGGCCACTCGGTAGTGTGAGCGCGCCGGGTTGTGATGGATCAGCTAAATCGATTAGCCGCGCAAGATAGCGGCCATGGGCGAATTGCGCGGCACGCGTGCGCGCGGCAACAGAAAGACGTCGCCGTGATGGTGCAGTGTGAACTCTGCAGCGAGATTCAGCAGACTCAGGTCGCCTGGCTGTGGCAGTGAATGCATGCGCACTTCATACGATGTGGGATCAAAACTGCCCCATTTGTCTATGTCCTGCGCAACGAACAGTGTGTCGATGCGCCCTTCGTGTGCAGCGCGCACGATCTCTTTGGTCAAGCGTGTGACGCGCGGGGTGTTGTTGATTTTCTTGTAACGCTGCAGCGCGCGCGCTGTTTCCGCCCACGACTCTGCATCGAGCAGCTGTGCTGCCTCTGTGCGCAGGTCTTCGATGCTGCGCAGGAGTGGGCTGCCTGTGATGGCGCCGGCCACTGTGTGAGCATATTTACTTGCTTCACGAAAATAATCTGTGTCACGCTGCACTCCGGCCAGCACAAGTGGTGCGGATTCGCTGCGGAGTAGTTCGTCGACCGCGCGCGCGACGTGTTGAAAGTAATGCGCTTGACGTGCGGCGTAGTTGATGTCTCCTGGGCCGTGCGAATGCATCAGCCCGCGCCCGTGCGCATTGTTGTGCGTGAACGAATGTGAATGACGCTGCGTGTCGAGGTCTTCATGCGTGGGCAGATCTTCGATGCTGCGCGGAACACCAGGCAACCGCACGATTTCCCGCACGTGTTCGTTGAAACAAAAGAGGCGCACGCTGTTCAAGCTGAGCGCGAGTACATAGAAGCGCGGCATGCCATGCAGCGCTGCCAGCAGCGGCTTGAAATAGAAATGCGATGCCACGATTACGATTTCATGTACGTGGAATGGCAGCCTGTAAAAAAATACGTTATTTTCATGCCCATTGCTGAAGATCGCCAGCCCGGGTGCACGCTCGGCCCATAGCTGGCCCGAATCTGCCAATGCCTGAATTGGGGTGATGTAATGGTGAATTTCTTCAACGCTTCGACCTGCTTCGATTAGTCGCTGCTCGGCTTTATGCAGCGAATTTTTCAGCGCAATCGCTGCCTGCTTCGGAGTTGCCGCATGCTCGTCCGTGCTGATCAGGATTGACAGGCATAAACCGCCTTCGCTGCTGCTCATGTCGCTGAACTGGTCAAAATTTTTTCGAGTGATTTGTGCGTTCATCGCGGCCTCCGTTGCTTCAAAGTAAGTTGCTTCTTTGTAGGCCTTGCTACTGGGTTGCACACCGGTAATACGGTGAGTGCGCGTCGGGCCTATCGGCCAGTTCCTGACGATGCACAACCAGCCGTCGTAGTGTTCTCCCTGTGCGTTGGTCTTGCTCACCAGCCCCATGAACAGCGAATTGAAGTTGCCGAAATTTTCAAATTCTTCATCGTGCGCGTCGAGGCAATTTTTAAACAGCACCAGTGCGATTTGCGCGGTGGCAAAAGCTTTAGGCAGGCGCGAACGCAGCTTGACGTGATGTGCTTCGCTGAGCGTTTCACGCACACCGCCGGCCGGGTGAATCTTGCGGCCGCCGAGCTGTTCGATCATGTTCTGACCAAACTGGCGTAAGCGAATGCCGGCGCGTACCAGTTCCGGCTGTTGCATGATGAGGCCGACTACGTTGTGCTCCATCGGATCACTGTCATCGCCCAGCAACGGATCGGGTGAGCGCAAGAGCAATTCGAGGATTTGTCGGCGGTATTTCTGTATGCGCCGTAATTGGTACGCACGTTCATGTTCTCCGCCGCATCCGCAACAACTGGTCGTTTGGGTAGTGTGGGGGGGAGTAAAAAGTCAGAGTAAAGGTAACTACTCAGGCCCAAATCAGTATTTCCCGCGAAACACACTATTCTCTCCCCCTTCGGGGGAGAGAATAGTGTGTTTCGCGTTGGAAAAATGGCTGGCCCGAGTAGTTACGATTTTTTACTGTGGAGCCCGCAGCGCCAGCGCCGTCAACGGTGCTGCAATTTCGCTGATTCTCGTATATCTTCTGTTGGGTAAGTTGTTTATGCGTGGTCTATTGGCTGGTTCGATCAAAGGTTGAAAATGCAAGAAAATCCACTTAAGGCAATCTGGCGAGAAGGCCGCACCGTTGTCAACGGCTGGTGCGGAATTCCGAGCTCCTGGTCTGCGGAGCTGCTGGCGCACGCCGGTTACGACAGCGTCACCGTCGATATGCAGCATGGGTTGATTCACTATGATGCGGCTGTGCCCATGGTGCAGGCGATTTCGACGACGGCGGCGGTGCCGCTGGCGCGCGTGCCGTGGAATGAGCCGGGCATTATGATGAAAATGCTCGACGCTGGCTGCTTCGGCATCATCTGCCCGATGGTGAATACGCGCGAAGAATGTGAGCGCTTCGTCGGTGCATGCCGCTACGCCAATGTCGGTGGCTATCGCAGCTTCGGCCCGGTGCGCGCATCTGTGTCCGGCGGCCCCGATTACTTTGCGCGTGCGAACGAGATCGTGCTCACGTTTGCCATGATCGAAACGGCGCAGGCGATCCGTAATCTGGCGGATATCGTGAGCACTCCTGGCCTGAACGCAGTGTATGTCGGCCCATCCGACCTGAGCTTGTCGATCGATGGCAAGCCGCAGGGCGACTACAAAGATCGCCCTGATCTGCTCGATGTGCTGCGTGGCGTTGTGGACGAGTGCGACCAGCGTGGTGTGGCGACCGGCATCCATTGCAGCAGCGTCGACCATGCGCAACGCATGGCTGCGCTCGGCTTCGATTTCGTTACGCTACTTTCCGATGGCGCGTATCTGGCGGCGGCGGTGACGACGGATGTCATGGTGATGCGCAGTGGCGAGGCGGGGGGAAGCACGGGCGCAAAAGTATCATCAAAAGGACCGTACTGAGATTTCAGAAATCGTAACTACTCAGGCTGCTCTATTTTCCATCGCGAAACGCACGATTCCTCCTCTCTTCAGGAGGAGGAATCGTGCGTTTCGCGGGACATATCGATGTAGGCATGAGCAGTTACCAGAAATCTAAAATTCAAAATGTTTCGAATCTGGATTGACGAACCTTTGTTGGATAGTGTGCTGCCGATGCTCGACGGGGTCGCCGAGATCGTTGGTCCGTCTGCGTCGGCTGAGGATCTGGCGACCTGTGAGGCGGCGCTGGTGCCGGGCGCGCGCTGGGATGCGGTGCGCATGGATGCGGCGCCATGCCTGCGCGTGTTGTCGCGCATTGGTGTTGGCTATGACAACATCGACGTTGCTGCGGCGACGGCACGCGGCATCCTGGTGTGTTACACGCCGCAGGCGCCGACGATTTCCACGGCTGAGCACGCGGTGGCATTGCTGTTCGCCGTCGCCAAGACCATTTGCATTGGTGATCGGGACGCGCGCGCAGGGCGCTGGCATGCACAGTTCTGGACGCTGAAAGGCATGGAGCTGGATGGCCGCACGCTCGGCCTCGTCGGCGCCGGGCGTATCGGTGCGCGCGTAGCGCTGGTGGCGCGTGCCGTCGGCATGCGTGTGCTGGTGTTTGATCCGTATCTCGACGCCATGCGTGCCGCCGAACTTGGCCTGGAGCGCAGCGACAGCCTCGAGGCGCTGCTGCGTGAATCTGATGCCGTTTCGCTGCATGCGCCGGCGACGCCCGAGACGCGCCACATGATCGATGCGGTGCGCCTGGCGCAGATGAAACCTGGCGCGCTGCTGATCAACACTGCGCGTGGCTCGCTGGTCGACGAAGATGCGCTCGTCGCGGCGCTGCGCAGCGGCCACCTTGGCGGCGCCGGGCTCGATGTGTTTGATCGCGAGCCCATCGCGCCTGATCATCCGCTGCTACAGCTGGACAACGTTGTGCTCACCGATCACATTGCCAGCCACACCTGGGCTGGGCATCATCGCCTCTACGAGACGGCGGTGCATCAGGCGCTGCAGGCGTTGCGCGGTGAGCGGCCGGAGGGGCTCTTGAATGCGCAGGTGCTTGGGAAGGCCGACGGCCGATAGTTGGGAGTGACTAAATCTGAGTAGAGCCCGTGATTTGCAGGCTCTCTCTACTTGGGTTTAGCTGTTCCCGCACGTCTGCACGTTAGCGTTACACATTAGTGTGCCACAATAGAACGCCAATATGGTGCAGATGCGACCTCGCTATTCCATCATCGCGCCCGTCTTCAATGAAGAGGGTACGCTTGTCGAATTTCACCGCCGCGTTGCTGCGGTCATGGATGCGCTCGATGGGCCGAGTGAGTTGCTTCTCGTGTTTGATGGGAGCCGGGATCGCTCCCCTGAAATCGGCGACGAATTGCGCGCGCGCGATCCGCGTGTGAAGCTGATCAAGTTCTCGCGCAACTTTGGCCATCAGATTGCGATTACGGCTGGCGCTGATTATGCCGAGGGCGACGCTGTGGTGATCATCGATTCAGATTTGCAGGACCCGCCTGAGGTGATTCACGATCTTGTGGCGAAATGGCACGAAGGTTTTCAAGTGGTGTACGCGCAGCGCGCGACGCGTGCGGGTGAGACGCGTTTCAAGCTGGCGACGGCAGCGGCGTTCTACACATTGATCCAGCGGCTGGCGTCGATTCGCATTCCGCGTGACACCGGTGATTTTCGTTTGATCGATCGCAAAGTTGTGCTGGCGCTGCGGACGATGCGCGAGCATCATCGCTTTATGCGCGGGTTGTCGGTGTGGGTCGGCTATAAGCAGACGGGCATTCGCTATGACCGCGCCGAGCGTTATGCAGGCACGACACAGTACCCGCTGCGCAAGATGTTGAAGTTCGCCAGCGATGCGATTACGAGCTTCTCATATGTGCCGCTGCAGCTGGCGACGACGCTCGGCTTTATCGTCTCGGCGCTGGCGTTGATCAGCATGCCTGTGGTGATTGCGCTGCGTATGCTGGGCAGCCACGATTTTTTTACCGGCCAGGCGTCGACGCTGATCGCGGTGCTTTTCCTCGGTGGTGTACAGCTTATTTTCCTCGGTGTGCTGGGGGAGTATCTCGGGCGCATCTACGACGAAGTGAAACATCGCCCGCTGTACATCGTCGCGGAGGCGCCGCCGAAGCCGCCTGCCGAGAATTTTTAGAGAAGACCGCTGCCAGCAGACGATGGACGATGGACGATGGACGATGGACGATGGACGATGATGACATATAGTCATGGATCATGTCCGATGAAATCATCAACTCTTCCGGTGAACTTGTGACGCGGCCGCTCGGCCGCACCGGTCTGCTCGTTACGCCCGTGTGCGTTGGCTGCGCGCCGCTGGGCAACATGCCCGAGACGTTCGGCTATGGCGTGTCTGAGGAACAGGCGATCGCGACGGTCAACGCTGTGCTCGACAGCCCAGTGAATTTTCTCGATACGGCGTATTCGTATGGCGATGGCGAGAGCGAGCGTCGCATCGGGCTGGCGTTGCGCGCGCGCGGCGGGTTGCCGGCCGGTGTCGTGCTGGCGACGAAGGCCGATCGCAGCATGCAGACTGGCGACTTCAGCGGTGCGCAGATGCGCCGCTCGGTCGAGCGCAGCCTGAAGCTGCTCGGCGTCGACAAGCTGCAGCTCGTACATCTGCACGACCCCGAGCACACGACGTTCGAGAATGTCATGTCAAAGGGTGGGCCGCTGGAGGTGCTGCAGCAGTGCCAGCGCGAAGGGCTGATCGAGCACCTCGGCGTCGCCGGTGGGCCGACGGACATGGAGATTCGCTACGTTGAAACGGGCGCGTTCAGCGTGGTGATCACGCACAATCGCTACACGTTGCTGAACCGCAATGCAGAACCGCTGCTTGCGGCGGCGCATGCGTGCGGTGTGGCTGTGCTCAACGCGGCACCATATGGCAGCGGCATGTTGGCGAAGGGACCGAGCGCGTACCCGCGCTATGCATATCGCGACGCCGATCCTGTGCTCGTTGAGTGTGCACGGAAGATGGAGGAAGCGTGCCAGCGGCATGGTGTTCCGCTGGCGGCTGCGGCGCTGCAGTTCTCGATGCGCGATCCGCGCATTGCGTCGACGATCATCGGGATGAGCAAGCCCGAGCGTATTCAGCAGACGCTCGAACTTGCGGCGGTGCGCATTCCTGATGCGTTGTGGGGTGAGCTGGATGCGCTCGCGCCCGCGGAGAACCCGGACCCGCAGCTGTGACAGGCCGAGCTGACAGACCTGACAAATCGTCCCCGTCTTCTTAGATCCCGGGAATTTTTTTACATAACGGCGCCGGCCGCCGCCGCCGCGATGCGCACCGCCTCGACGCCGTCGCGCGGCGTCACTCGCACCGGTGCGCCGTCCGCCAGCGCCGCGTAGAACTCCTGCGCCTGCAGTTCGTACGGATCGAATGCCGGCGTTTGGGATGACGGCGTCGCGGCGTAGGGCCGGTCGCTGCTCGATGCGCGCAGCGTGCCGCGTGTGCCGATCACCTCGAGCGCCGTGCGAAATTCGCCCGGCCCGAGGTGCCAGCCGCCTTCGATGTGCGTCACCGCGCCGCTCGCATGTCGCAGCGTGACGAAAACGTGCGCATCCGCACCGCCTGTTGAGCGCGTCTGCACGTCCGTCACTTCACCCGCCACCCAGCGCGCAAAGTCGTAATCGTGAATCAGCAGGTCGAACAACGGGCCGCCGGACGCGTCCAGGTCAACGAACCAGTTCTCATGTGCCTTCGACGGCAGATGTCCGGCGCGCAGCAGCCGCAACTCGCGCACATCGCCGAGCGCGCCGCGCGCAACTTCGTCATGCGCATGTGCGTAATCTGGGAAATAGCGCAGCACCTGCGCCACCAGTAGACGCACGCCTGCCGCTTCGCACGCCGCTGCGATCGCCTCGGCGTCGGCGACGGTGCGCGCCAGCGGCTTCTCGCAGATCACGTGTTTGCCCGCCGCCGATGCTGCGCACGCCTGTTCGAGATGCTGGGGTGTGGGCGTACAAATGTCAACTACATCGACATGCGGCAGCATTTCCTGCAGGGTGGCGAATGCCGGCACGCCGTATTCGTCCGCCAGTGCAGAGCGCCCGCTGCGCGTGACGAAGCCGGCGATATGCGCTGGTGTTTTTGCGAACGCAGCCGCGTGCGTGCGACCCATGGATCCGGTGCCGATGATGCCAATGTTCATAGTTGGGGGAATAGGGAAAATTTGTAACTACTCAGGTCCAAATCAGTATTTCCCGCGACACACACTATTCTCTCCCCCTTCGGGGGAGAGAATAGTGTGTGTCGCGTTGGAAAAATGGCTGGCCTGAGTAGTTACCAACAATTTTATGGCGAGTGTTTTATAGATTTTCGAGAGCGTGAATCAGCGCGTCCGTGTGTTCGGGCTTGCCGACGCTGATGCGGATGCAGTCGCGCAGGCCAGGCTTGTCGAAGAAGCGGACGAGCACGCCATGTTTTTCGAGTTTGAGTTTCAGCTCTTTGCCGAGCGGAAGTTCGGGCTGCGATCGCCAGGGTGCGTGTTCGTCGATGTGAAAGAGCACGAAGTTGGTCTCACTGGGGAAGGGCGTCAGCCATCCCATGCGGGCCAGCGCTGCGCTCATGCGCTGACGTTCGGCGACGATGTTGCGCACGCCCGTCGCCAGCCACTCGCGATCGGCGAGCGAAGCGATTGCAGCGACGCCGCCTGCCACGTTTGGCGTGTACGGCTGCTTCACCTTCCACAAATGGCGAATCACGCTCGGTGAAAACACGCCGTAGCCCACGCGCATACCGGCCAGCCCGGCCAGCTTGCTGAATGTGCGCAGCACGATCACGTTGTCGTGTTCGGCGACCAGCTTCACCGCACTTGGGTGACTGCTGAAATCGATGTAGGCCTCGTCGATCACGATGATCATCGGCAGGTCGAGCAGCCGGCGCAGTTTTTCCTGCGAAGTGAGTGAGCCGTCGGGATTGTTCGGATTTGCCACGAAGAGCAATTTCGCATCGGGCGTGCGCGCGGCTGCTTCGAGTACGGCGTCGATGTCGATCGAAAAGTCTGCACGCCGCGGCACGCTCACATAGCGCGCGCCGAGGATGTCGGCCAGCCATTTGTACATGCCGAAGGTCGGTGGCAGGTCGATGATGGCTTCGCCCGGCTGTACGAAGACACGGCCGATCAGGTCGATGATCTCGTCACCACCCGCGCCGCACAAGATCTGCTCGGCGGGTACGTCGATGTAGCTCGCAATTGCCTGGCGCAGCGCCGTCTGATCAGGATCCGGATAGATGTGCAGCTCGTTTGATGCGGCCATCGCCTGCAGTGCGCGCGGCGATGGGCCGTATAGGTTTTCATTTGCGTCGAGCTTCACCAGTTTGTCGGCCGGAATGCCCAGCCGCTGTGAGAGCACATCGAACGGCACGATAGGAGTGTAGGGCTGCATCTCGCGAAAATGCTTCGCGATCAGATTTTCGGCGTTCATGGGAAGGAATTTACCATTTCAGATTTTGTAACTACTCAGGCCCAAATCAGTATTTCCCGCGAAACACACTATTCTCTCCCCCTTCAGGGGGAGAGAATAGTGTGTTTCGCGTTGGAAAAATAGCTGGCCTGAGTAGTTACCAGATTTTAGATTTTAGATTTTAGATTTTAGATTTTAGATTTTAGATTTTAGATTTTAGATTTTAGATTTTAGATTGAGGATGTTTCTCCCTGCGATGCGTTCGCATGGACATACTCAATCGGAAATCGGAAATCTGTAATCTGAAATCTGAAATCTGTAATGCCTTAAAATGCCCGCACCCAAATGGCAGAAAACAATCAGATCATTTACTCGATGGTTCGCGTTGGCCGTGTCGTGCCGCCGAACAAACAGATTTTGCGTGACATCACGCTTGGCTTTTACTATGGCGCCAAGATCGGCGTACTGGGCCTCAACGGCGCCGGCAAGTCGACGCTGCTGCGTATCATGTCCGGCGCCGATGACGAATACCAGGGCGAGACCGTGCTGGTGAAAGGCTACACGCGTGGCATGCTCGAACAGGAGCCACACCTCGACGAAAGCAAGAATGTGCGTCAGGTCGTCGAGGAAGCAGTGCAGCCGCTGGTTGATGTGCAGCGCCGCTTCGACGCGGTGAGTGCCCAATTCAGTGAGCCCGATGCCGACTTCGACAAGCTGATCGAAGAGCAGTCCAAGCTTCAGGAGGAGATGGACAAGCACGACATCTGGACGCTAGATAGTCGCCTTGAGCTGGCGATGGACGCATTGCGCTGCCCGCCCGGCGATGCGTCAGTGAAGTTCCTCTCCGGTGGTGAACGTCGCCGCGTGGCGCTGTGTCGTCTGCTGCTCACTGAGCCGGACATCCTGCTGCTCGATGAACCGACGAACCACCTCGATGCTGAATCGGTGGCCTGGCTGGAACGTCACCTGCGCGATTACAAGGGCACCGTGATCGCAGTGACGCACGACCGCTACTTCCTCGACAACGCGGCGGAGTGGATTCTTGAACTGGACCGCGGCTATGGCATTCCGTGGCGCGGCAACTATTCGTCATGGCTCGAGCAGAAGCAGGAGCGCCTGCGCCTCGAGGAAAAGTCCGACGATCGCCGGCAGAAGACGCTCGAGCGCGAGCTGGAGTGGATTCGCATGAGCCCGCGCGCGCGACAGGCCAAGAGCAAGGCGCGCGTGAGCGCGTACGAGAAGCTGCTTGCAGAGGACACCGAAAAGCGCCGTGAGGAGCTGGAGATTTACATCCCGTCGGGCCCGCGCCTGGGTGATGTGGTTATCAATTTCGAAGGCGTGGCGAAGAGCTTCGGCGATCGCGCGCTCTACGAGAATGTCGATTTCCAGATTCCGGCTGGCGCCATCGTCGGCATCATCGGGCCGAACGGCGTCGGCAAAACCACGCTGTTCCGCATGATCGTCGGCCACGAGAAGCCCGACGCGGGTCGTGTGATCGTCGGTGAGACGGTCAAACTTGGCTACGCCGATCAGATGCGCGTGCTCGATCCGAATAAATCGGTGTGGGAGGAGATCAGCGGCGGCCAGGACTGGCTCACGCTCGGGACGCGCAAGGTGAACAGCCGCGCCTACGTCGCCGGCTTCAACTTCCTCGGCGCCGACCAGCAGCAGAAGGTCGGCTCGTTGTCCGGCGGCCAGCGCAATCGCGTGCATCTGGCGCGCATGCTGACCGAAGGGGCCAACCTGTTGCTGCTCGACGAACCGACGAACGACATCGACGTGAACACAATGCGCGCGCTCGAAGATGCCATCGACAACTTCGCTGGCTGCGCGATGATCATCAGCCACGACCGCTGGTTCCTTGACCGCGTCTGCACGCACATACTGGCGTTCGAAGAAGACGGCGGCCTGCGCTGGTTCGTTGGTAATGTGAGCGACTACGAAGAGGACCGGCGCAAGCGCCTGGGCGCGGCAGCCGACACTCCGCATCGTGTGGTACATCGTCGTTTGCAGCGGTAAGCGGCCTGTTCAGCGTTGGAGATAAACGGGAATAAACGGGGTTGACCGGGTATCAACGCTGTCTGGCAGGGGCAGCGTTGATACCCGATTGTTTTGCACCCTTCGCAAATTTGCATCATCGAAGAGGTTGTGTGTGCGTGGTTTGAGTGCATTCGCCAAAAGGGGCAAACTTTCGACCGCCGGCGATCGGCACTGATTGGAATCCTTGAAACGCGCTATCTCCCTCCCCCTTCGGGGGAGGGAGATAGCGCGTTTCAAGGGATTTACCAACGATGGGCCGCACGCGATGGCGGATGACCAAATCGCCCCTTTTGGCGAATGCACCCCGTGGTTTCGTGTACGTGGTTGATCGGTATACTTTAAAAAATGTCATCTCCGTCGTCGGCTGCTAAGTGGCTGCTCATCGTGACAATCAGTGTGGTCGTCACTGTGGTTGCCACCGCCGCGTTCGTACAGGTGTTTAAACAGGACCCGGGTCGGCCGCAGCTTGTGGCCGCCAGGGGTGCACCTGTGGAAGCCACGGCGACGAGTGCGCAACCACAGACGCCGGCTGTTTCCGCCGATGTCGCCGCTCCCGTTGCTCCCGCTGATGTAGCAGCACCTGCCTTGTCCGCTGCACCGACGGCCACGAATGAGAATTCGTTCTCTGTGCCCGTCGCGAATGCAAGGGTGCATGTCACCATCAGCGCTGTGAAGAACGCTGGCCAGCGCACTCTCGAAGCCGTCGTCATCGCCAACCAGGGTGATCAGGTTGAGCTGACCGGATGGACGCTCGTGGCCCCGAACGGCGCGACGTATGTCTTCCCGAGCTATGTGCTGCTCTCCAACAACTTCGTCCAGCTTTACACGGCGGATGGTGCGAATGCGCCGACGGCGCTGTTCTGGAAACAGCCTGATGCTGTATGGAAGTCTGGCGATGTAGTGACGCTGAAGAACGGCGATCAGGTCGCTGCGACGTATACCGTACGGTGAACCTCGACGATGTGCTTACCCCCTCCGGGCTCACGGCCGTACTGCACGGCTCTGGCGCGCTGACGGCGGGTGCTGTGGTGCAAGTGCGCATGTGCGATGAGCGCAGCACATGGGCGCAGTTGACGCGTATTGAAGTCTCGTACGATGCCGATGCGGCCGGTGAGCGGCCGACGCATCTGCTGCTGAAGCGCTGCCGTGGTGAAGTGGCGGCGACGCCGTCGGAAGTTGAGTACTACATGCGCGACTATGTTGGCGTCGCTGATGTGCCGCAGCCGCGTTGCTACGCGGCGCACTACGATGCGCAAGCGTGCGAGTACTGGATTCTGCTGCGCGATCTGTCGCGCACGCACTGTGATGGCTGGGCTGGCCAGCCGGGGATGGGCTACGGCTTCGGTCTGGCGGATGCGTTGGCGACGCTGCATGCGCCGCATTTCGGCGCCGTACCCGATGATCCCGCGCGCGACCTCGCGCGATTCTTCGACCATGTCGGCCGCGGGCTGCAGCCGCTGCTCGATGCATGCGGCGCCGAACTTACACCGCATCAGCGCGAGCGACTGCGGCGGCTGTTTGATTTGCATCCGCAGCAGATGTTGCAGCGTGTGCGTGAACGCGCTGGCTTCACGCTGATTCACGGCGACGTAAACCCGGGCAATGTGCTGCGGCCGCGTTCCGGACGTGGGCGGCTGCTGCTGATCGATCGGCAGCCATTCGCATGGTCGTTGACACGCTGGCTGGGCGCGTCGGATCTCAGCACGGCGATGGTGCATTGGTGGCCGACGTCGCTGCGGCGCGCGTGCGAGACGCCGATGCTGCGGCGCTATCACCGCGCGCTGCTGCGCCGCGGTGTGCAGGGCTATGACTTTGCACAGCTGTATGCGGACTATGTCGCTTGTATTCCGTTGAGTGTTTACGTCGCGGTGGAATGGTGCAGCGCGCCGCAGGACGTCGAACGCATGCGCTGGCTGTGGAGCACGCAGCTGCAGCGGGCGCTGCGCGCGCTTGAAGATGCTGCGTAGCTCGACGCAACGGGCGACGCAAGCCTCGCCCCTACGACGCGGATCCTTGCCGTGCGTTGTAGACGAATTGTTGGCTGTCACGGAATTGGCGGAAGACGGCCATCGCTTCTTCGCGCAGCACATTGTTCGTCAGCACGACGCCGCGCTTTTGCAGCTCTGCTTCCCATGCTGACGTGACCGGTCCCTCATCAAAGCCGGTGATCTCTTCGAGCTCAGGGCCGCTGCCGGAAATCACGAGCGAGCGGATGCCCGACCACAGCGTGGCGCCGAAGCACATCGCACACGGCCTCCAATTCACGACGAATTCATAGGCCGGCATATTCGGCCCGCCCAGGTCGTATGTGCCGAGAATTTTCTGCGCGATCGACAGCGTCATGACTTCGGCATGTGCAGATGACCAGCCCGAATCGAGTACGCGGTTCACGCCGACGACGACCACGCGGCCGCTGTCGCGTTCGAAGACGCCGGCGGCGAACGGGCCGCCTGTGCCGTGCTCGATATTCAATCTGGAAAATCGGATTACTGCGGCCATGCGCTCTTCCTTTGTCGGAAGAAATTCAGGCAAGTGCGCGAGTTCGTCGACGGTCCAATCGGGAAGGGAGGCAGAGATGGAGTGGGGAGGCATTTTGAGTAGAGAGGTAACTACTCAGGCCCAAATCAGTATTTCCCGCGAAACACACTATTCTCTCCCCCTTCGGGGGAGAGAATAGTGTGTTTCGCGTTGGAAAAATAGCTGGCCTGAGTAGTTACGTAGAGAGTCAGAGCAGAGAGTCAGAGCAGAGAGTCAGAGCAGAGAGTCAGAGCAGGGAGTCAGAATGGAGAGCGAACGCTTTACTTGGACTATCTACTCTGACTTTCTACTCGTTGTCCTCCATCCCCATACACTTCATCCATGCTGCTCAGCACATCGTTGAGCGAGTGCACCTGATCGACGATGTTGTCGTGCAGGCGCTGCGTCTTGCTGCTGTCGACGTCTTTGGCATCGACGAGCAGCATTTGCGAATAGATGGTGCCGAGGGCGGTGAGGGTGTTTTCAAGTTGCAGTTCGGCACGGGTCATCGTCTGCGAGAGCTTTTGCAGGCTGGTGAGCTGCGCTTTGCGATGTTCTATGGTGTTGTGCAATTCGCTGCGGATGGCGTCGTCGGCGGTGTCGGCGAGGCGTTTCTGCAGATTTTGAATGGAGTCGGGCACGCTGAGCAGATCGCTGGCGATGATGCTGTCATTGCGGAACGCATCGAGGCGCATCGAGAGTGTGTAGATGCGGCGCACCCATTCCTCAACCTGATTCGCCGCGTCTTTCATGCGATCGTGCATGACTGTGTTGCGGAAGCGACTGACGGCGGCGTCAATACGCTGACGGTAGGCGATGGCTTGCGCGACGTTCTGTTGCAGGCGTGGGTTGGTGATGACGTTGATGTCGAAAGTTTCACGCAGCGCTTCGGTGACGGCGGCCTCGCCGGCGGAGCGGCTCGCCACCTGCACCGCCACGATGATCAGCCACAGCGGTGCCAGCACGGCGAGCCACCACCAGCGCGACAGGTTCAGCAAAACCCCGAGCAGTGGAATATTGATGTCGAGCCCGATCAGCACGATCGCAGCAGCAATAATGATGGCGCTGAGTGGGCTGAAGACGGCATTCTTGATGAGGGCACCGATCGTGCGCTGGCGTAGGTCGCTCATTGATGATTGGCAAAAGCTCGAGTCAGCCAATTTCTCGTCGCGAATCACGCCCCCCGCCGCTTTGATGGCGAGTGGCGCGATTCGCGCGGAATTCTCGACCTGAGTTGTTGCGATTATTGACCGATGCCGAGGCGGCGCTTGCGCTCTTCGAGCTGTGCGTCGAGTTCGCCGCGGCCGAGTACGTCGTCCATTTGCGTATCAAGGTTTTGCGCAGCGACTTCGGAGCGGGCTGAGGCTTGGTCGAGCCGCGTGCGGATGCCTTCCGCCATACGCGCCACGTCAGTGTCGCCGGCGCCGGCCAGATCATCGAGCGAACGGATGGTGCGCGCGGTGATTTCCTTGGCCTTGGCCAGGTCGAGCAGTGCCGCCATCTCTTCGCGCTGCTGGCGAATTGTGGTCAGCTTGGCCTGTAACTTGAGGCGCGCATCGAGCAGCGACTTGTACTCGCTTTCCTGGCGTTCGAGCTGCGATTGGTAGGTTTCGAAGAGGCCCTTGGTGCTGTTGAATTTTGTCTGTGCTGCGCGAGCCAGATCGTTCTTACCCTGCGTGACGAAGATGTCGATGTTGCGATCGAGCTCGTCCATCTGTTTCTTGAATTCATCACGCTTGCGCTGCAGCGTCTTGACTTGGCCGCCGACGGTGGCAGCCGCATCTTCGAGAGCGTCGAGGTTGTTGTCGACGTCGCGGATGTACTGGTCGATGACGGCCATCGAGTTTGCCTGCAGGGCTTTGTCGACGAGCGCGTGCAGATTGGCTGAGACCAGAGTGGAAACTTTTTCGAGAAGGGATGCCATGTGTTCGTAACCTCCGCCGAGTGCGATCGCTTGAACGACCAAGACTCGAATCATACGCTGACGAGTGATGTTCGTTAGTCTATTCTGTAAGTAGCGTTCGTGGGTGACATTTGGCTGACAGGTTGTTTCCGTTCGCCCTAAACACTGGATACGCCCCCCAAAAAAAGTTTTTCGTAACTATTCAGACCTAAATCAGTATTTCCTGTGGAACACGTGATGCAGGTCTCTGCAGGAGCAGGAATCGTGTGTGGTGTGTTGGAAAACCGGATGGCCTGAGTCGGCACCGTTTTTCAAGTGTGCATTCGCCAAAAGGGGCGATTGGGTCATTCGCCATCGCGTGCGGCCCATCGTTGGTACATCCCTCGAAACGCGCTATCTCCCTCCCCCGAAGGGGGACGGTCTGCCATGCCCACATGTCCCTAACATGCACGGGGGAAAGAATAGCGTGTTTCGCGTTGGAAATTGGCCAGCCTGAGTAGGCACGAAAAAATTAACTTCGACGAACCGTTTTCTGTGCACACACAGCGCGAGATGCGCGCGCACTGCAGTTCGCTGCCTTCAGACCACCTTCACCACTGTGACTTTGTTGAAATCTGGTTTGCGCCACGGCGCCTGCGTGTACCAGTTCTCCGGATTCGAATCGGCATACGGCATGCTCCAGCGGAACAACCATTTCGCATCTTCAGACGTAACGTTCACGCAGCCATGGCTGCGCGGCGCGCCGTAGTCGTTGTGCCAGTATGTGCCATGGAAAGCCACGCCACCAGTGGTGAAGTAGCTCACCCACGGAATGCCCGGCAGATCGAACGAGCCTTCGTCACCGACGATGCCGCCCCACATATGCTGGCTCGGCGTCTTGCGGTACACAAAATGATCGCCCTTCGGCGTCTGAAAATCACCGCCGTTGTAGTTCTTCCCAGTCGCACAGCGGCAGGTCCAGACTTCCTTGCCCTTCTCGTACGCGTGCACGCGCTGTTCTTTCAAATTCACCAGCAGATTCTTGTCGTGCGGGTCGAGGTTGCCGGAGATCGGCTCCATTTCTTCTTCGACGATGATGCGCATGTATGACGCAGGCACGAAATAGTTTGCAGGGAACTGCTCATCGTCCAGCTGATACCAGTAATTGTCGATCGCACCAAACAGCGTCTTGCCCGCCGGAGACACATCAGCAGACTTGACGACGTTCTTCACTTTGTACACGGTGCTGCCGTAATAGCGATATTTGCTCCTGCCGGTTGTCAAGCCAGCGCCGACGCGCACGTCGAAATACGGCACGGTCAGCTCAGCCCAAAATCCAAATTCGCCGGCCTCGGTGATCGGCACGTTGCCCGACTGATTCGGCACCGGCAGCACGTTGGCGGAGTGTACATAGCCGCCGTCGACTTTGTACCAGACCTTGTTATAGGCCGAGCCGGAATCGGCGTCGACGCGCTCGAGCAGCTCGATGACTTCGTCGCGCTTGAGCGCCTTGACTTTCTTCGCCTTGATGTTCGGCTCGACGCGCAGCAGTGTGCCACCGGACAACACCAGTCCGTAACCGATGGATTTCTTGTCGTTGGCCGCGCGCAGCGCCGGAACGCTGCTGCGCGCCGCAGTGCGGGCCCACGTCGCATGCGCAGGCAGCAACGCACCCATTGCCCCGGCGACGCCGAGCTTCAGCAGATGACGACGGGTCAAAAGTGTTTTATTCATGGTTTGGCTGAGGCGCAATCATACAAAACAAGCATAAATGCACCCCTAAGTTCCTGTCCATAAGTTTTGTCCGGCAGATTCGCCTCCCCCGCAAAGCGGGGGAGGCGAATCTGCCGCCAGAACTTTTGGCGACTCACTTAAATTATTCCCCGGCAAGTCTCTCTTGTGCATCCGACGGAGGAGGGATGTACCCCCGAATGGATTTCACCGCACGGCTTAATTTCAATGCAGCAACTTCACTGCAGCAATTGCCGCAACCCACGCCACCTCCCTCTCATTCACCTGAATGCACCTGAATGCATCTGGAAGGAGAGAAACGGCGTGCTCGGCGATGAGAAATCAGCGATCTCGTCTATCTCGTCTATCTCGTCTATCTCGTCTATCTCGTCTATCTCGTCTATCTCGTCTATCTCGTCTAACGAAGGGTAAGCATATACGCAACCAGATCATCAATCTGCTGTCGCGTGAGTAGTTTTTCATATTCACGCGACATCAGGCCATCCTGATAGCCACCCGCCAGAAATGTATCGGGGTTCACGATGGACGTGTACAAGTAGTCGGCTGCGGTTTTCCCAGGCACCGTGCGGCCAGCCCGCGCGCCGAGATCATGAAAATTTGTGCCGAGGCCCATAGGCGACGGACGCCGCGCTTCCACAGCATGACAGCGGCTGCACGCTGGCAAATCGCCGCGCAGCGAAGCCACCGGCGCGTTGAACAAGGCACGTCCACGCACCGCATCCCCCGTCGGCAGTGCAGATGTGCAGGCGACGAGCAGCGCACCAAACAAACAAAGACACACCAGGACGTTTTTTCGCACAAAATCCCCTGCACGTATTTACTACGCGCCATAGCGCACACGATAAACCGTGCTCGTGCCGAAGTCGGCGATATATAGCGCACCGTCCGGCCCAGCCACCACATCGACCGGATACAAAAAACCGCTGGCGAACACGTTCGGCCGCGCCGAATACGCACCGTCGCGTCCAGCGGTCAGTTCAAGATTCACTACTTCGCCGCGCATCCACAATGCGGCAAACATCGTGCCGCGATACGCGCGCGGGAACATCACGCCGTCATAGAAGGTCAACCCCGTCGGTGTGGAATGGACGGGGAACGCCGCGATCGGTGCGCGATCACCGCCGGGGCCGTAGTCGCCGCCCGGCACGATGTAGTTGAACTCGTCGTTCACTTCGCCCGCCTGGTTGTCACCGGCGAACATCGCACCAGCAGTGTTGAAGGCAATTTCGAAAGGGTTGCCAAAGCCACGCGCCTCGACGCGCACATCGCCTCCATCGGGGTTGGCCGACAAAATTGCGCCGGCCAGAGGCTGTGGTTCGGGGCCACCCGCCACAGTGCTTCCCACACCAAAATACAAACGCCCATCCGGGCCGAACGTCAGACTGTTGTTTGAATGTGGCTGCAAGACCATCGTCGGAAGATTCTTGACGAGAATGCGCCGCGCATCGGCGCGACCGTCGCCGTTCGAATCGCGCAGCGCTTCAATTTTGCCAGCGCTTGACACGTACAGCTCGCCGTCGCGCCACGCCAGCCCCACAAGCAGTTGAAAACCGTCGGCGTATTTGTGCAGCGCATCGACACGGCCGTCGCCGTCCGCATCAGCGCCACGCCAGATGTTGCCGGCGATGTCAGCTACAAAAATCCCATCCTCGCCAAAAGTCATCACCGTCGGGTTGTCGAACGCGCCTTCCACCGCCGGCACAGACGCGGCGTCGGCATAGATGTTGAGGCGAAAACCAGGTGGGAGCGCAATCGGACGCAGCACCGCATCACGCTCGCGTTCACGCGGCGGCGTCGATGCCACAGACAGCATCCACAGCGCCCCCACAGCCATCGGCACACCGAGCACCGCTGCAACAATCACAATGCGATCGCCAGGCACACGCATACGTATACCGACCAACGAGCCCGCCATCAGTGCGCCTGTCGCTGCCAGCACAAACTGCAGGATGGAGAGGCGAATCAGCGGCTCGCCAATGCCGACCGGAATCAAGCTCGCCGCAGCCTGCGCCGCTACAGCCACACAAGCGAAAACGAACACGGCCGCGCCGGCCGCGCGCTGCCGAAGCAGCATACGCAGCCCAAGCACGGCCGCCGTCGCCCACGCCGCCAGAAGTGCGAACGAGAGCACTGGAATCATTGATTGGCGCAGCCAGGCCGTCAGACGACACAGGCGTCGTCCCTACTTCAGCGCCATGCGACCGGCATAGCGCGCAGCCTCGCCGAGCTCTTCTTCGATGCGCAACAGCTGGTTGTACTTCGCCGTGCGTTCACCACGCGCCGGCGCGCCGGTCTTGATCAAGCCGGTGTTCAGCGCCACCACCAGGTCGGCGATCGTCGAGTCCTCGGTTTCGCCCGAGCGATGCGACACCGCCACGCCCCATCCGGCACGGTGGCTCATCTCGACCGCAGCGATGCTCTCGCTCAACGTGCCGATCTGATTCACCTTGCACAGCAGTGCGTTGCAGGTTTTCTCACGAATCGAGCGCTCGATGCGCTTCACGTTCGTGACGAGATGGTCATCACCAATCAGGCGAACCTTGTCGCCCAGCTCGGCAGTGAGCTCAGCCCAGCCAGCCCAGTCGTCTTCAGCCAGGCCATCCTCAATCGAAACGATCGGGTACTGCTTGACCCAGTTCACCCAGAATTTCACCATTTCGCTGCTACCGAGCTTTTTGCTCTCCTTCGGCAGGCTGTACTTTCCGTTCTCAAACATCTCGGTCGCCGCGCAGTCGAGGCCGATGCTGATCTGCTCCCCGGCTTTGTACCCAGCCTTTTCAATCGCCTCAAGAATGACCTCAATTGCCTCAGCATTGCTGCGCAGGCTGGGTGCGAAACCACCCTCGTCACCGACGTTGGTGCCGTAGCCCTTGGCGTGCAGCGTCTTGTTCAGGCTGTGATACACCTCAGCACCCCAGCGCAACGCATCGGCGAAGGTCGGCGCACCATGCGGCAGGATCATGAATTCCTGCAGGTCGGTGCTGTCGTGCGCGTGCTTGCCACCGTTGAGAATATTCAGCATCGGCGTCGGCAGAACATGCGCGTTCACACCGCCGATGTAGCGGTACAGCGGAATTTCCAGCTGACTCGCCGCAGCCTTGGCCGTGGCCAGGCTCACGCCGAGGATGGCATTCGCGCCGAGTTTGCCCTTGTTTTCCGTACCGTCAACCTGATTCAGCAGCTTGTCCAGGCCGGTCTGGTCGAACGCATACCAACCCTCGATCGCAGCAGCGATCTCGGTATTGACGAAATTCACAGCCTTGCGCACGCCCTTGCCCAGGAAACGCGCCTTGTCGCCATCGCGCAGTTCGACGGCCTCGTGTGCACCGGTGCTGGCGCCGCTCGGAACACTGGCGCGGCCAAAGCCGCCGTCCTCGAGAGTCACGTCAACTTCGACGGTCGGGTTGCCGCGTGAGTCGAGAACTTCGCGCGCATGAACGGAATCGATGTACATAATTTTGAAAATCTCCCAAACGAACGACGACGGCCGTTCGTAATATCGGCGGATAATTATTCTACGTCGGCAGTGAAGGCGTAGGTCTAAGGTCTAAGTGGGTACATCCACAGGTTTTTTATGCAGCCTGCGCCGGCACCAGCGACACCCGCGGCCGCTCTGGCACGAAGAAACTGAGCACCAGCACCAGCACCGGAACCCACGTAATGAACTGTAGGGTGAACGCCAGGCCAGCCGCATTCGCCAGAAGGCCGAGCAGGCCTACGCCGATGCCAGCCGCACCGTACGCCGTACCCAGCGTCAGCCCACCCGCCAAGCCGAGGTTGCGCGGCATCGCGTCCTGCACCATGGTGACCGTGATCGTCCATGGTGCCGTCATGGCAATGCCGAACAGGCTGATCGCCACGATTTGCAGCACGCCATCGCTGTGCATAAACCAAAACAGCGTTGCAATAGCGGCGACCATCGCTCCCACCATCGTGTTGCGCCGGCCAACTCGATCAGCCAGCGGCCCGCTGAATACCGTGCCAACAATGCCGGCCAGCGACAACGCAGACAACAGCGGTGCAAATTCAGCCGCGCTGTGGCCAGTCACCTGCGAAAAGTAGAGCGGAATGAACGTCTTCAAACCCTCGAACGCCACCGAGCGCAACACAATCAACAGCATCAGGAATGCGACGAAGCCGGCAACCGAGCGGCCGGTCGCGACAGGTGGCGCAACATCAACCGCAGGCGCATTCACAGTAACCGCGGCGGCGGCGGATATTCGCCCGAATTTGCGCATCTGCGCCAGCAGCACCGCACAACCAATCACCGTCGGCACGATCAGCCCCACAGCCGCGCGCGGTCCGAACGCGTTGATCAACAACCCGACGAGCAGCGGGCCGCCGCCAAAGCCCAGGTTGCCGCCGAGGAAAAACCAGCTCGTGCCGGTCGCCGTTTGATCGCCGCTGATGATGCGCGTGTTCGCCAGCGCCTCCGGGTGAAAAAGCGCTGACCCGAGGCCGCTGAGAATCACGGCAATGAATACCAGCCAGTAACTCGGCAGCCATGTGATCGTCGTCATCGCCAGCCCGCACGCAGCACAGCCCGCCAGCGACAGCCAACGCACCGGCCGCCGATCGCCTATGATGCCGAACAGCGGCTGCGCCACGGCAATCGCCACGTTGTTCGCCGTCACCAGCGCCGCCGCAGATGCATAGTCAAGATGAAAAGTCGCCAGCAACGTCGGAAGCAGCGCGACCAGCGAACCAGTCTGCATATCAACGGATGTATGCGCAACAATAATGGAAGTCAAAGCGACGCGGTCGAGCCGGCGTTTTTGCATAATGGGGCGTATTAGAAACCATTCGCGTTTCTGATGCGCATTTCTGACTTTCTGATGTTTCTGGCCTGCAAGAAATGCTCGAATTTAAAACGATGCCCCGTGCTCGGGCCGTTTTTTCAGCTACAGCGCAGTCATCGCAGGCCATGCGATCAACCCATACGCCCCAGATTGCGCGTCAAAAGCAGAGCATCTCGTTATCACGTTCGTTGACGCGACCGGGCCGGCGAGCTTCCCCCGACATCATGGTGATTGCATGGTGTGCGTCATGGTGAATCTTTTCACGTCACTCACTAAATTTTTCAGCATCGGCATCCAAGTTTGCACGAAAGCACAGAAAAACATCATCTACTTTTATAAATAAAGTCATAAATTCTTTAATTTCGCAGTTATTGCAACTAATCACGAAGCAAATTCGACACGATACGTCATTTTTGATAAATCACCTGCCGTAAAATAATCGCACTCAAGTGATGATTTCGATTCAGCGTCGACGCCTGCATATATTCTTCATCTGCGCACCGCTGCTGCTGTGTCTGTTCGCTTCTGCGCCTGCGCCGAGGCAAGCGGTCGCGCAGGAAACTACGCCGACTGAGACCCCGGCAAATGTTGACGGGGTGGTGGAAATTCCCACGCCCGTCATCGAGGTGATTGCCACTGCTGCGCCCGAAGAATCGCCACCAACGCCAGCGCCGGCAGTCGATACCTCTGACGCACCCGTGCACGTGGTGCAGATCGGCGAAACGCTCGAAACCATCGCTGCATTGCATGGAACGGACGTAAGAGTGCTGGCGAAGCTGAATCGACTGACGCGCAGCGATCTGCTGCTGACCGGCCAAAAGCTGCTGCTGCCACAGGGTGATAGTGAACCCATGCGCCTGCATCGCGTGGAGGTCGGCGACACGCTCACCGGCATCGCCGCGCAATACGGCGTCGTGCTCAGCAAATTACAGCGCGCCAATACGCTCGCCTGCGCCGACTGCCTCGTCATCGGCCAATGGTTGCGCATTCCGACAGTCGGCCCATCATCGGCGCTGCCCGAACCATTCGCCTCCGTGCACATCAGCCCGCCGCTGCCGACGCAGGGCGACGTCATCGTCGTCAGTGTGACGACGCACAGCGCGCTGCAATCGCTCGTCGGCACACTGGCCGGGCGGCCACTCACCTTCGTGCAAAAAGGCGACGCCTACCTGGCGCTCACCGGCGTCGACGCGCTGCAAAACCCCGGCGTATACACGGTGACGATGCGCGCCATCACGAACGACGGCCTGCCCGGAACGATTCGGGGGCGCCTGCAAATCGGCGCCGGCGCCTATGGCTATGAAAATCTAACCATTAGCGCCAAACTCGAGCCGCTACTGGCGATCGATATCAATGAAGAGGAACGCGCCGCCCTTGATGGCATCTTCATGCGTAATTTCACCGGTGCACAATATTGGAACGGGACGCTGCAGCAGCCGATCCCCGGCAAGATTATTTCCTATTACGGGACGCGCCGCACCTTCAACGGTGGCATGCTAAAGACCTATCACAGCGGCATCGACATGCCGGCGCGACAAGGCGTCGCCATCAGCGCCGCAGCCGCTGGCAAGGTCGTCGCTGCACAGAATTTTCCCATCCGTGGCAACGTAGTCATCATCGACCACGGACGCAGTTTTTTCACGGTCTACTGCCATCTGTCGAAATTTGCCGTGCAACCCGGCGATTTTGTCGACGCCGGTGACGTCATCGGCTTCACAGGCGCCACCGGCCGCGTGCTCGGCCCGCATCTGCATTTCGAAACCGCCGTCGGCGGCGTCACTATCGACCCGCTGCCGCTGCTCGAAGCAGAAATTCCGTGACACCGCACCCACTTCACGCGCACCCTGGGTGCGTCCGACGGGTGCGTCCGACGTTGTAAGTCTGTGTAAATTTGTATAAAGAAGCAGGAAAAATTGGCAAGAAGCGCAAAAGAAGCCAGGACGTTAAAGACACAGATGTTTCGCATGAAACAGGTATACTTGCCCCGCTAATTTTGTTGCTGGAAACCTATCTGGAGGATAGTCTAAATGATTCGTTCGGACGCGGCGCCATTCAGCCTCGACGCCATTGCAGAGGCATTGAAGACTCAGATCGACAAATTTGAACCCACACTTTCTGCGGTGGACGTCGGTACCGTTATGCAGGTCGGTGACGGCATTGCCCGCGTCTCAGGCCTTGCCAACGTGCAGGCGCAGGAACTAGTGGAATTCACCAAGAACGGCACGCTCGGCCTGGCATTCAACCTCGAACCGGATGAAGTCGGCGTGATTATCCTCGGCGAGTTCAAGGACATTGAAGAGGGCGACACCGTTCGCTCGACTGGCCGTGTCATCTCCGTGCCGGTGGGCCAGGCGCTCATCGGTCGCGTAGTAGACCCGCTCGGTCGCCCGATTGATGGCAAAGGCCCGATTCAGACGGACAAATTCCGCCCGCTCGAGCGCGTCGCCCCCGGCGTGATCAAGCGCGCCAACGTTGACACACCGCTGCAGACGGGCATCAAGGCCATCGACGCACTGATTCCGATCGGCCGCGGTCAGCGTGAACTGATCATCGGCGATCGTCAGACCGGCAAGACCACGGTCTGTCTCGACACGATCATCAACCAAAAGGGCAAGGGCGTCGTCTGCATTTACGTCGCCATCGGCCAGAAGCTGGCGCAGGTCGCCCGCGTCGTGTCAATCCTCGAGCAGTATGGCGCGATGGAATACACCATCGTCGTCGTCGCCTCAGCGTCGGATTCGGCCACGCTGCAGTACATCGCCCCGTATGCCGGCACAGCCATGGGCGAAGAGATCATGGAAAGCGGCGTGACGGTCAGCGGCGTATTCGTCAACGACGCGCTGGCGGTCTACGACGACCTGACCAAGCATGCCTACGCCTACCGCCAGGTTTCGCTGCTGCTACGCCGCCCGCCGGCGCGCGAAGCTTACCCCGGCGACATCTTCTACCTGCACAGCCGCCTGCTCGAGCGCGCCTGCCGCCTGGCCTACGACTATGTCATCCGCAAGGTGGACGACAACAGCGACTGGGGCAACGGCGAAAGTGTGAACGGCAAGATCTACACCGGCGCCATCGGTGATGAGAACGCCAAACATGACATGAAGCCCATGGGCGAGGGCTACAAGATCGTGCGCAATCCGCACTCCGGCGGTTCGCTCACCTCGCTGCCGCTCATCGAGACGCAGCTCGGCGACATCTCGGCCTACGTGCCGACGAACGTGATTTCGATCACCGACGGCCAGCTCTTCCTCGAAACCGACCTGTTCAACTCCGGCATCCGCCCGGCCATGAACGTCGGCATCTCGGTCAGCCGCGTCGGCGGCGACGCCCAGACACGCGCGATGAAGCAGGTCGCCGGCCGCATGAAGCTCGAACTCGCGCAGTTCCGCGAGCTTGCTGCCTTCGCCGCCTTCGGTTCCGACCTCGACAAGACCACCCTGGCCACGCTCGACCGCGGCCGACGACTCACCGAGCTGCTCAAGCAGCGCCAGTACGAACCGCGCCCGCTGTGGGCCATAGTCTCCGCCATCTTCGCCGCCACCAATGGCCTCCTCGACAAGGTCGCCGTCAATCGTGTCGGTGACTGGGAAGGCGAGTTCCTGAAGCATCTCGAAATTTCGTATCCGAACATCGTCAACGCAATCATGACGGACAAACGTCTGACGGACGATACGATCGCCAAGCTCAAGGCCGCGATCGAAGGCTTCAACCGCTCGTTCAAGTAAGCCGATCACACGTCCAGCGAAGCCGAAGCCTGTCGATTCCCTCCTCCGGGAGAAAATCGACGGGATTCGGTCCTCGCAGACGTTTCGTACCAACCCATGGCAAGCGCACGAGACATCAAGCGACGCATCAAAAGCGTCAAAAACATCAAGACGATCACGAAGGCGCTCGAGTCCGTCGCGGCCGGCCGCGTGCGCCGTGCGCAGCAGGCTGTGGAATCGACGCGGCCGTATTCGACGAAGGCCCGCGACCTGCTCGCGAGCATCGCCTCGCTGGCCGGTGGCGAAACCCGCCACCCGCTGCTCACCTCGCGCAGCAGCATCCAAAGCGCCGCAGTCCTGCTTATCAGCGCCGATCGCGGCCTGTGCGGCGCATTCAACAGCAACGTCACGCGCAGCGCATGGAATTTCGCCCGCAGCTACGGCAAGCCGGTGACCTGGATCACCATGGGCAAGAAGGGCCGTGAACTGGTGCAGCGCCTCGGCGGCAAGATCACCGCAGACTTCAGCAATTACCCCGCCCGCCCGACGCTGCTCGACACCACGCCGGCCACGCACATGCTCATCGAGGGCTTCCTCAACGGGCAGTACGACGAGGTGTATATCGCCTGCACCGACTTCATCACCCCCACGGTGCAGAAGCCGATCATCAAGCGATTGCTCCCACTCACCGCCGCCGACATCGCGCCCGACGCGGCGTCGTCCGGCCCCAAGCCAGCCTACGACTTCGAACCGGATCCGTCCGTCATCCTCGACACGCTGCTGCCACGGCTGACCGAGATGCAGGTCTTCCAAGCCCTGCTCGAATCTCAGGCCAGCTTCTACAACGCCCAACGCGTCGCCATGCGCAACGCAACCGACAGCGCCAGCGAGGCGATCGGCAACCTGACGCTCAGCTACAACAAAGCGCGTCAGCAGGCCATCACCAACGAACTGCTGGATATCGTCGGCGGTGTCGAAGCGCTCAAGCGCACCTGACACAGCTACCCGCCAAACTCGAACTCTTGCGCGCGAACCTCACCCCCGACCCCTCTCCCTTCGGGAGAGGGGTGTCTCTGCTGCCTGAGTTGACGCTCTTGGCTGCGAATTTCACCCCGCGAACCTCACCCCCGGCCTCTGGGCGTGCGAACCTCACCCCCGACCCCTCTCCCTTCGGGAGAGGGGTGTCTTTGCTGCCTGAGTTGACGCTCTTGGCTGCGAATTTCACCCCGCGAACCTCACCCCCGGCCCCCTCACAAGGGGACATGGCTCGCAGCTCTTTTGAACGTCTTGCAGCGAATATGCCAAAGCGGCGGTGGCAAGCAGTCGGCAAGGAGAGTACGCAGCGAACATACTGATGCGCGAATGATGTCGATGCCGTGCGACACCAGTGCGCGAACATTTCGTTGAGTGGGGAGGCGATG
>CANJQH010000030.1 GCA_947476335.1 Anaerolineae bacterium | reverse complement strand
GGGGGAGGGAGATAGCGCGTTTCGAGGGATTTACCAACGATGGGCCACGCGATGGCGGATGACCAAATCGCCCCTTTTGGCGAATGCACCCAAGCGTACAAGCGAACTGACAAGGTCAGGTAAAGTTGCCTTCTCATGAACGAAACGAGACATTCCACTACACGCGTAATTGTGACTGCGTTGTTCAGCATTGCGCTGATCAGCGCATGCAAAACAGCAGGTGGAACCGTCCCCCGTTCGCAAGCGGAGGGCGCAGAACAATCGGCTGCCCAGCCGCTGGTTCATATCACGATCAAAGCGCCGACGGCGTCGCCACTGCCTCCAACGGCGACACCGTTGCCGCTCGCTGCGATCGTCAACGGCAGCCCCATCACCATCGAACAGTTTCACGCAGAACTGGCACACTATCTCGATGACGTCGATCCAAACAGTGCGCAGGCTGCCGAGGTGCAGAAAACCACACTCAACACCCTGATTGAGAACGCCTTGATTTTGCAGGAAGCGACGCGACTGGGCATCACGATCAGCGAACAACAGATTGACGAGGAAATCAATATTGCGCGCGCACGAGCCGGCGGCGATGATGCCTACGTCACCTGGCTGGCCGCCAGCAAGCTCACACAGGAAGAAGCGCGTGAACGCGTTCGCATCGCGCTGATGACCTCTGCGCTGCGTGACAAAGTCGTTGTGAACATTCCACGCGAAGCCGATCACGTACGCGCATTCCACATTCTGGCCGCCACGGAAATTGAAGCGCAGCAAATTCTGGAAAAGCTCAACGCCGGTGCCGTGTTTGGCCCGCTCGCCACGCGCTACTCGATCGACGAAGGCACGCGCGCAGACGAAGGCGACCTCGGCTGGTTCCCACGCGGCGCCGACGCAGTGCTGTGGCCGGAAGTGGAAGAGGCGGCATTCAACCTCGCGCCGGGCGATACGAGTGGCATCATCGCCAGCCCGGCCGGCTTCCATATCGTGCGCGTCGTCGCACGTGAAATGCAGCCGCTCAATGAAGTGAATTACTCCGCCCTGCAACAGCATGCGCTGGAAGGATGGATCGCTGGCCTGTTGAAGTCGGCGAAAGTGGAGCGTTACTTGTGACGAACATTCCCAATTACCCGCTGCGTTTCCGACCCCTGCTAAAAGAGAAAGTGTGGGGTGGTCATGCGCTGGAGCCGCTCGTCGGCGAGGCGTGCACCGAACGACACATCGGTGAAGCGTGGCTCATTCACGAATCGCTGCCAGTGCAAAACGGACCGCTGCAAGGGCGCACACTCGCGGAGGTCGTGCGCGATTTTCCACAGGAAATGCTCGGCGTGCACGGCGCAGGCTTCGTCGTCGATGGCGTGGCGCGCTTCCCGCTGCTGGCCAAATTCCTCGACGCCGAAGACTGGCTCTCGGTGCAGCTGCATCCAAACGATGGGCAGGCGCGCGCGCGCGAAGGGGTACCGTACGGCAAATGCGAATTCTGGTATGTGCTGGATGCCGCACCCGGCGCACGCGTTATCCATGGCCTCACGCAAAAGCTCAGGCCGGATGAGTTGATACGCGCCGCACGCACCGGCGCCATTCGTGACATGTTCGATACCGTCGCAGTTTCCGCCGACGACGTGCTGATCAACACACATGGCATGATTCATGCGCTCGGCCCTGGGCTGCGAATCTACGAACTGCAGCAGTCCAGCGACATCACGTACCGCCTGTACGACTGGGATCGCCCAGCCTCTGACGGCCGCGAACTACACCTCGAACAATCCGCCGCGATCGCTGACTACGAGCCAGTTCTCGCACACACGATCACACCCATTGAATACAGCAGTTCCAACGGCACCGAGACGCGCATGCTTGCCGCATGTCGCTATTTCGCCGCCACGCTCAAACGCATCACCGACATCGACACAAGCAACACACGCAGCGCATCGCCGCATCTGCTCACCGTGCTGAGCGGCGCAGGCGCAATTCAGGTGCGCGACGAACGACTGGAACTGCGCGCGGGCGATTCGATTCTCGTGCCCGCACACGTCGGTGAATACACACTCTTCGCCGCAGACGAGCTGCGCATCATTACCGGCTTCGTTCCAGACCTGGCGAAGGACATCGTACGGCCGCTGCATGCCATCGGCTGCAGCGCTGCACAGATCAAACAACTCGGCGGAGACGGGACGCGTTCAGACCTTGTCGGCATTGCATGAGCAACGGCAGCGGCTCAGGCTTGGATCAGTGTTTCGTGCTGGAAAACCAGCTAACCTGACTCGCTACCATTTCATGAGAAATAGGGAAAAGCTACTTTGCAGCGTCCTCTTTGCGCAGCACGCGCCACACGTACACAATGCGTTCGATCGCCGTGTAATTGCTCAAGATCGCCAACGCCCAAATCATCGGCGTCACCTGCACGAGGAGCAGACCGGCGGCGAGCAGCAGAAAGCGACCAAAGCGGCTGAACAGTCCAACCTTGCAGTCGATCCCCAGCCCTTCTGCGCGCGCACGGGTGTAGCTGACCATCAGCGACCCCACCAGCGCGATGAAAGTAATCACCACTCCAGCAATGTCGTTGCGCTGCACGAAATACGCTGCAAGCCCCATGAGCAGCGCGCCCTCTGCAAAACGATCGAGCGTGGAGTCGAAGAATGCGCCGAAGCGGCTCATCTGATTCGTCTTGCGTGCAAGCTCGCCATCGAGCGCATCGAGTGGCATCGCCAGCGCAGTCATCACGGCACCGCCAGCGAACACATAGCCGAATCCGACCAAAATGCCGGCAATTACATTCAGCACGAAACCCAGCACCGTCAGTGAATTCGGCGTGAGTCCCAACCGTACAGCCACATCGATGAAGGGCACAAGCATCCAGCGTGTGCGCGCGCGCGTCCAGGTTTCCATTTATTTTTCTCGGTCTTTCAACAATCCGTTGCACGACTAACGCGAAGATTATAGACTTGCGCTCGTCAACAATGTACGGATAGCAGTGACTAACCCTGAACGGAGTCCGCAAATCACGGGTTTCTCGACTAAGGTTTGGTCGCTCCCGTACGGATGGGGGGCAACACATGGCAAATCGTTACGAAGATTTTGAACCGGATGAAAACTACTGGCGCGCGCTGCTTACAGAAGTAGAGCAAATGCCAATTCCACCCACGCGGTCCGCAGGCGCAGATCGGGAAGCCACAGGCGCTTCCCCACACGACCACAATGCCATGTGGGCGTCGCTCGAACACATGATGCGCAGTGGCGAAGTGTTGGAAGTCGAAGTCACCGGCTGCAATCGTGGCGGGCTGATCGTGCTGTACCGCGGCCTGCGCGGCTTTATTCCTTCGTCTCACGTGCATTCAATCAGCCCGGACTGCGACGAACTCGAGCGACGTGCCGGGCTCGCCAGCAACGTTGGCCGCTCGCTTACCGTGCGTATCATCGAACTTGACCCGGCGCAGGAACGCGTCGTCTTCAGCGAGCGCGAATTGCAGAATGAAGAGGCACCCCGTGAAATTCCGCAGGTGCTCTTCGAGCTTCACGCCGGTGATACCTGTCGCGGCGTTGTAACCAACCTCACCGCATTTGGCGCTTTCATCGACCTCGGCGGCTACGAAGGCCTTGTCCATGTCAGTGAACTCGCGTGGAGCCGCGTCAATCATCCGCGCGACCTGCTGCAGATCGGCCAGGAAGTTGACGCCTATGTCATGAGCATCTCACCACAGGAAGGTCGCATCGCGCTCAGCCTCAAACGCGCCAAGCACAATCCATGGGAAGGCATCGAGATGCGGTATCACATCGGACAAACCGTGCGCGGCATCGTCACAAATGTGGTGCAGTTCGGCGCATTCATCAAAGTCGAAAACGACCTCGAAGGGCTCGTGCATATCTCAGAGCTGGCGGACGGCAGCTTCGTACATCCGCGCAACGTCATCCACGAAGGCGAAGAAGTGACCGCGCGCGTGATCGGTGTCGATTCACAGCAGCGGCGGCTGGCACTCAGCATGCGCAGCGTCGCTGCGGAATAAGCACATCCAAACGTTGGGGCAAACCCACACATCTGCAAGCTCTGCTCCTTTTTTTTCTCTGCACAAAAAAGCGCGTTCGGCATTCGTATAATTCGCACGTGAGTAGCAAGTCTTCCAAGGCACCTGCGGCATCCGCCGCGTCACTTCTCAATCGCAGCGCCCTGCTGCGCAGCGCAAGTGGCGTGCTGCTGATCATCGCCGGCGTGTTCACGCTGTCGTCGTTGCTGCAAATCAATACAGGCGGCGTCGCTGATGCGTGGGCCTCACTGCTGCAACGTGCGACCGGCTATTTTGGCGCGCTGATTCTTGCATTGCTGATGTCCGCCAGCGGGGCTGCGCTGCTGACGAAGCGGTTGTCGTCGCCGGCCAACGTCATCGCACTCGAAGCCGCATATTTTTCTTTCCTCGCGCTCGTGCATTCACTCGCCTTCGACACAGCCCCCTATGATCTGGTGCGTAGCGGCAGTGGTGGTGGCGCACTGGGCTGGGTGTTCGCCGAAGTGCTGCAGCGCGCGCTGCGCATCAATGGCGAGTCCATAGGCGGCCAGATGCTCTCCACGACAATCTGGCTTTTTCTCTTTGGCATCACCACATTCATCGCTGCACGCCCATATCTCACCGGCCTCGCATTCAGCATCCCATCACAGCAGGCGCGCCGCAATACGCAAAACAGCACAGCTCACAGCACCACACCGATCCACGGCCGGCAGATGAATCGGCCGATCGATGACGAAACAGCGGATGAATCGGCCGACGGAACATTCAACAAGCCCGCTATCACGCACACACGGCCGCTGAATATTCCACCAACAGAATCCGGCACGCCCCTCGAGATTCGATCAAAAGCGCGCATTATTCATGAAGGCCGTGAAGGTGTGAATACAAGCGCACCACAGCCGACCGAATCGCGCGATACACAGAAAGTTGAAAAGAAAGCCTGGGTACCGCGCCCCGATACGCTGCCGCCGCTCGATCTGCTCAAGCGCATCAAAGTTACCCAGAATGGGGATGCGGATGTACGCCGACAGGCAGACATCATCGAAACTACGCTCATACATTTCGCGCTCGCCGGCAAAGTCGTTGAAATTCGGCGCGGACCAGCCGTGACACAATTCGGTGTCGAACCCGGCTATTTGGAAAAGCCCGGCCTGAATGGTGAAGTGCGCCGGCAAAAAATTCGCGTCGGCCAAATCGCAGCACTGCAAAACGATTTCGCACTCGCGCTGTCCGCATCGTCCATTCGCATCGAAGCACCCATCCCCGGACGCAGCCTCGTCGGCATTGAGGTTCCCAACAGCACCATCAGTGCGGTCGATCTGCGCTCGCTCATGGAGAGCGACGAGTTCGGCAAAATCAACGAAAAGTCGCCGCTCGCCTTTGGTCTCGGCAAAGACGTCAGCGGCCGCCCAGTCTGCGCCGACCTTGGGCGCATGCCGCACCTGCTTATTGCCGGCACAACTGGCTCAGGCAAAAGCATCTGCATCAGTGCGATTACGCTTTCACTGGTGATGAACAACCGCCCCGAAGATCTCAAGCTGGTGATGATCGATCCCAAACGCGTCGAGCTCAGCCGCTTCGGCGGGCTGCCACACATCATCGGCAAGCCGGAGAGCGAACCAGAGCGACTGCCCGCTGTACTCAAATGGGCGGTCATGGAAATGGAGCGCCGTTATAAGCGCTTTGCCGAAATCGGTTCGCGCAACATCGACGAGTTCAACGAAGCGATGAAAGGTCGCAAAGAAGAGCCGCTGCCGCGCATCGTGATCCTGATCGATGAGCTTGCAGACATGATGATGCAGTCACCGATCGAGACTGAAAAACAAATCTGTCGGCTCGCACAGATGGCGCGTGCCACTGGCATGCACATGGTTGTCGCCACGCAGCGGCCGAGCGTCGACGTCGTCACAGGCCTGATCAAAGCCAACTTCCCAGCGCGCATGTCCTTCGCGGTGGCGTCGTCCGCGGACTCGCGCGTGATCCTGGATCAGGTTGGTGCAGAAACGCTGCTCGGCCGCGGCGACATGCTGTTCATGAATCCGGAGAGTGGCCAGCCACAGCGCATTCAGGGCTGCTTCGTCAGCGAACCAGAAATTGAACAGGTGATTGCGTGGTGGAAGGACACGATGCAGGCGGAAGAAGAGGGTCAGAGTAAAAGCAACGACGGCGACGGCAACGACAGCGACGACGACGACGGCAACGACGGCGATGGTGATGAGTATGTCGCCAATCGCAAGCCCAAAATGGAAACACCGTGGGACATGGTCGTCGCTGAAATGGCAGCCGAGCGTGCACAGTCGGAAGGCAGCCGAAGCCAGGGCGGGGGCAGCGGCACTTCAAACGACGAGGACGAAGAAGACGACATGATTCAGAAGGCGCTGGAGATCATCCGCACCAGCGGCTCCGTAAGCGCATCGCTGCTGCAGCGCAAGCTGCGCATCGGGTACCCGCGTGCGGCGCGCCTGATGGAAGATCTGCAGGAGATGGGCTATGTCGGCGCGCGCAGCAACCAGCCGACGAAGCCGCGCGAAGTGCGCACGCAGGAAGACAAAGACAATGATTGAAAATAGCCGACGGCCGTGAGCTTCACTCCGGCCACGTCACGGGGAAATTTTCTGTCACTCGTATTTCCCGCCAGCCATAAATCACACCGATGCTTCAGTGAACGTGCTTCAATCGAAAATCATCGTAACTATTCAGACCTGGATCAGCATTCCCGCGAAACACGCGCGTGTTTCGTGTTGGAAAACAAGATGACCTGAGTAGTTACGAATCTTCAATTTCCCATCCCCGGCACGATCACGCGCAGCAACATGTACAAGTCAAGCCCGACAAACACAAGCAGCACCGCAGCCCAGAGCCAGCGCTGTGCCAGTATGCTGCGCCGTGCGAGCCATTCCCATCCAAGCGCCGCGCCGAGTGCAATTGGAATCAGGCCGGTGTAAAGATAGCGCCCCTGGAACTGCACGAACTGCGCGTTGTACCAGACATACGCAAACAGTGAGAGCACATACAACGATGCCAGCAGCAGCATGCCACCGCGCTGTCGCACATCGAGCGACGTGCGGCCGCGCCACCACCAGAGCTTGAACGCCGCAGCCGAGGCGAGCGTGAACAGCAGCAGCGCCTGATAAATGCGCGCACCTGCAGGCACCGACATCCAGCCGAACTGTCCCCAGAATGACTGGAACGTCGTCTGCGCCGCCTCACGCAGATATCCACCTGCCCCTTCCTTTGCAATCAGCTCAGCGGCCGTCAGCTGCCCGGTCACCGCACGGTTGTGCGCCTGCAGACCAAGAAAATCGAAGCCACCATACGTCGAAATATTGCGCAGCCACAACGGTGCTGCGATCGCAATAGCGACGAGGCCAAACTGCACAGCGCGCTTCATCCGCGTGGAGAATAGTGCGCTGGAATCAGCCGTCAGCAGCGCCAGCACACCGATCGGCAGCGCCAAGTACGCCTGCGCCTTCGTCCACATCCCCAGGCCAGCGGTGAGCGAAAGCAACAGCACCTGCCCGCGGCTCGGCGCTTTTGCAAACATGCGCACCGCCTGCAGCACGGTCAGCGCCAGCAACGCCTCCGACAACGCATCGTTGTTGTACGAGGCCATGATGTGCAAATGCTGCGGCAGCAGTGCGTAGAAGACCGCAGCGGCGCCGGCCAGCGCCGTGCGCCCCGGGAAGAGGCTCAGCACGACGCCGTAGCACGCTGCCACACCGACGGCGCCAATCAGCAATGACCACAGCCGCAGCGCCGTGAGTGATCCATTCGTCGCCGCAAACACTGGCACACCAAGCACGTAGAACAGTGGCGGCTGATGATCTTCATAGTGAATGCGATCCGCCGGCACATTGCGCGCATCCGGCGCAATCGGCACCAGCGCCGGATCCCAATCGGAGGCCTCAATCACCGGCCACTCACCGCGCACAAGCGCTGCAGCATAGTTATAGTGTGCCGGCTCATCAGGTGCCTGCCATGCTGGAACGCGCATGACAAACAACGAGCCGATTACGAGATACGCCAGCAAGACAGCGACGAGTGGTGTGTGCTTCGACATCGAGGGCAATTGTAGGGTGAGGCGCACTTTCTGCCATCGACCATCGACGGCACTCAACACGACTGCCGATTTCATCCGTCGTGTCCGCCACACTTAAAAAATATATCTGACGTATTCGCTTTATTCGACGCAGAGCGCTTTGTGGGTTGACATTTCGGCGAAGTATATTTGCTCGACCATCTGCATGCCTCGAAATATCGTTCGCCACCTCGTTCAGTTCGGCTTTGATCGCCTGTATACGTCGTTCGCATGGAGCTATGACTTCGTCGCCGCAGCCGCATCGCTCGGTGAGTGGAAAGTCTGGGGCGCCGCGGCGCTCAGTTTTCTACCGCACGAAATTTTCATCAACGGTGCGCCCCTGCTTGAAATTGCGCACGGCACTGGACACCTGCACGCACGCCTGCGCGAACAGGGCATGCACATCGTTGGCGTCGACCGCTCGGCGCAAATGGGACGACTCACGCGCACACGCTGCGGAAAAGACGCCGCACTCGCACGCACCGATGCACTGGCGCTGCCGTTCATGAACGCGGCCTTCGCCGCCGTCGTCTGTACTTTCCCAGCAAGCTTCGTCTTCGAAACACATGCGCTGCGCGAAGTTACACGCGTGCTGCGAACAGGTGGTGCCTATGTCGTGGTGCCGTACGCCGCATTACGCGGCCGCGATCTGCTCGCGCGCAGCATCGCGTTCGCCTATCGCATCACCGGACAAGCGTCTTCGAATGCGCTGCTCGAAGCGCACACACGCACCGCGTTCGAAAACGCCGGCATGCATTTCGAAACGCACCGCGTACAAACCCCGCGCGCCGACGTTACCGTGTGGGTGGGACGAAGACCGTAGGGGCGACACTTGTGTCGCCCACACCCGCGATGTCATGAGCGAGGCAAGCCTCGCCCCTACAGATCTCCGGCATCGAATATCGGTGCGCTGCAGGTTGTGCCCTTGCACACGAATGCGGCCGGCAACTGGGCAATCGGATAACCACGCACGGTGATTTCAGCGGCATCACGCTGCGGATCGAGCACGCGCACCAGACGCCACGCTGCAAATTTTTGGAATGCTGCGTGTGCAAACGGCGCCGCATCCGCTTCCGCACCAACCACGACGATCTCGATCGGCTCGCGCATCGCCTTCCACAACGCCAGCGCATACGGGGCGCCGTGCTCACGGTAGCGCGCATATTCGTCAGCGAACGCAGCAAGCACACGTGACGCGCGCGATGCGCCGGCACCATTCAGCGCATCGTATGTCAGCAGCGCCTCGGCCATCGCGCAGTTGTCGAAGATCGGCCGCAGCCGTACGCGCAGCAAACCATGCTTCGAGCCTGCGTCCGGCGAATCGAAGTAACCGCCGTCGGATGATGCAAGCGTGCGTTCGACACATTCGATCAGCGCGCGCGCAGATGCCATATGTGCAGCACAGTTTGCACAATCATGCTGCGCAAGGTCGAGCGCCGCGCGCGCAAGTGCCGCATGATCGCCGAGCTGCCCGCGCAGCGCCTGTGCACGCGGCTGTCCATCGACGAACTCGATCGAATGCGTGACGCATCCGTCTGCATCGACGCACAACGCCTGCAGCGTGCGCCAGACGCGCCCGGCCAGCGCTGCGAGTTCAGGGCGCTCGAGCACTGCAGCCGCCTGCAGCAGGGCAGAGACCATCAGCGCGTTCCAGTCGGCATATAACCGGCGATCGATATAAGGCGCTTCGAGCTCCGCGCGTTCGAGCTTCGACAACGTGTAGTAGTGCTCGTCGGCGTCCTGACTGCCGAAGAAATATGCGACGCCATCGGCGTCGTGCAGCAGTGTGCCCATCAGGTATTCGAGCGACGCATTCACCACAGCAGTCAGCGTCGTGCGCACATCTTCATCGTCTGCCAGACCAATCGCGCCGAGATACGGCGGCAGCAGGCGCGCATGATCTTCGAGCATCTTTTCGAAGTGCGGCACGCTCCAGTCCGGCGTCGTCGAATAGCGGAACCAGCCGCCGGCTACGCGGTCGTACATCCCACGCGTGCCCATCGCAACGAACGTCTGTTCCACCATTTGGCGCAGGCGTCCTTCATTCGCATCGGCTGCCAGCGTGAGCAGCAGCTGCCACGCATCGCTCATCGGAAATTTCTGGTTCGCCCCGAGACCGCCGTTCTTCGGATCGAAATTTCGAATGATCGAATTCGCCACATCCTGCACCGCGTTGGCGGGCAGTGATGAATCATGCCCTGCCTGTCCCGCTGCGACGGTTTCGGTCTTCGCCTCATCCATGCGCTGCAGCAATTCGTCGCGCCGTGATGCCCAGACATCCACGACCTGCGGCATCAGACTGCGCATCTGCGAAGGCGCAATGTACGTCGCACCGTAAATCACTTCACCACTCGGCGTGAGAAAACACGTGGTCGGCCAGCCGCCCATGTTGTAGCGCGCATTGATGTCGGGCCGCTGGTCGTTGTCAACGCGAATCGGAATGAAATGCTCATTCACGTACGCCGCCAGCTCGGCATTCGAGTACACACCTGTGTGCACCGGGTCGCCGGGCACCCCTCGATCCATCACATGGCACCAGTGACACCACACCGCGCCAATGTGCAGCAGGATCGGCTTGTCCTGCAACTGCGCCTCGGCAAACGCATCATCGGTCCATTCACGCCAGCGAACAAGGGTATGCGACATGCGCGGACCCTACCACGGAAGAGCGTTCCAAGTAATAAATTCTGATTGCTGAATTCTAAAGAGCATGCTCAGAACCCAGTACTCGAAACTTCTTCATACAATCCCTCCATGTCCTCCATCCCCCACCCCATCGTGCTCACACTACATCGGCTGCAGATCGCACTCAGCCGCGATTTCCTCGGCGGCCCGAAAGTGCTGCGCTTGTCATGGGTGATCAATGCACAGAAGGGCGGCACTGCGCTCTTCGTGCTCGGCATGATGTTTCTTTTCAACGCGTGGACGCCGACGATGTGGACATATCTCGCGCTGCACGGCACGTACGGCGTGTGCTGGCTGCTGAAACACGCCACATTCCCCGACACACGCTGGGACGTGCGCGTAACCTTCGGGGGCGCGTTCATGGCATTTGCACTGACGCTCGGGCTCTACTGGATCGCACCTGTGCTGATCGCCACAGGGTGGACCCTTCCCGCATCACCGGTGCTACTCACAGCATGCATCGCGTTGCACACGTTTGGGCTCGCGCTGATGTTCGGCTCCGACGCACAAAAGTATTTCACGCTGCGCACACAGCCCGGTCTGATCACCGATGGTTTCTTCGCGCGCATTCGACATCCGAATTATCTCGGCGAGATGATGATTTATGGAAGCTATGCGCTGTTGGCGGGACATTGGCTGCCCTGGACAATTCTGGCGTGGGTATGGCTCGGCGTCTTCCTGCCAAATATCCTCATGAAAGAGGCATCGCTCGCGCGCTACGCCGAATGGGCGGATTACAAACGTCGCAGCGGCCTGCTGTGGCCGCGTTAGATTTTTGCCATCAGCAACGCATCTTCGCCATCGCGATAGTAATTCGCCACACGCTGAACCAGCGTGAAGTGCAGCGACTCGTACAGCGCAATTGCAACTGCGTTCGACACACGCACATGCAGCCACGCAGTGCTGTGGAAATCCAACGCAGTCTGCAGCAGCTGACGTGCGAGGCCACAGCGGCGATGCTGCGGCACAACGCCCAGCACCGCTATATACGGCCGTACGACACCGTCGATCGTATGCGGATAGGCGATTAAAAGACCGGCCGCTTCATCATCGACATGCGCCGTCCATGCCAACACATCCGTCATCCCAATGCGCTGCCACTGCCCGGCCAGCACGCGCTCAAATCCAAAGCAGCGCACCTCCAATCTGCACAACACCATCCTCTGCAACCAGTCAGCGCGGCGAATTCCGATTTGCATGCCCTTCACGCAGCACCCCACGCAGCCAGGAGCGGCAGCAGCCACGCCGCCGCTGCCAACCACGCCCCACCGATCGGCACGCGCCGCACACGTCGACGCCGGTCAAAGATTTTCACAGCCAGCGTCAGCAAGGCCTGACCGAGGCAAATCGCCAATACACCCTGAAAGGGCGCAGCCGCTGCAATCCAGCACAGCGCAAATTCATCGCCACCGCCGAGGTCCGCGCGCACAACGCGGCGATACGCGAACACCAGCGCCACCGCCAGTGCCGCAGACGCACCGATGCGCAGCAGCGGCTCATCGCGCATCAAAGCTATAGTCAGCGCCATCAAAGCACCAACAATCGTCAACGGAAGCGGCAGACGAAAACGCGCGAAATCATTCACGGCCGCAGCAGCCATCAGCACCGACTGGCAGATCATTGCCGCACGCAACGAAGGTGCAAGTGCAGCATCAAACGACAACAGTGCCGTCGCCGCAGAGGCGCCCGCACCCAACGCAACACCGACCTCACGCCGCAGCCGTACATTTGCAGCGCCACAGCCATCAGGCACGCGCCATTTCTCCGCGTCGTAGCGCAGCGACGCAATCGTCACCACAGCAAAGCCGCACGCAGCAACGACGAGCGACGTCGTCATTTTCGCGAAGATATCCACAGCAAATCCACAAGCTGCAGCGCATGCAACACCGAGCACAACCGTATGCGCAATCAGACTGCGCATGTAACTGTCTCGCATACTTCCCCCCTGTGCGGCGAAGTGTAAGCGGGCACAGCGCGAGGTGCAAAACCACGACGCATAATTTGGTCATGCCGCGCACACTCACCGACATCGCCGACGCATTCGCCATCGGAAACGCAACGCCCACATCGCTCACACAGCAATCACTGCGCGCGTTCGATGCGCACGCAGCACTCAACGTCGCTGCATTTCGCGCCGATGAATCCGCGCTCGAACTGGCCGAACGACTGACCAATGAACTACGCCACGGCTGTCGACGCAGCCTGATCCACGGTGTCCCGATCACAGTGAAAGATCTGTTCGTCGTCGACGGCATGCCCACGCGCGGCGGCACACGTGCGCTGCTGCCCGACCTCGGTGGTGAGTCGAGTGCCGTTGCGCGCCTGAAGGCTGCGGGCGCCGTCATAGTCGCAAAAACCAACATGCACGAAATCGCCGCCGGCGTCTCCGGCGAAAACCAGTGGACTGGCGACGTCTGCAATCCGCACGATCCAGCGCGCCAGGCCGGTGGATCGTCGAGCGGATCGGCTGCGAGCGTGGCAGCGCATATCGTGGCTGCGGCGCTCGGCAGCGACACGGCGGGCTCGATCCGCGTGCCGGCCGCGTTCTGCGGCGTCGTCGGCTTCAAACCCAGCTTCGGCCTCATCCCACTCGACGGTGCGCTCGCGCTGTGCTGGAGCTGTGACCACGGCGGCCCTCTGGCGAACAGCGTCGCCGACGCGCACGTGCTCACAGAAGTGCTCGCTGCGCGCGCGATTCCGCTGCGGCCAACGGCGCAGTGCGCACCGGTGCGGCTCGGCGTGCCACGGCATTTTCTGGAGGGCTGGCTCAGCGCAAATGTGCGCAGGCGCTTTGATGTGCTGCTCACTGCACTGGCGAAATCCGGCGTTGTGCTCATCGACATCGACGTCGACGGCATGGGCGACGCGCTCGATTCCTATGCGCCGCTGCGCGCAGCCGAATCCGCGCAGGTGCATCACGCGGCGCTGGCGCGTAACGCGGAAGATTTCTCGCCAGCCGTGCGCGAACGACTACTGGCCGGCCGCGACATGTCGCTCACCGCGTACCTCGAAGCACTGCGTGCGCGCGCGCGGCTGACGCACGAAATGGCGCGCACCTTCGGCGACATCGACGCGATGATTCTGCCCACGGCCCCACTGCCCGCCCCGCTGCGCGGCAGCACACAGGTTGACCTCGAACGCGGCGCCACCGAACATCGCGCCGCCTTTGTGCGACTGACGCTGCCATTCAGCTTCACCGGCGTGCCGGCGCTGGCCGTGCCCTTCGGCGCGATCGACGGCATGCCGATCAGCGTGCAGCTGGCTGGGCCAATCGGTGCAGATGCGCGCGTGCTCGAAATCGGGCGCTGGCTCGAGCAGCAAATCGAAGCAGGCGCATAATTTCAGCCTGCAACTACTCATGCCGGTCAGTTTTCCAACGCGACATCCTGATCTGGACCTGCGTAGTTACATACATTTATTCAATTTATGGCAAAGCAACCCGCCACCATCGGCATCCTTGCTGGAATGGGCCCCCGCTCGACGGCGCCGTTCGTCGATCAAATCGTCACCGAATGTCAGACTCAGTACGGCGCATCATTTGACGAAGACTTTCCACCAATGATGATGTACTCGCTGCCGACGCCGTTTTTTGTCGACCGACCGATCGATCACGTGCGCATGCAAGACGTGATCATCGGTGGTCTGCGGCGACTGGAAGCGGCAGGGGCCGACTTCATCGTCATGCCATGCAACAGCGCGCATCGGTATTTCGACGCCCTGCGCGCCGCTGTGCGTGTGCCGTTGCTGAACATGGTCGACGAGGCCAGCGTGTGCCTCGGCGACGCCGAATCACGCATGGCGTTGATCGGGACGCGACCGACCGTCGAAGCGGGCATGTACCAGCGCGCGATCGAAAGGCGCGGGCAGCGCCTGATCCACGACGGCTCAGTGCAGAGTCGCGTCGACGAGTTGATTCTTTCGATCAAGAGCTCGCGCGACATGTCTGGTGCGCAGGCGCTGTGGGATCAGCTGCAAATCGATGTAATGGCGAAGGGTGCGGACACATTCCTGATTGCGTGCACCGATCTTGACGCGATCAATCTCGAGACGGCGGCGACTGTCGTCAATGCCACGCAGTGCCTTGCGGCGGCGGCGGTGCGCGAGTGGATGGCGCGGCGTTGAACATCATGCTGACGACACTGGCACTTTGCGTGGCTGCGTTCATCGCTGGCCTGATCGACTCCGTGGTGGGTGGGGGCGGTCTCATTCAACTACCGGCACTGCTGGTGGCTTTCCCGTCCGAACCAGCTGCGCGGCTGCTGGGCACCAACCGCACCAGTTCGATCTTCGGCACGTCGGTCGCCATGCTGCGTTATGCGCGCGAGGCGACGATTCCGTGGCGCAGCATGCTGCCGGCCGCGATCGTCGCTGCGACCACGTCGGCCGCCGGTGCGTGGGCGGTGACGCATGTGAGCAATGTGGCGTTCAAGCCCATCGTGCTCGTCGTGCTCGTCGCTGTGGCCATCTACACATACATTCGCAAAGATTTTGGCCGCGTCCATGCGCCAAAATTATCGCCGCGGCGGCAGCTCATCACAGCGACAGCGGCGTGCGCAGTCATCGGCTTTTACGACGGCTTCTTCGGACCCGGCACCGGCAGTTTTCTAATTTTTGCCTTCGTCGGACTGCTCGGCTGGAGCTTTCTGGCAGCGTCGGCGTCGGCCAAAGTCGTCAATGTTGCGACCAACTTCACCTCGCTGCTGTACTTCATTGCCACAGGCAACCTCATGCCGGCGCTGGGGTTGACGATGGCAGCGTGCAACATTGCGGGCTCGATGGTGGGGACGCGGCTGGCACTGACGCGCGGCAGCGATTTCGTGCGCAAGCTCTTCCTCATCGTTGTGCCACTCGTCATCGCGCGCTTCGGCTACGACATTCTGGTTTCGCTCCTGTCGATCAAATAAAGGTACGCGCTGAATTTACGCACTTTGTAACTACTCAGGCCAGCCATTTTTTCAACGCGAAACACACTATTCTCTCCCCCTTCGGGAGAGAAAATAGTGTGTTTCGCGGGAAATACTAATTTGGGCCTGAGTAGTTACCGCACTTTGCACTTCAATGAAACAGATCACCCTTGAAGCCCCGTTTCAATTCACGATGAGTGACGTGTCCGACGCGCTGACGCCGGCGCCGCACGAAGCGCTGGTGCGTGTGCACCGCGTCGGCATCTGTGGCACAGACCTGCACGCATTCCGCGGCCGGCAGCCATTCTTCAGCTACCCGCGCGTGCTCGGACATGAGCTCGGCGTCGAAGTACTTGCGCTCGGTGCAGAAGCTGCCGCGAGCGGCGTGCGCATCGGCGATCGCTGTTCCGTCGAACCGTATCTTTCGTGTGGCACATGTATCGCCTGCCGCCGCGGCAAGACAAATTGCTGTGCGTCGCTGCAGGTGCTCGGTGTGCACACAGACGGCGGCATGCGCGATATTTTCGCGGTGCCTGCGCGCAATTTGCACGTTGCCAACGATCTGGAGTATGAGCAACTGGCGCTGGTGGAAACGCTCGGCATCGGCGCACACGCAGTCGAGCGAGCGCAAATTGAAGCGATTGGCGCGATTGGCGCGATTGGCGCGCAGGAAGCGGTGCTGGTAATCGGTGCCGGCCCGATCGGCCTTTCGGTGCTGCAGTTTGCGCAGTTCACCGCGCGCCGGCTGATCGTGATGGATACAAATGAGCAGCGCCTTGATTTTGCGCGCCGGCATTTTGCAGTGGAACACGCGCTCCTCGCGGATGAAAGCGCTGTCGAGATGGTTGCGCGCATCACGGGTGGAGATTTGCCGACCATCGTCTTCGATGCCACGGGCAACGCTGCATCGATGATGCGCGCGTTTGAATTCGTGGCGCCGGGCGGGAAACTGGTGTTCGTCGGCCTGGTGCAGGCAGATATCACATTCCACGATCCGTTTCTGCATCGCCGCGAAATCACGTTGCTGGCGTCGCGCAACGCGCTTTCACGCGATTTCACGCGTATTCAGGGGCTGATGCGCAGCGGTGCAGTGGATACGCGGCCGTGGATCACGCACCGCGCCGACGCTGCAGAAATGATCGACGCCTTCCCGACCTGGCTGCGGCCGGAGACGGGGGTGCTGAAAGCGGTGGTGAGATTTTAGGATTTTAGGTGCCGTAACTACTCAGGCCGCTCTATTGCTCTATTTTCCATCGCGTGTTTCGCGGAAAATATTGATTTAGGCCTGAGTAGTTACGAAATTCTTACTGCGCGTGTTCTTTCTCAAGCCACATGAGCATGTTGGCCATTTCCTGCGGTGAAAGCTGAACAGAGTAATTCTGCGGCATCAGGCCGCTCTGGTACGACTCCACGACGTAGTCGTTCGGCTTCACGATACTCTCGTAGACATATTCCTTTGCAGCGAGGCCGGGCTTGCGCGTAGCTGCGCGCGTCCAGACGCCATAAAACGATGGGCCAACGACACGCTTGTCCATTTCGAGGCTATGGCAGCCGACGCAGCCCTTCGCAACGTAGAGGGCCTGACCTTTAGATGCGTCGCCTGCGGGCAATGCGGCCACGATCTCGGTCAGATTTCCAGAAGTGGGAAGTGCGGCCACGGCAGGTTTGGGTTCTTCCTTCGGCATCTGGCGCGGGCCGGGAATCTGCGTCAGAAAGAGCCCGCCGATACCGAGAAAAAGAATGAAGCCGATCGCCGAAATCAATACAGGCTCGGCATTCGGGCTGAGCGGCTTGGCAGGAGCAGAAGTTGCTGCGCGAAATGTCTTTTCAAATTCGGCCTGTGCGGAATTGCTAGGCAGATTGTTCTTGAAAAAGCGCGATCCTGCATTAAAGACAAGCCAGATCACAGCACCGAGCACGAAGCTGGCCACGAGCGTGGCGCCGACTCCGGTGAACAGAGCGGCAGGGAAGTTGTTGGTGTCAAGTCCGAGCATGATTCAGTTGATTGCAGTCGTAACAACACAATTTTCTGCGATACCTGCCATTTCTGTGATTTTAGGCAGATTTTAGGCAGGTTCCACAGAGTTTGAGTCGTTACTTGCGATCTCCTTTTTGTGAGCAACATTTTACTGCGACGTGATGATTCCTCTCTCAGGAAAGCGGTTGAAAAACATGCGAGCCGAATCCAAATCAGAGGGCTAAGCGCGTGCGACATCGACGAGCATGCGGAACAAGTTCTGCATATCAGCGCGGCCGGCGGCCATTTCCTCGGGGTGCCATTGCACGCCGACGCAAAAGCGCTGATCGGGCGCCTCGATGGCTTCGACGATGCCGTCGGAAGCGTACGCGGTGGCGACAAAGCCTGTGGCCACGCGGCGGATCGATTGATGGTGAAAGCTGTTCACGCCGACTTCGGCGCCGAGGAGGGCGGCGATGTGTGAGCCGGCGGCGCAGCGCACGGTATGCAGCACCTGATCGCGCGGTGCGCTGTACCAGTGGCCGGGGTGCGTCAATTCGCTCGGACTCTGCGACGGGATGTCCTGAATCAGCGAGCCGCCGAGGGAGACGTTCATCACCTGCACGCCGCGGCAAATGCCGAGCAGCGGCTTATTTTCGGCAATCGCCCACCGGGTAAGCGCCATTTCTACACGATCACGGTCCGGGTCGATGCCGCCAGTTTTTTCGTGCTTGTCTTCGCCGAACAGCGCCGGGTCGACATCATCGCCACCAGTGAGCATCACGCCATCCGCTGCACGAAACAATTCGTATGTGGTGACATCGTCGAGCGCGGTGGGAATCAGCAGGGGCACACCGCCGGCGGCGATCAGGCTATGCACATAATTTTTACCAAGCGTATAACGCCGGCGTTCGGCGTCCTGAATCGGGATCGGAATGAGGATACGCGGTTGAGACATGGCAGAAATGGGCAACTACTCAGCCTCATGTCAGTATTTTCTGCAAAACACGCGCTGGACGCGTGGGAAAAGAACGGGCCTGAGCAGTTATAGAAAAAAGAACTCCCGAAGCAGACGAGCAGCTTCGGGAGTTTGCAAGACTTGGAATTGCGCGGACTATTCGTCCTTGGCAGTCTTTGCGGCCTTGGCAGCCGGCTTGACGCGATCGCCGAGGTCTTCCTTGAGGCGTGCCGACTTTCCGCGCAGGTTGCGGAAGTAGTACAGCTGCGCACGACGCACCTTTGCGCGGCGCATCACTTCGACCTTCTCGATGCGCGGCGACAGCAGCAGGTACGTGCGCTCGACGCCCACGTTATTGCTGGCGATGCGGCGCACGGTGAAGTTGGCGTTGACGCCGCCGCGGCGCACGCGGATCACGGTGCCCTGAAACACCTGAATGCGCTCACGGTCGCCTTCCACGATTTTCTGGTGGACGCGAACCATGTCGCCGGAGTGCAGTTCGGGGACCTTGGGATTGGCTTGGATGCTCTTTTCGATTGATTCGACGAGGTTCATCGGAATATCTCCGTCCGTCCACCGGAAGCGGTGCCCGGATCGCATAGCGACCCAGGCGCACGCCGACGGCAGTCGAAGCTTTAGCGCTTGGTGTAGGTCGGGCCCTTGCGAGCGCGCTTGAGGCCCGGCTTCTTGCGCTCCTTTTCGCGCGGGTCACGGCTAAGGAAGCCTGCTTCCTTGAGAGCCGCGCGGTATTCCGCGTCGATAACGAGCAGCGCACGAGAGATGGCCATGCGCGCGGCCGTGGCTTGGCCGGTGATGCCGCCGCCCTGAATGTGCACGCTCACGTTGTAGCGGCTGTCCACTCCAGTGACTTTGAGCGGGGCGCCGACGGCGTTGATGTCAACGTCGCGACCGAAATACTCCAGCAACGGCTTGTCATTCACCAGAATGTGGCCACTGCCCTGCGGATACAGGCGTGCGCGAGCGGTGCTCGTCTTGCGACGACCAACGCCCTCGAAATACTGTTGAGTGTCAGACATGAATCTCCTGGCTGTTTAGAGCGCAACCTGCATCGGCTGCGGATTCTGCGAAGCATTGTCGTGGCGGATGCCGCCGTAAACCTTGAGCTTCTTGATCATCTTGCGGCCGAGCGGGCCCTTGGGGATCATGCCCCACACGGCCTGGCGAATCACACGCTCCGGATCCTTGACCAACAGCTCGTTCAGCGCGACCGTGCGCAGGCCGCCATTATGCAGCGAATGGCTGTAATACTTCTTGTCGACCAGGCGAGTGCCGGTGACCCTGATTTTCGACGCGTTGATCACCACCACGAAGTCACCGGTATCGACGTGCGGAGTGTAGGTAGGCTTATGCTTACCCATCACCACCTTCGCGATCTGGCTGGCCAGTCGTCCGAGCGTCTGGCCTTCGGCATCGATCAGATGCCACTTCTGGCTGGCGCGCGCCTCGGCCGGTTTTGCCATGTATGTCTTGTACTGTTTCATTTCACACCTTCCCGGAAGCCCGGTTATCGGCTTCTTCGATTTTTCACCGGCGCTTCCATCGCCGAGTGCGTTTCTATTCGAACGATTCGAACTAACTTAACCAGACTTGTCGCCTGCTGTTTTTCGTCCATTTACAACCCTGAATTGAACATCCCTAGCCTTTTGAGGAGAGGAATATGCGCTTCACCTGGGTGAAACCGACCCAATAGAACAAGACAGCAAATTCGGTTCACTTATTCATCCCGGTACGCCACACGGGTCAGACACAGTCCCGCAGCCGGCGCCAGCCCGGTGATTCGATTCTTGTCGCAGCTCGCCAGTGCGTCAGCGAAAGCGGTAGTGCTAATTTTGCCACTGCCCACCTTCACCAGCGCGTTGACGATACGTCGCACCATTCGATACAGAAACGCGTTCGCCTCGATGACAAACACGAGGTCACCCTCACGTTCGTCCCATTGCGCGCGCAGCACCTTTCGAATCGTGCTTTGGCTCTCCGACGTCGGAGAGCCAAATGCTGCAAAGTCGTGCTCTCCGATCAGCTCCGCCGCCGCCTCATTCATTGCGGCCAGGTCGAGCATTCGCCCAATCTGCCACGCATAACGATCGCGCAGCGGATGCCGGATCAGATCGCGGTAGACAGTGTACTCGTACATACGGCTGAGCGCATCAAAGCGCGGGCTGAAGTGCCCGTCGCATTCGCGCACATCGCGCACTACCACGTCTCGTGGCAAGTTCACGTTGAGCGCACGCTGCAATGCCTGTGGCGGATGTCGCCATTCAACTTTGAAAGCGATCACCTGCCCCGTCGCATGTACTCCGCTGTCCGTTCTCCCCGCTCCAAAGACCACCGGAGGTTCCCCAGTGATACTTTCAAGCGCCGACTCAATCTCACCCTGCACGCTGCGAAAAGCGCCCTGTCGCTGGAATCCGAAGAATTCGGTGCCGTCGTAGGACGCTGTCGCGCGAAACTGCATTCACACCACTTCCGCTCAGATCCACTCGATGATTGCCATCGGGGCATTGTCGCCCTTGCGCGGACCCAGCTTGCTGATGCGCGTATAACCGCCTGCACGATCTATATAGCGCGGCGCAATGTCTGTGAACAGCTTGCGCATCACTGCAACGCCGCCGTTCACACGCGCCGCCACCAGGCGGCGTGCATGGAGCTGACGCCCCGTATCTTCGACGAGGCCGCTCTTGGCGAGCGTGACCAGCTTTTCCGCCTGATCGCGGATCGCCTTGCACTTCGCCTCAGTCGTCTGAATCCGACCGTGATCGATCAATTCCGTGACCAGGCTGCGGCGCAGACCAGTGCGCTGCGCTGTCGTGCGTCCAAGCTTATACCCAGCTACCTTATGTCTCATGTCAAACCTCTTCGCCCTCGACAGGCTCAGCGCCGTCGTCCACCACCGGCAACGAATCGTCGTTCGGCAGTAGTCCGCGGGCGCGCAGCTTCTCCTTCAGTTCCTGCATCGACTTCTCGCCGAAATTGCGCAGGTTCATCAGCGAGCCGCCGTTCTTGTCGATGATTTCCATCATGTCGCCGATGGTTGAGATGCCGGCGCGTTTGAGCGAGTTGTAGACGCGAACGCTCAGCTCCAGTTCCTCAATCGGCTTATCACTGTATTCCGAGGGGACACCCTTCTGATCTTTGTCGACCAGATCAAGGTCTTCCTCGATGCCGCTCACACCAGCGATCAGACGCAGATGCTGAACCAGCGTCTGTGACGCCTGAGCCAGCGCGTCCTGCGGGCGAACGGTGCCGTCCGTCCAGATCTCCACGATCAGGCGGTCATAGTTCGTGGTCAGGCCAATGCGCGCCGGTTCGACCGAGAAATTCACCCGGCGCACCGGGCTGAAGATCGCGTCCACCGGCAGTTCGCCAATCGGCAACTTACCCCGCTGATCAGCCGGCGAGTACCCGCGTCCGGCTTCAACCTGGAATTCAATATCCAGACGAGCCTTGTTCGAGTCCGTCGTGAACAGATAGAGGTCCGGGTTGACGATCTCCACCTCAGGTGGGGCGACGATGTCGCCTGCGGTGACGACGCCCTCGCCGCGCACTTCCAGACGCATGCGAGCAGGACCTTCCCCATGCAGGTGCAGCCGAATCTGCTTGACGTTCAGCATCAGCTGCATTACGTCTTCCTTAACGTTCGGAATGTCCGAGAATTCGTGGTGCACATCCGTGATGCGCATCGACGTGACCGCCGCGCCGGTCAGCGAGCTGAGGAGCACCCGCCGGAGCGAATTGCCCAGCGTAATGCCGTATCCTGGCTCCATCGCGCCGATGGCGAAACGTCCGTACTCGCGCGTAAGCGCGTCGCTCTCGACCTTCGGGAAGACTTGTGCTGACAACATTGCAACTCCTGTAAGTATGCCCCCGCCTATGCAGGGACAGCCTCGGCAGACTAGCGCGAGTAGTACTCGACCACGAGCTGCTCCTTGAGCGGCACGTCAATGTCTTCACGTTTCGGAAGTGCGTTGACCGTCCCGGTCAGCGTCCCGCGATCGGCGTGGAGCCACGCCGGCACCGCCGGCACATCCTTGTCGCCAGCCAGTGTCTTGAAATAGATCAGCTTGCGGCTGACGTCGCGCACGGTGATCTTATCGCCGGGTTTGACGAGATACGAAGCCACGTCGATGGGGTGGCCGTTAATATCGAGGTGCGCGTGTGCCACGACCTGGCGCGCTGCGGCGCGCGAGACGGCGAAGCCCATGCGGTAAATGACGTTATCGAGGCGGCGCTCCAGCAAAACGATCAATTCGGAGCCGGTCACACCGCGCGTCTTCGCAGCCATGCCGAAATAGCGGCGGAACTGCTTCTCCAGCACGCCATAAATGCGGCGCATCTTCTGCTTCTCGCGCAACTGCATCGAGAAGTCGCTGGCTTTGTTGCGGCGCGCGCGCACGTTCGGGCCATGCTGGCCAGGGTGGAACGCGCGGCGCTCGATGGCACACTTGCTGCTCATGCAGCGTGAGCCCTTGAGGAACAGCTTCTCGCCCTCACGCCGGCAAAGCCGGCATACCGGTTCAATATGTCGAGCCATGTTTGATTTTTTCTCTCTTCTTCGCGCGGCAAAATCTGTTTACGGTGGGCCACCTTCATCCAGATCGCACGTGCGATTAAATATTTAGTTTGGCGTACATTCACGCACGGTGCACATCTGCGCACACGGCGTTCTTAGACGCGGCGGCGCTTCTTCGGGCGACACCCGTTGTGCGGAATCGGCGTCACATCTGTGATCGACCGCACCCGCAACGTCGAGCGCTGCAATGCGCGCACCGCAGCTTCACGACCCGGACCGGGTCCCTTGACAATCACTTCTACTTCCTGCATACCGTTCTCGGCCGCCGCGCGATAGGCGTTCTGTGCAGCAATGCTTGCTGCGAACGGAGTGCCCTTACGGTTGCCCTTGAATCCGGCTGCGCCTGAGCTACCCCAGCATACTGTGGCGCCCTGCTTGTCCGTGATCGTGATGATCGTGTTATTGAACATGGCACTGATATGCACCACGCCCTGCGCAACGTTCTTACGTGCGCGTCGAGGATTGGTCTGCTTTCGAACGACTCGTCCTTTGCCCATGCATCACCCCTTATTACTTCTTCTTCGCGCCGCGCTTGCGTCCGCGTCCGGCCACAGTCTTCTTCGGGCCCTTCCGCGTACGCGCATTTGTGCGGCTGCGCTGTCCACGCGTCGGCAGATTGCGCTTGTGGCGCAGGCCGCGGTAACAGCCAATTTCGATCAGGCGTTTGATGTTCAACTGCACCTCGCGGCGCAGGTCACCTTCGACCGTGTATTCTTTCTCGACGATTTCACGAAGCACCGCCGCTTCAGCTTCCGTCAAGTCCTTGACCCGTGTTGCCGGGCTAATACTCGTGCGCGCAAGAATATCCTGCGCCAGAGGCCGCCCGATGCCATAGATATAGCCCAGGCCGATGTCGATGCGCTTATTGCGCGGCAGGTCAATCCCTGCAATTCGTGCCATCTTCTGTTTCTATCCTCGATTCGAAACGCCTGCGTATTACCGCAACGTCCCGCACCACTTTCATTAACCCTGGCGCTGCTTGTGCTTCGGGTTCTCGCAGATCACATACACCACCCCGCGGCGGCGCACCACCTTGCACTTCGGGCAGCGCTTCTTCACACTTGCTGCAACTTTCATCGTCTGCCTTCCTTGATCTCCAGTCGAAGCGATTCCCGGCATCGCCGAAACGCCTCAATCGGATGGTCTCAGTTTCCGGCTCGTTTTTTTACAAAAACTTGCCGGCCCCATACATGCAACATCCGACCTCGAATCGACCTGTGCAACGCTTTCGCCACACTCGCTCTATTCAAAGCCGGACAATCAAAGCCGGACAATTCACCAGACAACAACCATTCAGTCCAGCCTGGTTAGTATCTCGGGCGCGTCCGTTGTAACGGCCACGGTATGCTCAAATTGGGCCGAAAGTTTACCATCTTTCGTCACAACTGTCCATCCGTCTCGTTTCAAGCGCGTCCCATACACGCCTTCGTTGATCATCGGCTCCAGCGCGATCGTCAGTCCCGGCCGCAGCAGCATGCCCACACCCGGTTCGCCGTAGTTCGGCAGGCTGAAGCCCTCATGAAGCTCCCGCCCAACGCCGTGGCTGGTGTACTGGCGGACGACACTGAAGCCCGCCGGCTCGGCCACCGCCTGGATCGCCGCACCGATGTCGCCGAAGCGCTTCCCAGGGCGCACCTGTTCGATCGCCGCCGCCAGACATTCTTGCGTCACATCGATCAGCTTCTGCGCGCGCGGGCTGATCTTGCCCACACCCACCGTCACCGCCGAATCAGCGTGAAAACCGTTGTGATACACACCACAGTCAATCTTCAGGACATCGCCCTCACGCAGCTTGCGACTGCCTGGTATGCCATGCACGATCTCTTCATTCACCGAGGCACAAATGGACGCCGGAAATGCGTACGGCGCACCCTCTGGTCTGTAGTTTTTGAATGACGGCCGCGCACCTCGCTGCACGATCATCTCTTCCGCTCGCCGATCCAGCTCCGCCAGTATCATGCCAGGGCGCGCCATACCGCGCAGCTCAGCGAGCACTTCAGCCAGGATGCGGCCCGCCGCCCGCATTTGCTGCAGATCTGCAGCCGATTTCAACACGATCATTGGTAAAAGTCCCGCCCTTCGTGAATGCGCTCCAGCGTCTGCCGATGCACATACTCGATAGTGTGTTCGCCATTGACCGTGACCAGCAGGCCCTTGCGTGAGTAGTAGTCCACCAGCGGCGCCGTCTTTTCATCGTACTCACGGATACGCAGCGCCTGCGTTTGTGGATCGTCATCTGCACGGCGGAAGAGCTCGCCGGTGCAAACAGCCTGTTTACAGCCCTCGCGCGGCGGTACAGATTCGTATGAGAACGCCGCACTGCAGTCGCGACACGTCCAACGATGCGACAGCCGTTCGAGCAGCATACGCTCACGCACCCTGTAATAGAGCACGACCGTCACGCTCTTGTTGAGCTCCGAAAGCATGCCATCCAGCACATCCCCCTGTGGAATCGTGCGTGGAAAACCATCGAGGATAAAGCCATGCTCACAATCTGGCAGCAGCAGCCGTTCGCGCACCATACGAATCGTCACTTCATCAGGCACCAGTCTGCCAGAATCCATAGAGCTGCGCACGAGACGTCCTACCTCGGTCTGCAATTTCATGTTCTCACGAAACAGATCGCCACTCGAGATGTGCGGCAGATTCAGATGACGGGCCAGTAGCACAGCCTGTGTACCTTTGCCGGCGCCAGGTCCGCCGAGCAGGATGATGCCGTGCATGAAGCGTGCCATGGCTGTTCAATCCACGAATCAGTTTCGCCCAGAGGACATTAGACGCCCACAGACGGCTGTTCAAGTTGTTTAGCCAGACTTGCCGCCTCACCTTGTCTTCTGCTTGTCATTCATCCAAATCGCATCATCCCTTCGTCCAAAACAGAGAGGAATAATGCGATTCAGAATGACGAACAGAGGAAATTCAGCAAACGACAAATCTGATTTCTTTACTTTTTACTTAATGAACCCTTCGTAATTGCGCATCATCAGCTGCGCTTCCAGCTGCCGCATCGTGTCCAGCACGACGCCGACCACGATCAGCAGACCTGCACCGGAGAGCAGCAGGCTGTTGTTGCCGCCGATCGGCTTGAGGAAGCCCAGGCCAGGCACATACGACAGAAAGCTCAGCAGCGATGGCAGCACTGCCAACAGGCCCAAGAAGAGCGCACCGACGAGGGTCAACCTTCGAACCACAGTGTTGATAAACACTTCCGTCGGTTTGCCAGGACGGATGCCTGGGATGAAGCCGCCCTGCTTCTGCAGGTTTTCTGGCAGGTTCTGCTGTTGCATCATCACGTCTGTATAAAAGTACGTGAAGCCCAGCACCAGCGCAAAATAGAAGAGCGTGTAAGTGATTGACTGCCAGGTGAGTGATTTGGCGCCCTGCTGACCAGCAAAAAGGTCTACCACGCCACTGGCGAAGGTGCCGACGCTGGCGTTGGTACTGTTGACGAAGAAGCCGGCCACGATTGCCGGGAACACCAGCAGCGCCTGTGCAAAGATCAACGGGATCATGCCCGACGAGTTGATCTTCAGCGGGATATGTGAACCAGAAGCGCCGACCATACGGCGACCGCGAACGCGGCGACCGTAATTTACCGGGATGCGTCGTTCACCTTCCTGCATATAAACAATGGCCAGGATGGTGCCGATCGTGATCGTGAGAAACGCAACGAGCGTCAGGAAGTTGGATCCGCCACCGCTGCCGCTGTTGATCGTATTCACGATGCTGGACGGCAAGCGCGCGATGATGCCACCGAAGATGATCATCGACAGGCCTTGCCCGATGCCCTGCTCTGTGATGAGTTCACCGAGCCAGACTGCAAACATTGTACCGGCGGTCATCGTGAGGATGGTGACCAGCGTCGGCAGGATATTTTCGGCCGGATAGAAACCCCAGGCCGGCATCACTTGAGCGCCACCGCCGACGCCGCGGCCGATTTGTTCGAAAATATTCACCTGCCCGATCGCGTTAAGCGCGGCCATGGGCACCGTCAGGTAATAGGTGAGCTTGTTGATCTTGCGGCGGCCGGCATCGCCTTCTTTTGCCATTTCCTCGAGCCGAGGAATAACCGGAATCAGCAGCTGCAGGATCAAATTTGCGGTGACGTAGGGATAAACACCCATCGCCAACACGGAGAAATTGTAGACAGCGCCGCCTGAAAGCAGCCCGACGAGGTTGACCAGCGCTCCCAGACCGCCGCCACCGCCATTTTCAACGCTGTTCTGAATCTGTTTCAGAACCTCGAGGTTCACGCCCGGCACAGGAATGTGCGAAATCAGGCGATAAATCACGAGGATGAGCATCGTGAAAAGGATGCGGCTGCGAATCTCGGGGAGGCCGAGCGCGTTGCGAATTGCCTGTAGCATCGTTCATGTGCGGGAACCCACAGCCCAACCGAAGCCGGGCTGCGCGTACCATGCTTAGCGCGTGCGGTGGTTACCGCGCACGACTTCAAGCTTGACCACTTCACCACCAGCGGCCTTAATTTTTTCTTCAGCTGACTTGCTGAACTTATGGGCCGTCACCTTGAGAGCCACATTCAGATCGCCGGAGCCGAGCACAGCCACGTATTTGGCGTTCTTCGGCGTGAGGCCGATTTCACCCAGCGCTTCGGGGTTCACCACACTGCCGACCTCAAAGGCTTCCTGCAGGCTGCCCACGTTCACCGGTTCGTACGTGATCTTGTAAGGGTTAAAGAAGCCCACGCCGCGCATGAATGGCAGCTTGCGGACCATTTTGAACTGACCGCCTTCGAAGCCAAGCTTGCCTACGCCACCCGAGCGCGACTTCTGGCCTTTCTGGCCACGGCCGCCGGTTTTACCGCGGCCGGCGGCGATACCCACGCCACGGCGCTGCTTATCCCGGCTTGAGCCCACTGCGGGCTTAATTTCATGAAGTTTCATCGCTTTCCTTTGCTTACGCCGCCGCGGCCAGCGTGACCGCAGCGACTCGCTCGCGCCGACTCATCGGCGCGGAAATTCTGCACACCCATTCGGGCGCGCCCTACTCGACGTCGACGACGACAACGAGATGCTTCACTGCGTTCAACATGCCGCGCAACTGCGGTGAATCAGTGTGCTGCAGGGTCTGGCCCAGCTTGGTGAAGCCAAGCGCGCGGATCGTGCGCTTGGTGCGCTCGGTGTAACCGATCGCACTCTTCTTGTACGTCACTTGGAAACGCTTACTTTCCGCCATCGGTCTTCCTCCAGAAAGGCGACACTTCCTCGACGCTCTTGCCGCGAGCGCGCGCCTCTTCCTGAATATTCTTCAGCTGCATCAGGCCCGCCAAGGTGGCATAGGTCGAATTCAGTTTGCTCTTCGCACCCAGCGACTTTGTGAGCACATCACGTACTCCAGCCGCTTCCAGCACGGCGCGCACGCCGCCACCGGCGATGACGCCAGTTCCGGGCGATGCCGGCTTGAGCAACACACGCGCGCTGGCGTGTTTGGCCGTCACTTCATGCGGAATGGTGCCGCTGACGACCTCAATTTTCTTCATGTTCAGCTTCGCGCGGTCGGTGGCCTTGCGGATCGCGTCCTGCACAGCGCGGGCCTTGCCCATGCCGAGGCCGACGCGGCCTTGGTTGTCACCAACTACGATCAGCGCACGGAAAGCGAAGCGGCGACCGCCTTTGATCACCTTGGCCACACGAGCCACATCGACGATGCGTGTATCGAGCTCCGGACCATCGCTGGGAGAATTGTCGCGGCGCTGGCCGCGCGGGCCGCCGTCACGGCGAGGTCGTGATTGGAAATTGTCTGCCATAGTCTCTCTGTCTGCCGGAACGGGCGGACGTCTACAACGCCGACCCGCGCCGAATTAGAACTCCAGACCGCCCTCGCGCGCGCCGTCGGCGACCGCCTTGACGCGACCATGATACCGGTAGCCGGCGCGGTCGAACACTACCTGCTTGATCTGTTTGTCGATTGCGCGCTGCGCCAGCAGTTTGCCGATCGCTGCTGCTTCTTCGCTCTTCTTGCCCTTCTGGTCACGCACGACCTTTTCCAGGCTCGACGCGGCGGCCAGCGTGTGGCCGGCCTCATCATCGATGAGCTGCGCGTAAATGTGCTCCAAGCTGCGGAACACGTTCAGGCGTGGGCGTGCTGCAGAGCCTGAAATTTTGCCGCGCACGCGACGGCGGCGACGTTCGCGCGCCTCTTCTCGTCCAAATGCCATCTTGATTCACCTCTTCGGAAACACGGCGAGTCCGTGATTCCCAGTAACCACCCAGCTACGGCTGTGTCTTTGCAGACACAACCATGCCAGGCAGGCGCATTACTTCGCGCCCTTGCCGGTCTTGCCGGCCTTACCCGCCTTGCGGCGGATTATTTCACCGACGTACTTGATGCCCTTGCCCTTGTAAGGCTCGGGCGGGCGGAGTGCTCGAATTTCAGCCGCCACCTGACCGACGATTTCCTTGTTCGCGCCGCTGACCGTAATCTGACGCGTCTTTGGATCGTTCGCAAAGAAGATACCTGCCGGCGGCGGGACCACAATCGAGTGCGAATAACCCAGGAACATCTCAATCGAGGTGCCTTTCATTTCGGCGCGATAACCAACGCTTTCCTGCGTGATTTCCAGCACCTTGCTGAACCCGGTGTTCACACCGACGACCATGTTGCTCACCAGCGTGCGCACGAGACCGTGCTGCGCTCGGCTCTCACGATCTTCACCGGCACGCTCAACGTGCAGCACAGCGCCATCACGGCGAATGCTGATTTTCGAGCTAACCGTACGTTCGAGCGTCCCTTTAGGGCCCTTGACCGATACGTGGCTGCCGTCGATAGTGACTTCGACGTTTGCAGGCACTTCGATCGGCTTCTTTCCAATTCGTGACATATTTTTTTACAGCAATGCGCCGCGAGCGCGCTGGTCATCAGCCAAGCCCCAGCGCGACGCGATGCGTTTTGACTAATACACGTAGCAAAGCACTTCGCCGCCGACGCCAAGCCGGCGCGCCTGCTTGCCAGTGATCACACCCTTAGGTGTAGACATCACAGCGATGCCGATGCCGCTCAACACGCGGGGAATTTCGTCCTTGCCGCAGTAGATACGCTTGCCGGGCTTGCTAATGCGCTTGAGACCGCTCACTGTCGGCTTGCGGCTGCGCCGTTCGCCGAAGTAACGCAGCGTCAGGTTCAGCATCTTGATCGTGCCATCGCCCACGACCTGAACGGCGTCGAGGTAACCCTCTTCCTTCAGAATCAGGGCCACGCGTTCGTTCAATTTCGACATGATGACCGCGACTGTCGGCTTGCCAACCATCGCAGCGTTGCGAATGCGGACGAGCATGTCGCTCAGAGTGTCGTTCATAGCTTCTTCTCCCTTGGCGGCCTACCAGCTCGCCTTGCGCACACCGGGGATCTCACCACGGAGCGCCATCTCACGGAACACAATACGCGAGATGCCGAACTTGCGCATGTAACCGCGCGAACGGCCGGACACGGCGCAGCGATTGCGCACGCGCACGCGATATTTGCGATTCTGCTCGCGCAGCATCATGGCGGTTCGTGGTTGCTTAATAGACATGTTGATTAGTTATTCCCCAGCTTTGCGAATGGCATGCCGAATTCACGCAGTAGTGCGCGGCCCACATCATCGGTGTCCGCCGTCGTAACGATGGTGATTTCCATGCCGCGGACCTTGTCGATCTTGTCGTAATCGATTTCAGGGAAGATGATCTGCTCACGCAGACCCAGCGTGTAATTCCCGCGGCCATCAAAGGCGTCTGCCGGAATGCCACGGAAGTCGCGCACGCGCGGCAGAGCCAGGTTGATCAAGCGATACAGGAAGTCAAACATGCGCTTACCGCGCAGCGTCACTTTGACACCGATCGGGCGATCTTCACGCAGCTTAAAGCCGGCGATCGACTTCTTGGCCTTCGTCACGACCGGCTTCTGGCCCACAATCTGCGTGAGCTGATCGACCGCATTGTCGACGACCTTCGGATTGTCGGCGCTCTCGCGGCCGACGCCGATGTTCACCACAATCTTCGTGACGCGCGGCGCCTGCATCGGATTCGACCAGCCGAATTCCTTCATCAGCGCCGGGCGGATCGTCTCGGCGTACGTCTTTTTCAAATCCGGCATGGCCTAGTTCAGCTCCTCGTTGAGTTTGTTCGAGAAGCGTTTCTTCCCGCCGTCCTCAATCCTGTAATTCACGCGCGTCGTCTTGCCGCTCGGCCCAACCAGCTTGACATTGCTGGCCTCGATCGGCATCTCGACTTCGATGATGCCCGTCGTCGCGGTTCCACGCCCGGCGCGGCGCGACTTCTGGTGCTTCTTGGCGATATTCACGCCCTTCACCACAAGCTTGCCATCCTTCGGCATCATGCGCACAACTTCGCCGCGCTTGCCTTTGTTGTCGCCGGTCATGACTTCCACCGTGTCGCCTTTCTTGATCTTCATACCGTGTGTTCTCCAGTTGCTGGCAGGTCCAGACAACTTTCGGTGACCGTCAATTTTGCGATTTAGACATTCGTCGACGACCGACCCATCGTCGATGGTCGACTCGTCGTCGGCAAATCGCCAAATCGCAAAATCAACGAATCCTCAGAGGACCTCCGGAGCCAGCGAAATGATCTTCATAAAGCCCTTGTCGCGCAATTCGCGCGCCACTGGGCCGAAGATGCGCGTGCCCTTCGGGTTCTGCAAATCTTCCGCCAGAATGACGGCGGCATTGTCGTCGAACTTGATGTAGCTCCCATCCGCGCGGCGATATTCCTTCGCCACTCGCACGATGACCGCTCGCACCACTGTGCTCTTCTTGACGTCGCCGGTCGAGCTGGCGTGCTTCACCGTGGCCACGATGATGTCACCAACGCTGCCGTAGCGACGCTTGTGACCGCCATACACGTGTATGCACAGCAGTTCCTTGGCCCCGCTGTTGTCGGCAACCATAAGACGTGATTCGTGCTGGATCATGACTACGCCTTCCTCTGGACAATCTTCTCGAGCAGCCAGCGCTTGGTCTTGCTGACCGGATGATATTCGACGAGCGTTACCGTGTCGCCCTCATGCGCATCGTTGATCTCGTCGTGCGCCTTGAAGTTCTTGCCACGCGTCAACACCTTCTTGTAAATCGGGTGACGCAGCGTGCGCTCAACGCGAACGACGATGGTTTTCTGCATCTTGTCGCTCACGACGATGCCCGTGACGCGACGGCGGCGATCCTGCTCAACTGCCTCGCTCATGCCTTCTTCTCCTGCGCAGCCAGTTCACGCTGGCGCATCACCGTCTTGATGCGCGCAATCGTGTGCCGCACCGTCTTCAAGCTGTTCGTATCGGTCAACTGGCCCTGGGCACGCTGGAAGCGCAGGTTGAACAACTCCTTATAGGCGTCGTCCAACTTGGTCTCCAGTTCCCCAGCGCCCAGACCGGTCATTTCTTTGACTTTGGTCCCCTTCATGATCAGTTCTCCAGCTTCGCGACCACCTGCGTCTTCATGGGCAGCTTGTAAGCCGCCTGCGACAACGCCGTGCGCGCGATCTCTTCCGTCACACCGGAGACTTCGAACATGATGCGCCCCGGCTTAACTACGGCGACCCAATGGTCGACGCCGCCTTTGCCCGAACCCATGCGCGTCTCAGCCGGCTTGGCCGTGACGGGCTTGTCCGGGAATACCCGGATCCACATCTTGCCGCGGCGCTTCATTTCGCGCACGATCACGCGGCGAACCGCTTCGATCTGCCGCGCAGTCACCCACGCCGGCTCCGTCGCCTGCAAGCCAAACTCGCCCGCTTCGATCGTCGATCCACGGATCGACTTACCGGTCATGCGGCCGCGCTGCTGCTTGCGGAACTTCACTCGTTTTGGCATCAACATAGGACTACCTCGCCTCTACTCTGCGACCCGGCCGGCCTATTCCGCCGACTCAGCACCTTCCGGGCGCGGGCCCCGGTCTCCGTCACGGCGGAACCCGCCGCGGCGATCGCCGCTCCGCCCGCCTCCGCGCCGATCGCGAGGCGTCGGCTGCTGCGTGCGCGTTGGGCGCGTCACTTCCTCGGGCTGCATATTCGGCAGAATCTCGCCCTTGTAGATCCACACCTTGACGCCGATCGAACCGTACGTCGTGTGCGCCTCTGCGCGCGCAAAATCGATGTCCGCGCGCAGCGTGCTGCGCGGAATGCGGCCATCCATCTGCTTGTCGCGGCGCTTCATTTCACTGCCGTTCAAGCGGCCGGCGCATTCGATTTTGATGCCCAGGGCACCCTTCGACATCGTCGTCTGCACGGCCTTCTTCATTGCGCGGTTGTGCGGAATGCGCCGCTCGATTTGCTGCGCAATATTCTCCGCCACCAGCGCCGAAACCAAGTCCGGCTTGACGATCTCTTCGATGTCCAGCTTGACCTTTTTACCAGTCAGCTTTTCCACGCCCTCGCGGATTTCCTTCACTGCCGCACCCTTGCGACCGATGACCACGCCAGGCCGCGCCGTGTGCACAACTACGTGCAGCTGGTTCGGCGGAAAGCGCTCGATCGTGATGTCGCTGATGCCTGCCTTGGCCATTTTACCGATCAGGTAACGGCGCAGGCGCAGGTCCTCCATCAGGAGCTTCGTGTATTCCTTCTTCGGCGCATACCAGCGGCTCTTCCAGTCGCGGATGATGCCGAGACGGAATCCATACGGATGAACTTTTCGTCCCATCGTGTTTATCCCGAATCCCGGGCCCCGAGTTTGCTTGCTCGGGACGGGAATCAATTTCAGCTAAGAGGCTACTGCTCCTCCAGAATCACGCCGATATGGCAGCTTTTGCGCAGGATCGGGCGAAAGCGCCCGCGCGCAGCGAATCGTCGCCAATTGCGCACCGGAGCACCATCCACCCAGATTTCGCGGATCACGAGGTCGCCCTCAGTGAACTGCTTGTTCTCGACGCCGTTGGCCACCGCCGACGCAATCACTTTGCCGACAGGCTCTGCAGCCGCCTTCGTCGTGAAGCGCAACAGGGTCAGCGCCTCCAATGCGTTCTTGCCGCGCACAAGGTCTGCCACGAGGCGAACCTTCTGCGCAGACATCGGGATGTGCCGCGCAATAGCGCGCACTTGGTTTTCAGCCATTTTCTGTGCCATGAGTCGCTTTCCTCGCTACGCTTTGTCTTCCTTGGACACGTGGCCGCGGAAGGTGCGCGTCGGCGCGAACTCACCCAGCTTATGGCCGACCATATTTTCCGTCACGTAGATCGGAATGTGCCGGCGGCCGTCGTGCACGGCAATCGTGTGCCCCACCATCTGCGGGAAGATCGTCGACGCGCGCGACCAGGTCTTAATGACCTTCTTCTCGCCCTTCTGATTCATGCCCTCGATGCGCTTGAGCAGCTTCGCATCGACAAACGGGCCTTTCTTGAGTGATCGTGACATTTTTTAGTCCCGAGTTCCGAGTTTCGAGTTCCGAGCCGGCCACCGATGAATCGGTATTCGGAACTCGGAACTCGGCACTCATTTAGCCTTTCTTCTGTCGGCGGCGCACGATCAAATGATTCGTGCGCTTATTGCGCCGCGTCTTGACGCCCAGCGCCTTTTTGCCCCATGGCGTGCGAGGCGCATCCTTACCCACCGGCGTGCGACCTTCACCACCACCGTGCGGGTGATCGCGCGGAGACATCGCCGTGCCACGCACCGTCGGCCGTATGCCGCGATGGCGTGAGCGGCCGGCTTTGCCCAGCTTGACGTTGCCGTGGTCCGGGTTACTCACCTGACCCACCGTCGCCATACACGTCTGCAGCACGCGGCGCATTTCGCCCGAAGGCATGCGCAACGTCACATACTCGCCCTCGCGGGCCAGCACCTGTGCCGACGCTCCAGCAGAGCGCACCACCTGGCCGCCCTTGCCCGGGCGCAGTTCCACGTTGTGCACCTGCGTTCCGAGCGGCATCGCGCCCAGCGGCAACGCGTTCCCCACCTTTGCCTCCGCGGCTGGTCCGGACACCACCTCGTCTCCCACCTGCAACCCAAGGGGAGCGACGATGTAGCGCTTCTCGCCATCCACGTAATTCAACAGCGCGATGCGCGCGCTGCGGTTCGGGTCATATTCAATCGTTGCAACGCGCGCCGGAATGCCGGTCTTATCGCGCTTCCAGTCGATCACGCGATACAGACGCTTCGCACCACCACCTTGGTGATGCGCCGTCACCTTGCCGCGCACGTTGCGGCCGCCATGCGTATTGAGACCTTCCGTCAGCGACTTCTCCGGCTCCTTCGCCGTGATGTCGCTGAAGTCGCTCATCGTCATGTTGCGACGACTGGGCGTATAAGCCTTGAAACTTTTCACCGGCATGATTTACGCCACTCCTTCGAACAACGCGATGCGGCTGTCCTTGCTGACCTGCACGATCGCCTTCTTCCACTGCGCAGAGCGCTGAATGTGCGCAGACTTGCGCCCGCGCGTGCTGCTCCTCGGGCTGCGGCGACGCTTCGCCGGCATGTTGATCACCGCTACGCGCTCCACCTTCACATTGAACGCGACCTCGACCGCTTCCGCGATCTGCGACTTATTCGCGCGCGAATCCACCTCGAACGAATACTGCGGCATGTCATACCCGACTTGCCACTGCGTCTTCTCAGTGATCAGCGGGCGGATCAGAATCTCGTAAGGATGCATTTCTTTACCCCAGCCACGTGTTGATCTTCTCGAGCGCATCCAGCGGGATGACGAGGTGATCGTGCGTGAAAATATCCTTGATGTTGAGATAGGTCGCATGCAGCGTCTTCACGCCTTCGACGTTGCTGGCCGACTTCTCAACCGCCTCGTTGCGACCCGGCAAAACCACCAGACCTTTCTTCGTTACGCCCAGCGCCTTGATCACCGCCACGAATTCCTTCGTACGCGGAGCCTCAAACGAAAACGTATCAACGAAGATCAGCTGGTTGTCCGTTGCCTTCTGTGACAGCGCACAGCGCACGGCCTGCCGGCGCATCTTGCGCGGCATGTCCTGCTCATAGCTGTGCGGCGTCGGTCCGAATGCCACGCCGCCACCGCGATGATGCGGCGCCTTGCGGCTACCCTGCCGACCATTGCCCGTTCCCTTCTGCTTGAACAGCTTCTTGGTCGTGCGGTTCACTTCAGCGCGCGTCTTCACCTTGTGCGTACCCAGATGGGCATTCGCCAACTGGCGCAGTAGCGCCTGGTGCATCAACGGCTGCTTCACTTCAGCGCCGAAAATCTTGTCAGACAGGTCGATTTCGCCGACCTGCTCACCTTTCAAATTCAATATAGGTGCCTTCATGATCGATTACCCCTTGCTGGCCGCTTTGATCACCACGATGCCGCCATTAGCACCAGGTACCGACCCGCGCACCGCAATCAAATTGCGCTCAGGATCGACCATCATCACCTTCAAGCGCACCGACGTCATCGTCGTGTTGCCATAGTGACCCGCCATCGGCTGACCCTTTTCAACACGGCCGGGCGTGGTGCCCGCACCGATCGAGCCGGGCGCGCGTTCGCGGTCCGACGCACCGTGTGTCTTCTTCTGGCGATGGAAACCATGGCGCTTGATGCCGCCGGCGAAACCGCGGCCTTTCATCGTGCCCGTCACATCGACGTATTCACCGATCTGGAACACGTCCGCCTTCATGACGTCGCCTTCCTTGACCGTGACTTCCTTTACGCGTGCCTCTTCGAGATGTCGCAGCACAGGCACCGCGATTTCGCGGCGCTTGGGATGCTTCTCGTTCGGCTTCAGCTGGCCCAGATGGCCCAGCTCACCGCGCGTCAAACGACGTGCTTCGACTTCGCCGAAGCCGAGCTGAACAGCCATATAGCCGTCATTCTCCGCCGTCTTCACCTGTGTGACGTAATTCGGACCCGCTTCGATGACGGTCACGCCAGTGACGTTGCCCTTGTCATCGAAAATCTGGGTCATTCCGACTTTTCTTCCGATTAGCTTCTTCATTTGTCATCATTGGCTGGAAACGCTAGGATTTGTTTCTCACCGGCTCTGCACCTGCAACCGTGCGTCCCCGCCTTTCGGCAGCTTCGCCTCCCACACCCTAGGCATGGGAGGCGAAGCTTTGGACAACACTGTGCTGGGCGCACCGCCGATGCGGCACAAGGCGCTTACAGCTTGATCTCGATATCCACGCCAGCTGGGAGGTTGAGCCTCATCAGCGTATCGATAGTCTTCGAGTCTGGGTCGAGCACATCGATCAGGCGCTTGTGTGTTCGGATTTCAAAATGCTCGTGTGAATCTTTGTCGATGTACGTCGAGCGACGCACAGTATACCGCTCAATTTTCACCGGAAGCGGTACAGGTCCCACAACTGTTGCACCTGTGCGCTCCGCAGTCTCAACGATCTGCTGCGCGCTGCGGTCCAGCGCACGATGATCGTACGCCTTCAGACGGATGCGAAGCTTTTGCTTGGCCATAGTTGAAAAATTCCAGGGTTCCTACACCCAATCAGCCGGCAATCACTTTGACAATCGTGCCGGCGCCCACAGTCAGGCCACCTTCGCGGATCGCGAAGCGCGATCCAGCTTCCAGCCCTACCGGCGCAATCAGCTTCACTTTCATCGTCACGCTGTCGCCCGGAAGCACCATCTCCACCCCT
>CANJQH010000029.1 GCA_947476335.1 Anaerolineae bacterium | reverse complement strand
AAGACAAGGCGTTAATTTCGGCGTGTTGTTGTCCGCGATGATGCGTCTGCGCGGCCTGGTTGAACTTGATTTCGGCGGGCAGTCTGCGGTGACCCGGTAAACAGATACTATCCGCGAAACATGCCATCGCCCGCCCCTTTGGGGGCGGGCGATGGCATGTTTCGCGGGTTTCATCAATTAGATTTTGAGCACTCACTGTTTCTTTAAGTACGTCACTCGATCGCATATAAGCTCACGGTTGCACCGCGCAGTTCATCACGCCGTACAAGATGCGCATGCGCGTCGAACCATGCGCGCGTGAGGCCGCGCTCGTCCCACATCGCAGATTCAGATTCGAGCAGCCAGATGCGCGTATGAAAATCGAGCATCGGCGCAAGCAGTGCATCAACTTCGTCTTCGCCCGTCTGTGCATTGGTGAATGGGCCGTCGTACGACGTGGCGTACGCGCGCTGCGGATCGTTGCGCAGGTAGTAGTCGAAGCTGTACACCATGTACGGAATCTGAAAAACCACGCCGTCGCCCGGCTGCAACTCGCGCCCGATCTCCGTCACCGCCTCGCGCACCGCCGGCCGAATCGGGCGCACACGCTGCGCCAGCACGCCGCCGAACAACAGCACAGTCAACAGCAAACTGCAACAGGCAATTGCACGAACAGACAAGCCAGCCTTCAACAACCGCTGTAACCCCATGTCTGCAAGCACATAAAGCGCAGGCGCACTCCACAGCACGTAGCGCGGCTCGAACAGTGGCACACGCAAAGAAACGAGGTACAAAATCAACGCCGGCAACAACAGCCATGCTGCAATGACGACGGCAGCACGCCGCACGTGCGGAGCAAACGCACCCCACAGCGCCAGCGCAAGAAACAGCCCAATCACCAGCCAGCGCACCGCCAGAATCACAAACTCCGGCGCCGTACTCGGCACGAACGGCGCACCCGCATCGAGGCCAACCACCCAGTTCGCCATCAACGTCTGCACGATCACCGCCAGCGAATACGCCGGATGGCCTGAACCACCACCGGCAAGAAACTGCCCCACCCGGCCCACAACATACGGCGCAAACGGAAGCAGCACCACACCTAAAACACCGATCAGCACAAACGCACGGCGATCCCAGCGGCGCACGCCGAACACCACAGCGACGACGACCACGGCGAGAAAAAGAGGCGACAAAATATGCAGCCCAAACGAGACAAGGGTCGCCGCAACAAACACAATCCACCAGCGTCGTGCGCCGACTATGCCAGCCATGCCGACTGCGCGCAGCAGCGCATAAAGCGCCAGCGCCAGCACAAGCGGCTGCATGCTGTACATCTTGCCTTCGCCGGAGTACCACACCAGAACCGGCGATGCCGCTGCAAATAGCGCAGCGAAAATGCCATTGCCATGCACACGCCGCGCCACGACGAACATGAGCGCCACCAGCACCATGCCACATACGACGGACAAATAACGCAGCGCAAAATCATTCACACCAGCGAGGTTCAGCCAGCCGCGCAGCAACAGGTGATACAACGGTCCGTTGAAACCTGGCTCAGTGAAGCGTGCCAGCACCTGCGGCAACGGCTCCAGTGCGAAGCGCACAGCGTCGACTTCATCACGCCACAGGCCTTCGACGCCGATGCCGATCGTGCGTAAAGCAAATGCGCCAATGAACAAAAGCAGCAAAACAAAGCGGGGGAAGAGGGAGTCTCGTCGCATGACAGCGCCGAAATGATAGCGCGCATATCATCGGCTCTATGAAACTTCTGCTCGACACCGACATCGGCTCGGACATCGACGACGCCGTCTGCCTCGCCTACCTGCTCGCCCGGCCAGACTGCGAGCTGCTCGGCATAACCACCGTGAGCGGCCAGCCCGAACTGCGTGCGCGCATTGCCAGCGCGCTGTGCATGGCTGCCGGGCACGAGGTGCCCATTTATCCAGGCGCAGCCGATCCGCTCATCATCGAGGCGCGCCAGCCGCTCGCGCCACAGGCCGAGAAGCTCGGTGCATGGCCGCATCGCACAGACTTCCCACGCGGCGAAGCGATCGAATTCATGCGGCACATCATCCGCGCAAACCCCGGCGAAATCACACTCTTCGCCATCGGGCCGTTGACAAACATCGCCCTGCTCTTCAAAACCGACCCGGAAATTCCGTCTCTGCTCAAGCAGTTCGTCATCATGGGCGGCGACTTCCGCACGCCGCCGCCGCCGAACTGGCAGGGCGGCCGCTACGAGTGGAATATCTTCTGCGATCCGGAAGCCGCCCGTATGGTCTACACGAGCGGCGTCTCCGTGCGCGCAATCGGGCTCGAGATCACCACGCAGGTATGGCTCGATGCAGCAGCGGTCACCGAACGCTTCAGCCGCCACGCACTGCTGCGCCCGGTACTCGATTTCGCCGAAGTCTGGTTCCGCCAGGTACCGGATCGCATCATCTTCCACGACCCGCTCGCAGCCGTGACGATTTTCGATCCGGCGCAGTGTGCGTTCGAACACGGCGACGTGCGCGTCGAACTTTCCGCCGGCGAGGACCACGCCCGCACTTTCTGGGAGGCGACGCCCAATGGCAAGCACGAAGCTGCCGTCAGCGTCAATGCCGATCGATTCTTCGAAGCGTATTTCGGGGTATTCGAAGACTGACGACGGACGACGGACGACGGACGACCGATGAGTCGTCGTCCGTCGTCTCCTCAACTCACCGCACCACGGCCCGCGACTGGAACAGCTCGGCGTTGAAGTCGGCCGACTGATGGCGGAAGTACGTGTCGTACAGCGACGCGTAGTGTCCACCGCGCGACATGAGTGCGTCGTGGCTGCCTTCCTCGATCACGGCGCCCTGCTGCAGCACGAGAATTCGATCGGCGGCCTTCACCGTGCTGAGGCGGTGCGCAATCAGAATCGACGTACTGCCAGCGAGAATTTGCTTGAGCGCATCCTGGATTTGCCGCTCGGTGAAGGGATCGATGCTGGCGGTGGCTTCGTCAAGGATGAAGATCGCCGGCTGTTGCGCAAGCACGCGCGTCAGCGCGACAAGCTGACGCTGGCCGAGTGACAACTGACCACCACGCTCACCCACTTGCGTGTGCAGACCGTTGGGCAGCGCATCAACCCATTCGCCGTCGCCGATGTGGCGCGCAATGCGCTCGACTTCGGCTTCCGACATCTCCGGCACTGCGTAACGAATATTGTTCAGCACGGTGTCGCTGAACAGAAACGGCGACTGCGACACAAGGCCGAGATGCCGGCGGTACGTGGACAAGTCGTAGCTGCGCAGGTCGCGATCATCAATGAGGATGCGGCCTTCCTGAAATTCGTAGAATCGCGTGATGAGCTTAATGATGCTGCTCTTGCCGGCGCCGGTATGGCCGACGAGCGCGACGGATTCACCCGGCTCAATTTTCAGCGAGAAGTCCTGCAGCACCTGCTGCTGTGTGTTGTAGCGAAACGACACTTTTTCAAACTCAACGCGGCCGCGCAGAGGCACGATTTCGTCCGACACTGGTGCCGATGCCGGGGCCGGCAGCTGGCGCACATTCGGCTCAGCGTCAATGAGCGCGAAGATGCGCTCGCATGCGCTGAGGCCGTTCTGAATCGTGCTCCAGAACGAAGCGATATTCGTCATCGGAAACCAGAACTGGTCGAGGCTGACGATAAACAAGTACCACGCGCCAACGCCGATGCCGCCGCCGAGCACGGCCACGCCACCAAAGTACGTCATGACCGCAGTGCCGGCGCCGCTCAGCGCGTTCATCGCAGGAAACACTGTGGCGATCGTGACGCCGCGTCGCACATTCACTTTGTACGCACGGCCGTTGATTTCGGTGAAGCGCTCGAAAATCGAATGCTCCTGACGAAAGTTTTTTGCCACGCGCATACCGGCAACGGCTTCCTGAATGGCCGCATTCACTTCAGCCAGCACCTTAAAACCACCGCGCGTCACGGTGCGCGCGATGCGACGAAAACCATAGCCGAACGCGATGACGACGGGCGTCATCGAAAGCAACACGGCCGTCAGCAGCGGCGAGATGCGCGCGAGCACCACGACGAGCACGATCAGCGTCGTGAACTGGCTGACGAGGTCGAAGATCAGCGTAGTCACCTGCGCAAGTTCCTGCGTATCGCTGGTGATGCGGCTGATGATTTTGCCGGATTGAAACTCATCGAAAAAAGCCATGTCGTGGCTGATCGTGGCGGCAAACGCGTCAGTGCGCAGGCGGCCGACGATCTCGGCGATCAGGCGGCCGGCAGCGCGGCGGCGCAGACGGTTGAACATCCACGTCAACACTTCGGCAGCAAGCAGGATCAGCGCCAGCAACATTACGATGGGCAGCGATACCTGCTTCGTCGCCCACTGCACACCCTGCGACATGAGCAGTGGTTCGGCAAGGCCGAGTGCGGTGACGATCAGCACGATAACAGAAAGTCGGCCCATCAGGGCCTTCTGCGGGATGAAATAGCGCGCAATGCGATCGATCAGCTGGCGGTCGCTGTATTGCCGATCGTAGCGTTCAGTAGCAAGTCCGTTGAACATCTAACTCCCGAAAATCTGTGCATATGCCTTCGACTGCACGAGTAATTCCTCGTGGCTGCCAACGGCTTCGACGCGCCCCTGTCGCAGCACCACGATCACATCCGCCCAGCGAATCTGGGAGAGGCGATGCGTGATGACGAAGGTGGTGCGGCCCTGTGCGATTTCGAACATCGCGCGCTGAATTTCATCTTCGGTCGCGCTGTCGATGGCACTCGTGCTGTCGTCGAGAATCAGAATTCGCGGGTCCGTGAGGAACGCACGCGCGATGGCCAGGCGCTGGCGCTGACCGCCCGACAGCGTCACGCCGCGTTCGCCGACGATCGTGTCGTAGCCATCCTTGAATCCCGAAATGAAATCATGCGCCTGCGCCGCGTGTGCGGCGCGTTCGATCTGCTCGCGTGTTGCGCCGGGCGCACCGAACGCAATGTTTTCCGCGACGGTGCGAGAGAACAGGAAAATGTCCTGCTCAATGTAACTGATCTGTCGACGCAGCGCCGACAAATCCCATTGGCGCACATCAACGCCATCGACACGAATCACACCCCCGTCAGCATCGTAAATACGATTGATAAGCTTTGTGAGCGTGCTCTTGCCAGAACCAGTCTGGCCGACGATGGCGACAGTCTGCCCGGCCTTCACATTCAACGTGACGCCGCGCAGCGCTGGGCGCGCATCATCTTTTCCGCCGTAGCCAAAAGTGACGTCGGTGAATTCGACGTCGCCACGCATCGGCTCGGCGTGACCGCCTTTGTTCTGATCGAGCAGCGTCTCGGCGTTCATCATCTCGAGAATGCGCCGCGCCGATGCCACGCCAGACGAAACCTGCGGATACGCGAACTGCGTAGCAAACGTCGGGAAGCGCAGTGAGATCAACAAGCCACTGAACGCAACGACGTCGCCGACGTTGATCGTTCCATTCATGTACAACAGCAGACTGTGCGCCACACCAAGCGCAAGCGTCACACCAAGCACGAGGCCGGGCAGATAAACCGCTTCGACATCACCTTGACGAACGCTGGCTTCACGCCAGCGCGAAACTGCAGCAGTGAAGCGACCGATCTCACGCTTCTCCTGGGCAGCGCCCTTCACAGTCTCCACACCTTCGATCGATTCAGCCAAAGTCGAGTTCATCGCACCGAACTGACGGCGCACTTCTTCGGTGGCCGGCGCCAGACGATTCAAAAATCGTTGCACCGCCAGCACATAAAAAACCACATAGAGCAGTGGAATGATGGCCAGCTGCGGCGTAATGCGAGCACCGAAAATTACCGGGAAGATCAAAAAGGCGCCCGAACCCAGCACCATGTTCAGACCCGGATTCATGAAGAAGTTGACCTCGCGCACATCATTGGTGGCACGCGCCATGACATCGCCGATGCGCTGCCGATCGTGGAAGGCCATGCTCTTGCCGATCAGGCTTGCATACAATTCAGCGCGCACATCACGCTCGATACGCTGGCCAATGATTTCCGATGAAAAGTTGCGCCACATCTGCAACATGGAGCGCACCAGCTGCGACGCAAGAATTTCCAGTGCAGCGATCAACAATGAATGCGTGTCGGCCTTGCCATTGTTCACACTATTGAACGCCTGACCGATCAGCAGCGGCATGATCGCACCCCCCAGCGCATTGCCGAGCGATCCGAGCAAGATACCGAGAGTGTGCAACCGGTGATGCCACACATGCGAGAACAGCCAGCGCACAGGGCTGCGACGATCAGAGTGCCAATCGCGCGCCACGGAGAATTCGGCGACTTCGTTTCTTGTGTTGTCTTGTAGGGCAATTGCCACGTTTTTCCGCCTAAGGCCTGCACTCGATTCCGAGGGTGCAGACAAGAATGCGTAGGATACTCGAAACCCTCATGAAACGCACCCGCGCCATCGACATCCTCGAACGCGCACATATTGTCTACGAACTGCGTGAATTCGCGGCCGTCGAATTCACCGTCGAAGAAACCTCCGAACGGCTCGGTCTGCCGCTCAACGTGCTGTTCAAAACGCTCGTGGCGGAGGGCGAACGCCGCGGCATGGTCATGGCACTTGTTCCAGGCGACGCACAACTCAGCCTGAGCAAACTTGCAAAAGCCATGGGCGACAAACGCTGCGCCATGATCGACGTGGACGACCTCTTTCGCGTGACCGGCTACCTAAAAGGTGGATGCTCGCCACTCGGCGGCAAGAAGGCGCTGCCCGTCTTCATCGATGAGTCAGCCTTTCAGCACGAACGCATCAGCGTCAGCGCCGGACTGCGCGGCCTGCAGATGCTGCTCCGGCCGCAGGATCTGCAGGCGGTCGCGCGCGCAACTTCGGCCGACCTGCGCGACCTGACCGTGTGACACCAGCGCACTACGGCGTGCAGCGAATATTCAGCGCCGGCGGCTGTGTGGGCATGATCGTCGTTTCAGGCGTCGCGCCTGTTTCAGGCGTCGTGCCTGTTTCAGGCGTCGTGCCTGTTTCAGGCGTCGTGCCTGTTTCAGGCGTCGTGCCTGTTTCAGGCGTCGAAATCATCGGCTGTGAACCGACAAAGGGGACGAACGCAGCCGGCGTGCCGGCGGCCACGGCGCCGGCCGACGGAAGATGGCCTTCGATCCCCGCCGACGCGGTCAGCGTAATCGGAATACTGTATGCCAGCCAGCCCTGTTCAGAGAACCAGACCAGGTTTCCGTCGGCGGTATTCGCGCGCACATCGAGCGTGAGTGTGTAAATTCCAGCCGGCCCAGTCGGGGTATCGGCGATCTTCAGCTGCGTCTGCACAGACGGATCGCCTGGCGCCACAGTACACGGCAGCGACGCCCAGGCAGTCGATGTAAACACCTGCCCTGCTGCATCACTCCACACATAGCCGAGCGAAAAACATCCGCTCGCATCGGTGCACGTCCATGTGTAGACGCCGGTGTTCTGCAGCTGCACATTCAGCGCGAGCGGCGTCCCGGCGGCAATTTCGCTCGGTACGCCATCGATGCGCAGTGGGTTCCAGCGCCAGTCCGGCGAAACGACATCACCAGGTTTTACGGCGCCGCTGCTGCTGAACAAGGCAAGCAGTCGCTGCAGAAAACCAGCTTCAGCCTGCGGCTGCGTCGCAGCCCGCAAGTGAATTCCTGTGTAATAGTGAAAAAGAATCTGGTCCGCCGTTTCCCATTTCACACTCCACGGCGCACGCGCAGAATAGGCGCACTGGAACCCGCGCACCCAGCGATTCGCGCCATTCTGCGACATGCCATGGCCATGGCTGCCTGTGCCATCGGAAATGCAGGCGCCGTTCGTCGTGTTGCTGACCGGATCATCGACGGCTCGCAGTGCTTTGTGATATTCATTCGTCACCGTGCGATTCGGCCAATCCGCCGAATACTGTGCAAACACGGGAATGTCGCTGTCCGCGCGCGTCATGTAACGCGGATTCTTCATCGCCCCACAAAGCTTGGCCTGCCGTATTCCAAGATTTCCGCTCCTACATGGATCATCCGCATGATCCGGCGTCACATTAGACAAGGCAGCAAACTTGCCGGGGATAAACGCCTGATACGAAATCGAGTTGTTGATCAGCGTGCCACGGCGTGCGTACCAGTACGTAAAACTTCGCGCAGCCGCAGCTTGTGCTTCGAGCGCAATCACCGAAAACCCGATCGGCATTTCCTGCGGAACCACGTTCAGCAGGTATTCGGATTCGATCGTAACAGTAACTGGATTCACAGCGAACGGATAACCCGCCGCTCCACAGCCGAAGGATTTTTCGTCCGGACTCACTTCACACAGCACGCCACTGTTTGCGCCGTTCGCAGTCAGACGCATCACGCGCACGCCGATATGCGTCGGCGGCAGAAATACAGCGTCTCCGTCAATGCGCACGCGCGCATGCGCATGCGCGGCCGTAAGTAGTCCGAAGGTCATTACACAGAAAATAAACGCCCGTATTCGGTTCATGGCAACGCAACCTCCCAGGCACACAAGCTGCCGCGCCGCACTACGCCGTCCGGATCAGGTACAACACACGATGCAGCAAGCTGCGTGCCGTCGGGTGAAAAACGCACACCCCAGTACGCCGGGGTAAACAACACCGGCGCATTGTCGACGCGGGCGACAGCGCCGCTCTCCGCGTCGACGACGAACATCACATCCATGCCATCCGCCGCACCAAGATCAGCCGCCGTCACCAGTGCAACCGAACGTCCTGGAACCCACGTCACGCTGCTCACGGCAAGCTCACCAACGGCGACATCGTGCCAGACTCCCTTCTGCACATCGAGGATGCGCAACACCGTCGGACCCAGTCGATCAAAATCGGCCAGCATCAACAATGCAACAAAACGCCCATCGCGGCTCCACTTCACATCAATCAGCGGGCGATCCGGGCGGCCCTCGACGCGATTGACGACCAGGTCACATTCAATAGCATTCGGCGTATCGACAAAGCGCGCACCGAACGACGTCCACGCAATAAAGCGATCGCCATTCGGCTCCGCCGCAATCTGTAATTCTGGATTCACGTAAGCCGCCGATGCTGCTTCTGGATCATGCGACTGTGCAAGGGCGGCGAAGCCCTGATCTTTTTTTTCATCAAGCGCCTGAGCACGCGCAGACCACATCGGCAGGCTCTGAGCAACGGTGCGCTCACTCAGCGTGCGCAGTGCAGAACTGCGCGGATTGAACAACGCGACGATCTCACGACCAGGCACAGCCGATTGTGCAACGACCAGCAATTCGGAAGATGGTTCGATCCAATCCGCAATGCGAATCGGTGGGCCGGACCAGCCGAGATCCCGCTTCTCGCCCAACTTCAACTGAGGCCTACGCGCAGCGCGCGCAGCGCGCGCAGCGGGCGGAGCAGGTACAAACGCACATGCGCCCTGCCCGACGGTGTCGACCGTGGCAACAGACGCAGCAACGCCTGAATCCGAAGCAGGCACATCCGTTGGCAACAGGCCGGCGATGACGATCACCACAATGCCAGCAACAACCAGCAAGGCAAAGAAAGTGTGGCGATTCATGATCGTGTTGAACAGGAGACTGAAGTGCTACGAATGCGTTACATCTTTGCGCAGAGCGCGCGCGACGCGCTCCGGCGTCAGCGGCAGATCGTTGATCCACACACCGGTCGCATCATAGACGGCCGCGACGATCGCAGGTGCCACGATCATAAGTGGCAACTCAGCGACGCCGCGTATGCCGTACGTTCCGCTCGGGTCCGGCGTCTCGACAATGATCGAATGCATACGCTCGGGCACATCGAGCACCGACGGGATGAGGTACGTGCTCAGGTGTCCGGTGCGGATCACGCCACCCGTTGTGACGAAATTTTCCAACAGCGCATAACCATAGCCCTGCACGACGGCGCCTTCGATCTGACCAATGATCTGCTGCGGATTGACCGCACGGCCGACGTCGTCGGCGCAAATGAGATTCAGCACGCGCACATGTCCAGTTTCGATGTCGACTTCTACGTCAGCGCTTTCAGCGACATAGGCATAAGTGATATTCGGATCGCCGGCGCCAGTCTCCGGATCAATCTTGGTCGTGCGGCGCGGCCGATATACAAAATGCGCGTGCGCGGGTCGTTCTTCGCGCCCCCAGGCGGCCAGTGCCTCACGGGCAGCGCCATCAATCGCGCCAGCAGTCATGTATGTCAGACGAGACGCGCTGGCGCTGCCACTGCTGCCGCTGGTAGCAGTGTCACTCAGCTGCAGTTGGATTTTTTTCAGCGGCAGATCCAGCGCAGCGGCGGCCATCTGTAGAAAGGCCGTGTGTGCGCCCTGTCCACAATCAGCGCCAGCAAGGGAAACGACGGCACGTTCGATTTCCGCTGCGCCGTGCAATTCAATGGTCGCTTCACTGCGTTCGGGAAAGCCGAACGAGAAGCCGATGTTCTTGTGACCAGCGGCCCAGCCGCGGCCGCGACGCAATTCAGGCGCACTCGTCGGCGACAGCGGCAGTGCAAGTGTTTCGGCCGCACACGCATCAATAGTTTTTACGAGCGAACAGCCAGCCGGCACCGGTGTAGCAAACGCAGTAATCGTGCCGTCGCGCCAGCCATTTATTCTGCGCACTTCGACCGGATCCATGCCAAGTGCAACGGCAAGCTTATTCACCTGCGTCTCTGCAACGAACAAACCCTGCGGCGCGCCAAAGCCGCGGAACGCCCCACTGGGTGGATTGTTTGTCACGACCGCGGCGGTATCGATGGCGACGTTGGGAATGTCATACGGGCCCGTACACGTCGACGTGGCATTGCCGAGCACCTTATTGCTCGTGTAGTTATACGGGCCGGCGTCGGTGTGCATCGTCACTTGTGCCGCCACGATGCGACCATCACGTGTTGCCCCAAGGCGCGCATGTGCCACGAATGGATGACGTTTGTGATGACCGAGGATGCTCTCCTCACGCGACCAGATCATCTTCACCGGCCGGCCGAGGCGCCATGTCGCCAGAGACAACACAATCTGCACGCTCATGTCTTCGCGTCCACCGAATGCGCCTCCGATGGCCGGATAAATCACGCGCACTTGTTCAAGCGGCAATTGCAGCGCATGTGCAATCTGTTCCTGATCTTCATGCGTCCACTGTCCGGCGACCTGAATCGTGATCCGGCCCTGTTCGTCGATGTACGACAAGCCGGCCTCAGGCTGCAAGTACGCATGTTCCTGCGCGCCGGCGCTGTAGTCGTCCTCGATGACGATATCGGCGGCGGCAAATGCTGCGTCGACGTCGCCGCGACGCACGCGATAGCGCTGAATAACATTGCCTTCGTAATGCGGATGCAGCTGCTGATCAGTGCCGAGTGCGGAAGAAATTGAGTCGAGCACTGGTAAATCTTCCCAGGTGACGCGAATCAAATCGCGCGCGCGAGTCGCAGACTCTTCATTTTCCGCGACAATCAGCGCAAGTTTTTCACCCACATGTCGCACAATGCCGTCGAATGCCAGCGTGCGATCGGCAGGATCATGCGGCAAGCTGAAGCGCGACGTGGAAATGCGGCGACCGTCACGCATGGCGGAGACCATCACTGGCGAGTCGAAAAGCACGAGGCCGTATTCATTGCGCGGCATATCGGCGCCGGTAAAAATTTCGACTACACCAGGCACAGCCCGCGCGGCCGACAAGTCAATGTCAAGCACACGCGCATGCGGTCGGCGCGACCACAGAATCCGGGCATGCAACATGCCGTCCATATGCAGGTCACCGGGGTAATCAGCCGCACCGATGACCTTGGCACGCGCATCAATACGCGGCAGCGAGAATCCAAGCGACATAGGTGCTGATTTTACCCGCGCCCTTGCAAACGGGGAGCATCCACAGTTTGGGGCGAGTTTATCCGCGCACTGTTGCGCCGCAGGCGCGCGCGTACTTCGATTCCAGCCAGGGCGGCCCTGACGACGGCGGATGCGCCCTTCAGCGCCTGTGATGGGTGATGGATTGAAAACAACGATAATTTGCGCTTCGTGAACATCGTCTTCCTCGCCCCATTCGCCTACGCGCCGAAAGCCACGGTCAGCGCACGCATGCTGCCGATAGCGACGGCGCTGGTGCGCCGCGGCCACAACGTGCATGTTCTGATGCCGCCGTACGACGCGCCGGCCGATTCAGACAAATGCTGGCTACACGAAGACGTAGCTCTCGAAAACATCGCCGTCGCACCGGGCGGTTACATCGGTATGGCACGCAGAATGGCGACGCGCGTACGCAAACTTGCGCCGGACGTGCTGCATGTTTTCAAACCCATCGGCGTCGGTGCGCTGGCGATGCAGATGCTGCAGCGGGAATTCGGCGCACGCACGATCATCGACAACGACGACTGGGAAGGCCGTGGCGGCTGGCTCGACGTGAACCTGTACCCGGCTGCGATGAAGCTGTTCTTCGCATGGCAGGAGCGCTGGGCACTGCGCGCGGCGCTGGCGGCTACATGCGCCAGCGAAGTGCTCATCGAACGCACGCGCGCGATGCGCCGCACCCGGCCGGACCGCGTGCTGCTGCTGCCGAACGGCCCCGAAGAGCGCATGCGCGGCGTAGTGGAAACCGCGCAACGCCAGCGCGACGCACTGCGCACACGCTTCGGCTGGAGTGACAAACGAGTGGCCATTTACGCCGGCACAATTCCACACGGCCATGACATGGACATGCTCGCACAAAGCCTGCCCGCCAGTCTGCACCTCAGCGTGCACGCAACCGGCGACGGCCTCACGTCATTCCGCACAGCAATCGAACGCGCTGGAAAATCTGCCCAGACCGAATGGCACGGCTTCATGCCACACGACCACCTCGTCGAATATCTCGTCGCCGCGGACATCGCGGTATATCCGTACCGCGACACACTCATCAACCGCGCCAAGTGCAGCGGCAAGGTCATGGACTACATGGCATGTCGGCTACCGATAGTGGTCAGCGACGTCGGCATGAACGGCGTGTATCTGGAGCACGCACACAGCGCGCTGCTCACCGCGCCCGGCGATACAGCATCGTTCGGCGCAGCTCTGACACGGCTGGCAAACGACGCAGCGCTGCGCGCACAACTCGGTGCAGCAGCACAGGTGCGGATCTGGGAGCGCTTCGGGTGGAACGAACGCATCGAGCCGCTGATCGAGATATATCGCGCAGCCTGCTGAGCTACACTGCGAATTCGACTTCATCGTCCAGGGCCGGCGGTGTTTGTCCCATCTCTACCCACGGGCGTTCGGCTTCGGGAAAATGTTCGAACCAGATCTCACCAAACGGCTGCGCCTGATGTGCGCGAATCGCGAAGCGCTTCAATAGTTCGAGCAGCGCCAGCAGCGTGATTACAATTTCGACGCGCGTATTCATGCCGACGAGCATTTCGTCGAAGCGCACCCGCGGCTTCACCAGCACTGTGGTACGAATGCGATCCATGCAGTCGTTTACCGTGAACGGCAGGCGCGACATCACGTTGTCGACCGGCGGCGGCGGCATCCAACGATCAATCACACGCTGCATCGCACGCGCAATCATCGCCGTCGTCACGTTGTCCAGCGGCAGGCCAACCGCCTTCGGCCGCGCGATCGTCGGCGGCTCGACGCGATACGAACGCAGCCCGCGCTTTTCACGTTCCTGAAGCACACGAGCGGTACGCTTGAAAATCTGGTACGCCTGCAACGCGGCAACAAGATCGTCCGTCTCGTCTTCGGATTCGTCGATGACGGTCACCTGCGGCAATAGCACACGGCTCTTCAGCACGATAAGCTTTGCAGCAATCTGCAGGAAGTTGGCGATGTACTGCGGCTCGCGATTTTCCATGCGGCTGATATGCGCAATGAATTGACCGGTCACAGCCGCGAGCGACACCTTGGTGATTTCCAGCTCGCGCTCTTCGATCAGGCGCAGCAACACGTCGAGCGGGCCTTCATAAACCGGCAGCTGCGTAACAAACTGCGGCACGGCCACATACGGCGTCTGCGCAGCGGATTCAGGAGCGTCGTTCGTGTTGTCCATCGGGTTTTCGGCAACAACTCAGGCCTCTATCAGTATTTCCCGCGAAACACGCTGTTCCTTCCCCCTTCGGGGGAAGGAACAGCGTGTTTCGCGTTGGGAAACTGACTGACCTGAGTCGTTACGGTTTTCGGCAGCAGAAGATAGTAATCGAAGCCATTGATTTTGATGCTGCCCACCATTCGATACGCGCGGCCGAACGCAGCTTTCACGTCTTCGGGATAAAAGAACGCCTTTAATACGATCGCGCCAAATTCGCGCTTCTCAATGCGAGTGATCATATCGTGCGTATCGAGCATGCCGTTCTTCGCAAGGTTCAGCAGCTGCGTCGGATTCGAGACGACGTCCATGTCAGCATTAAGCGTGAACATGGCCTCTTCGCTCCACACCGGCGCAGGGTGTTTGCGCAGCTCTTCAACAAGCGCCCACGCGTTGGCTGTGTCCTGCTTGTCGAGCAGATGACCAAGCTGCGTATAGCCGATGCGATCATAGTACGGATACGGAGGATACGACGAAGGCAGATTCGCAAGCCCGAGCACCTGCGCCACCGTACCGAAGACGCGGCCCGATGTAGGCATGTGGGCGTTTGCCGCAGCCTGCAACCCGAAGACGAGTGCGGTCAGCCAGATCAGCAGCCCATGTGAAATACGCGCACGTGCGATGCGCACAAGAAGCAGCGCCGCGCAAACGCAGGAGGCCGCGATCGCAGCGATCAGATACGTCGGGCCCGCGCCCCACTTGCCAGTCAACATACCCATGGCACTGCCAGTCACAAAATAAAGCGACCAGATCGAAATCGAGCGCAGTGAACGTGCACGCCATGCGTCGCACAATTCCCATACAACAAATGCACCTGCACACAACAGCAGCGGCCACTGCAACATCATCCACTGACCGTAAGTCTTCCAGGTCACCGCAATGTCATATTCGTTGACATTGGCAGCGACGACGTTGACCCAGAATTGCCCGTGCGAAACAATATTCAACCAGCCGAACAACAACGCAGTCGCAGCAATGCAGCCGAGCAGTGCCTGTACAAACCAGCGTGGACGACGCAACAGCAGAAATGCGAAACCTGCAGCCAGCGCATCGACCGCCTGCAATTTGGTGAAACCGGCCGTCATCAGCAGAATCACGCCGGCGGCGGCCCAGCGCGGCCGCGGAGTCGCATCACGAAATGCGTGCTCGAGACAGGCGATGCCGGCAAACGCGAACAACACCATCGGCACATGTGCGCGCGCCAGTGGCGCGACCTGATACACGAAGTTCGCAGCAAAAAAGGACAGCGCAGCAAGCAACGGCACAGCAAGCACGAGAAGACGATCGCCGCCAACAGCTTTCCACTCGCGGCGTGCGACGAGATAAATCAGCCCACCGATCGCCAGCGTTGCAACAAACGCCACAATGCGGCCAATCCACAAATGCGGTCCGAACAGCCACACCAGCGGCACGAGCAGCACACGGTACACCGGCGGATAGTTCGACGAATAGTACGGGAACTGTGCGTTGTCCAGATAGATGTTCTGAAAACGCGCCAGGCGCACCGCGTCGTACAGTTCGAAGCCCTCGCCCTGGTCGTAATCGAAGGGGAAAAGCAACACACTGCGGCCATACGCCAGCATAACCACGAGGTAGCCAAGGAAAGCGCCGAGCACTGCAAGCAGCATCGCAACGCCAAGAATGCGCCCGGGTGAAATGCGCGTGAGCCCTGTGGGAAAAAATAAGCAATTCAAGAGCGTAGGGATTCTACGGGATTCGACGACCTGCGTACGGGCGGGGTGCATCCGCCGTTGGGGCGAATTTGACAGCGCATCGTTGCGCCGTTGGTGCTGTCCAGCACTGAAAGGGCATACTTCGATTCAGCCAGAGCTTGCGTTGAAGGCGCGGCCCTGGCTGTGGCGCAGCGCCGATATCGGGATGTTTAGCGCGGACCCGCAAGTTTTGCTTAGTCACACGACGTAGATCAATATATTTCTCCACCTGCCACACAAGCATCGCCCGTTACCGTTCGTACCTGCGCAAATCCGGATAACGCCACGCCATCCATGCGGCGATCAGCACAGTTGCAACGCCGCCGCTGACGATGGCGAACGGCACACCGAACGCAGCTCCGACGAGGCCAGCCTCGAGTTCGCCGAGCTGTGGACCGCCCTGAAAGAAAATCATGTTCACACCGGTCATACGTCCGCGCATGTCATCGGGCGTAGCCATCTGCCGAATCACGTTGCGAATCACCGTCGATACGGTGTCGGCCGCACCTGTGGCGGCGAAGAGCAGATACGAAAACGCAAAGCTCGTCGTCGCGCCGAACAACGCCGTCGCAGCGCCATACGCCGCCACACTCGCCAGCAGAACCGCGCCCTGCCGTCGAATATCCGCACGAAACGACATCCACAATCCAGCTACGAGCGAACCCGCCGCCTGCGCCGTCGACAACAACCCGTAGCCGGCCGCATCCGTTTTCAGCAGCTCAGCGGCGACAATCGGCAACATCGTGCGCGCAGACGAAAAAAACGTCGCCCAGAAATCAAGCAGCATCGTGCTGCGCAGCAGACGCTCGCGAAAGACGAAGCGAACACCGTCCACAATCGCCGCCCACTCAACCTTCGGCGGCGTTCCGCGCCGTGGATCGCGATAGCGCATCAACAGCACCGCCAGCACCGTCCCGAGAAACGTCGCGGCATTCACCGCGTACACCCAGCCGATGTCAACCGTGCCGATCAACAGTCCACACAACGCCGGGCCGCCGATCTGCGCGATCTGCATGATCAGGCTGTTCAGGCTGACCGCACTGGCGAACTCGTCACGCGGCACCAGGTTCGGCACCAGCGCCTGGCGCGCCGGATTCCCCAGCGCCGACGCGGCCGAATTGATCACAGTGAGGGTATAGATCATCACAAGGCTGGCCTGTCCGGCCAGCGTCAGTGCAGCCAGCAACGCCGCCGACGCCAGCGCCGCCAGCTGCGAAACCAGCATGACCGCGCGTCGATCGGTGCTGTCGGCCAACGCGCCACCGATCAGTGCAAAGACGAAAATCGGCAGCACGCGCGCCAGCCCGATCAGGCCGAGGCTGAGCGCTTCCCCACCCAGGCGCACATCGTGGCCGAACAGCGTCACTACGCTGCTCGCACCGCGCGCGAGCTGAAAAACCTGCCAGTTGACCGCGGTCACCTGCATCTGCGCGCCGATAAACGAGACGAACAAGCCGAGCCACAACAGACGAAAATCTCGATGGCGCAGTGATGCCCAGCGACCGCTCGACATCTCAGCCCATCCCCTGCGTACGCTGAATTTCGATGCGAACGGTGACGCGCACTTCGCTGGCGCTGTGCCACGGATACTTATCGACGCCCATGTACTTCTTCGCCAGCCGGTCAATCACAGCATCGCCATCGGCTTCGGACATAGAGGCGACGCAACCACGCAGCTGAATATAGCGTCCCGGATTCTGCGGATCGCTGATGGCGATGGTCACGCGCGGGTCGCGCAGCATGTTGTTGTACTTCACGCGCCCCTTCGCTGTATTAATGATGATGTGCGTGCCGTCATAGTCGAACCACACCGGCGTCACCTGCGGCGTGCCGTCGGGAAAGATCGTAGCCAAGTGGGCGTGGGCGATTTTGGTCGTAAAAAGATCAAGAAATTCCTGCGGAATCATAAATTCAATTGTATTGAATAGATTCGGTAAGGGAGGTGCGCCCGCCCGCCCGCCGATGGAGAACGAATTCGGACCGCGCGCCGTTGCGCCACCGTCACCCAGGGCTTGCGCTGTAAGGGCGGATGCGCCCCGCCCCCGGTGGCGCGCAAGGGTGCATCCACCGTTGGGGGACAGATTTCACGAAACGACGTGGGACGTCACCCAGACCGAGGGTCTGGGCTAGGGCTGCGTCGCGCCGTTGGCGCTTTTTCGACGAAACATGAGCGCGCCAACGGCGCGCTCCACCGCGGCAGACCAGCGACCAGCCCCGGGTGATGGCGGCGCGACGATGCGTCGTCAAATTTCACCCCAAACGGCGGATGCGCCCCGCCCCCGGTGGCGCGCAACATTCATCGCTAGAATCGCAGCAGCTATGAACGCACAGCAACTTCTGCGCACCCTCGAAATCCACGACGTCAACCCAGGTGCATGCGCCGCAGACGGCTGGCTGCCCGCCACCGGTGACGCATCGCTGCGTTCGCTCAACCCGACCACCGACGCAGCCATCGCCGCAGTCGTCCCGGCAACGGCGGCAGAATACGATACGGTCGTGCGCAGTGCGTGCGCCGCCTTCCCCGTCTGGCGCGATACACCAGCACCACAGCGCGGCGATCTCGTGCGTGATCTCGGCAATGCGCTGCGTGCGCTGAAAGAGCCGCTCGGCGACCTGGTCTCGCTCGAAATGGGCAAAATTCGCGCCGAGGGTCACGGCGAAGTGCAGGAAATGATCGACATTTGCGATTTCGCCGTCGGTCTCTCGCGCCAGCTCTATGGCCTGACAATGCACTCCGAGCGCCCGGGACATCGTATGTACGAACAATGGCATCCGCTCGGCGCCGTCGGTGTAATCAGCGCGTTCAATTTTCCGGTAGCGGTCTGGTCTTGGAACGCAGCACTGGCCGCAGTGTGCGGTGACACTGTGGTGTGGAAACCATCGCTGCAGGCGCCGCTGACGGCCATCGCCGTGCAGCAAATTTGTAATCGTGTGATGTCGGCACACGGCGTGCGCGGCGTGTTCAACCTGGTAATCGGCGCCAACGACGTCGTCGGCGACGCGATGCTGACCGACGCGCGCCTGCCGCTGATTTCCTTCACCGGTTCGACGGAAGTCGGACGCCACGTAGCACAAAAAGTAGCTGGCCGCCTCGGGCGCAGCATCCTCGAACTCGGCGGCAACAATGCCATCATCGTGAGCGACGACGCCGAGCTCGAGCTGGCAGTGCCGGCGATCGTATTCGGCGCAGTGGGAACTGCCGGCCAGCGCTGCACCAGCACGCGGCGCATCCTCGTGCAGCGCCGCATCGCCGACGCACTGTGTGAACGGCTGACGCGTGCGTATGCGCAGGTGCGCATTGGTGACCCGCTGGCGGATGGCACGCTCGTCGGCCCGCTGACGAACGCGCGGGCAGTCGAACGCATGCTGCAAGCAGTGGCGCAGGCGCAGCGCGAAGGCGGCCGTGTAATCGCCGGCGGCGCTGCGCGGCCGGATCTCGGGCCGAACTTCGTCGAGCCAGCGATCATCCGCATGCCGGCGCAGACGCCGGTGGTGCAGCAAGAAACCTTCGCGCCAATTCTGTACATCATGGAATATGACGCGCTCGACGAGGCCATCGTCATGCAAAACGCTGTGGCGCACGGCCTGTCATCGGCAGTGTTCACGACGAACCTACGCACCGCCGAACAGTTCCTCGGCGCCGACGGCTCCGACTGCGGCATCGCAAATGTGAACATCGGCACGAGCGGCGCCGAGATCGGTGGCGCATTCGGCGGCGAGAAGGACACCGGTGGCGGGCGTGAAAGCGGCAGCGACGCGTGGAAAGGCTACATGCGCCGCCAGACCAACACCATCAACTACTCACGCCGCCTGCCACTGGCGCAGGGGATCGTATTTGGGTAAAGACGGTGATCAGGGGCCGGCCGTCGTCGACACCTACTTGCGTATCCCGCCCCGCCCCACTACAACATACTCACAATGAGCGCCACGATTCAAATCTCACTTGACGTCACCAGCACCGAAGAGGCACTGACCATGGCGCGCGCCGCCGTGCGCGCCGGAGTCGACTGGCTGGAAGCCGGCACGCCGCTGATTCTGGCCGAGGGCATGCATGCCATTCGCGCGCTGCGCAGGGAATTTCCAAATCACCCCATCGTCGCCGATATCAAGGGCATGGATGGTGGCGGCCTCGAAGCGAAGATGATGTTCGACGCAGGCGCGAATTTTGTCGTCGTCATGGGCCAGGCACATGATTTCACGATCATCTCCGCCTGCCAGGCGGCAAAACAGCACGGTTTCAAGATCATGGTTGACGTAATGCTGTGCACCGACAAGCCCGGCCGAGCGCGCCAGGCGCAGGACATGGGCGCCGACTACATCGTGGTGCACACCGGCTACGATGAGCGCCGCATGGTCATCGGCGCATCGCCACTAGACGACCTCAAGTCTGTACTGGATGCGGTCACGATTCCGGTGCAGGCCGTCGGCGGGCTGAGCGTCGAACAGGCGCTGCAAACCATCGACATGGGTGCGGAGATCGTCGTCTTCGGCTCACCGCTCGTAGTACAAAGCAACGACTTCAAGGCCGCGTCCGGCGATTTCGAAGGGCTGCTGCGCGAGATTGTGACGCGAGTCAAGGGATGAGCCATCCAGAACACATCGACGTCGAGGCGCTCATCCAGCGCCTCGACCTGCAGCCGCTGCCGGTCGAGGGCGGCCTCTTCCGCCAGACGTGGCGCGGGCCTGGCAATGCCGGCACCTGCATTTACGGCATGCTGACCGACGCGCCGGATTCGTTTTCGGCCCTGCACCGCCTGCCAACGGACGAAATTTGGCATTTTTATCTCGGCGACCCGCTCGATCTGCTGCTACTTTTCCCAAACGGAACCAGTGCGCACGTAACACTCGGTTCGAATCTGCTGGGCAGCGCACACTGCCAGTACATCGTGCCAGCCGGCACATGGATGGGCGCGCGGCTGCTGCCTGGTGGCTTTTTCGCGCTGTTCGGCTGCACGATGGCGCCGGGCTTCGACGCATCCGGCTTCGAAGCCGGCGAGCGTGCGGCGCTGGCGCTGGCTTTTCCTCACGAGCGTGTCGCAATCGAGGCGCTTACCCGTCCGGGTGCAAACGACGAGCGCATGCCGGACGGAATTTGACAGCGATCGGCGAACCGAACGTCCTGCCTTGTCGTGCGCACCTCTCCCTAAATATTTGCAAAATATTTGCACGAATTTGCGCACGATAAGGCGAAGAAATTTCTCGCGTTATAGGCGTTATGGCGTTATGAGATAGGCCTTATTGGGCCTTATATGGGCCTTATAAGGATGAGAGGGCCTGGCTACGGTGAAGATGTGGCTATGACTTTCCACTTTGCCGAGTAGACACATAAAAAAACCGGGATATGCGAAAAAAATCGTCGGAAATTATTGTCAACTCAACAAAACGCGTGCGTCAATTTGACAATCCATCCCGTGCGCCCTACCATGACGAACAGAGCAAGAAAAACTTCTGCCCGTCGTTGTTGTTGCGCAAAATTCAAGCATCTTCTTTGATTAAATTTGATTAAATTTGATTAAATTTGATTAAAAAAGAACGGTTGAAAAAGCGGTTGAAAAAGCGGGAAGTAAACCAGAAACCACGATCCACGGCGGGCCCGAGAGATTCCGACACACCCATGAGACCAGAGAAGCGACACCAGGAAATCATCGAACTATTGCTGGCGCAGGGATCCATCACACTGCGTGAGCTGCGTGACCGGTTTCAGTGCTCCGGCGGCACGATTCGCAACGACCTGCGAGCGCTGGAGAGCCAGGGCAAGTTAATCCGCACCTTCGCCGGCGCCACCATCGACGGTGCCGCCAACCGGCGTGGTCCGGCCAATGCCGCGCCAACGCGCGATGCCGAAGATGCGCGCTTCGACGTCATCGCCCAGCGCGCTGCAGAACTCGTCCGCGAAGGAGACACCATCCTGCTCTGCGACGGCGGCCTGACCGCCCGCATGGTCGACCGACTGCTGACGCTCAAGGCGCTTACTGTGGTCACCAACGGCCTTGAAACGGCACGGCGTTTCAGCCGCAACCCAAATTACACGGTCATCCTCATCGGTGGCCAGCTCAATTTCGAATCAAACACGCTACAAGGCACCAGCGGCATTGCTATGCTGCAAAATCTGCGGGTAAGCAAAGCCTTCATCCAATGCGAAGGTATGACCGGCGCACAGGGCTTCGCCACCGACGACGCCGGCAGTGCCCAGCTGAAGGCAGCCATGGTCGCATGCGCAGATCAACTGATCGTCCTGGCGGGCGCAGCCGCCATCAGCCATTCGAGCCAGCTCGGGTTCGCAGCGCTGAATCAGGCCGCGCACCTGATCACCTCCACCGACGCTTCGGCCGACGGACTGGCAACCGCGCGCGCGTCGGGTGTGCGTATTTCGCTGTGCGGCGAGCGCTTCACAGAGCTGCGCGTCGATGCCCGGCCAGATCGCATCTGGCGCATTGGCTTTGCTAATCTGCTTGAACACGATGACTTCGCCACGACCATTCGCCAGAGCATCGAACAGGCGGCGCAGGCGCGCGGCAACATCGAGCTGGTCCTGGCGAACAATGACGGCGACGCACAGGTGGCGCTCGCCAACGCCCGCCGCTTCGTCGACGCCCACGTCGACCTGGTCATCGATTACCAGCTCTACGAACGCACCAACCACGCGATCATGGACCTGCTGCGGCGCGCGCGCATCCCCGTCATCGCAGTAGATATCCCCATGCCGGGTGCGGTATTCTTCGGCGCCGACAACTACCGCGCCGGCCGACTCGCCGGCGAAGCTGCAGCAGCATGGGTTTGGAAGCACTGGGGTGGACGGCTCGACCGCATCGTCTGCCTCGACCAATCGATCCTCGGCCCGCTGCCGGCTGCGCGCATCGACGGCCAGATTGACGCGCTGCGCGGCGTGCTGCACATCAACGATGCGGATATCCTGCACATCGATACCGGCGACGGACGGCTTGAAGATTCGCGCGCCGCTGCGACGTCGGCGCTGCGCAGCATTCCATGGGGCAACCGCGTGCTGTTCGCCAGCATCAGCGCGAACCAGGCGCTCGGTGCCATCCGCGCCGCTGAAACGCTCAACCGCCAGGATCGCTGCTGCGTAGTGGCACAAAACGTCACTGCACACATTCGCCGCGAGCTCGAATCCGACGGCTCAATGCTGATCGGCGCCGTCGACTATGCACCAGAGCAGTACGGCTACAGCCTGATTCAGCTGGCGCTCGACATGCTTGAAAGCCGCGCAGTACCGCCGGCCACCTACACTGAACACAAATTTGTCGCCGCAGAAGAACGCACCGCTGGAACGCGGAACGCCGTGCGCGCAGAAGCCCGCCTGACTCGCTCATCGATGCCGCTGTAATGCGATTCGCCGAACTACGCATTCAGCAACATACTCCCCGCCATGAGGCTTGGACTTAACGGCTGCTACCTTCCTTCTGACATGCGTGAGGTCACACCTGAATTGTGTCGGCGCGTGCGCAACGACGGCTTCTCCGGCATTTTCACGCGCTTCCGCGCCAACGACCCGCGCGAGACGCCACGCCACGAAGCCGAACGCGTGCGCACGCTGCTTGCACACCACGGCCTGCGCATGTATCAGGCCACCGGATTCTGGCAAAATCTGGTGCATCCCGACGACTCCGTGCGAGCCGAAGGCTCACGCACATTGCAGGCGGCGCTGCAGCTGGCCGGCTGGCTCGGTTCGCGCGCCATCGACACCGGCCCCGGCAGCATGAACCCGCGCGGGCCATGGTTTCCGCATCCTGAAAACTGGACGCCCGTCGCACGCCGACAGCTCATCAAGAGCCTGAAGGAATGCGCACCAGTGGCGCAAGACGCCAATGTGCTGCTCAGCATGGAAGGCCACCAGCTGGTCACGCTCGAATCTGCGGAAGTCACCGCAGAAATTCTCGACGCCGTGGATTCGCCATGGGTCACCTGCGATTACGACAGCGCCAACTGGATCACACTGAAAGAGGTCTACGACACCACCAGCGCAGTGAATCGACACTTTGACGTGCTCGGTGCACGCATCAGCAGCTGCCACGCGAAGGACATCTGGGCCGAAGACCGGCTTTCAGTGCATCTGCAAGACGGCTGTCCAGGCAAAGGCACTATGGATTTCCGCACCGTGCTCCTGCGCATGCACCAGCTCTCCCCCGATCTGCCAGTGCTGCCGGAAGGCTGCAGCAGCGACGAGGTACCGCAGGTGGTCGCGCTTTTTCGTGGCATGGCCGCCGAGCTTGGCCTGCCGATCATTGAAGAATAGAAATTTCAAATCGATAAATTTCGTGCCTGCTCCGGCCATCCGGTTTTCCAACGCGAAACACTGATTTAGGCCTGATTAGGCCTGATTAGGCCTGATTAAATACGAAATAAATCAATTTACTGATTGCCCATGCCCAACCTTAGATTTGCAGCACCCAAAGAACGACGCGCCGCCATCGTCACGGGCGGCGCGCGCGGTATCGGCGCCGAAACAGCCGTGCGCATGGCTGAAGAAGGCCGCGACATCGTCATCGCTGACATGCTCGCGCACGAAGCCGCCGACACCATCGCACGCATCGAAGCACTTGGTCAGCGCGCCATCTTCGTGCAGACCGATGTGAGCGACGAAGCCGCCGTGCGTGCGATGGTGCGCTGCACCATCGCCGAATTCGGCCGCCTCGACATCCTCGTCTGCTGTGCCGGCATTTTCGGCAAAGAAACGCCGTTTCTGGAAATCGAAAGTGATACCTTCGAACGCTTCCTGCGCATCAACATTCTCGGCGTGCACTTCGCACATCAGGCCGCCATCCCACACATGCTCGAACGCGGCTGGGGCCGCTGCGTGACAATCACGTCGGGCGCACGACTCGGAGCCACGCACAACGTGCCCTACGGCGTGACGAAGGGCGCAGTGTGGTCATTCGTGCAGGCACTCGGCAACGCCTACCCGAGCCGCGGCGTGTTCGTCAATGGCGTTGAACCCGGCCGCGCACTCACGCAAATGGTCGTGCCCCGCTTCAGCAAGGAACACCTCGACAACCCAGGTGTGCCGATCGGCCGCTACTCCGACGCAAACGAAGTCGCCGAAGTGATCGAGTTCCTGTGCTCCGAACGCAACACATACACCACCGGCGCCGTGTGGAGCTGCAAGGGCGCCAGCGGCTGGAGTTAGCGGCCATGCAATACAACCGCCTCGGCACATCCGGCCTGCAGGTCTCGCGCTTCTGCATCGGCACCGCCTTTCGCAGCTCGCTGTTCAGCAGCGATTTCGACGAATCCGGCTGCGTGCGCACCATCCATCGCGCGCTCGACCTCGGTGTGAATTTCATCGACACCGCCAATTACTACAGCTACGGCCGCTCGGAAGCAGTCGTGGGCAAAGCCATCGTCGACCGGCGCGACGACATCGTGCTGGCCACGAAAGTCTTCTCACAAATCAAAGATAACCCGGGCCCCAATGATCACGGTTTGTCGCGTTATCACATCCTGCGCGAAGTTGATCGCAGCCTGCAGCGCCTGCGCACCGATCACCTTGACATCTACTGGCTGCACGGTCGCGATGAAGCGACGCCGATCGATGAAACGCTGCGCGCCATGGACGACCTCGTGCGCTCCGGCAAGGTGCGCTACATCGGCGCCTGCAATTTCAACGCGTGGCAGATCTGCGAGGCGCTGTGGCGCAGCGACGCGCTGCACACACACGCATTCGCCTGCATCCAAAACCAGTACAGCCTGCTCAACCGCTGGGAGATCGAACCCGAACTCGTGCCGCTGTCGCACAAGTACGGCCTCGGCATCGTGACGTACAGCCCGCTCGCCATCGGGCTGCTCACCGGCCGCTTCCGCCGCGGACAGACCCCGCCAGCCGGCACGCCGTGGAGCGACAACGCGCACTACGCCAGCCTCTTTGATCGCATGCTCGACGAGCGCAATGACGCCATCGTGGCGGCGCTGATCGACATTGGCGCCGCACACAGCCGCACACCATCGCAGGTTGCCGTCGCATGGATCCTCGAACATCCCGAAATCTCATCCGTCATCATGGGCCCGGATACGCCTGCGCATGTCGATGACGTGCTCGGTGCCGCCGACTGGCAACTGCCCACCGACGCGCGCGCCCGCCTCGATGAACTCTCCGCACCAATCCAACCACTCAAAACCGCATAACATGTCCACTCTCAATTTCGCATACAGCACCATCAACTGGGGCGACACCTGCCACCTCCCGACAACGTTCGATGAAATTCGCAGCACCGGCTGGACCGCCGTCGAGCTCTTTGCACATTCGCTCGAATGGATGGGCACGCCGACGCGCATCAAATCGCTGCTCGGCGATCTGAAGCCGGCCACGCTGTTCGGCACAGTCGACCTGCCGGCGTCTGAGCGGCAACTCACGATCGCGAAGAATCGCATCGACTACTGCGCCGAAATCGGTGCGAGCGCCTACGGCATCGTCGGTGCTGGTCGCCCGCGCAGCCGCCCGCCAACCGACGCAGAAATTCGTGAGCTGTCGGAAATGTGCGAAGAAATGGCGAAGCACGGCGCATCCGTCGGCGTGAAAGTAGCCTATCACCCGCACACGCGCTGCACCATTCAATACGAACACGAGATCGATCGTATGCTCGAACTCACACAGCACCTCACACTGTGCCTCGATGTGTCACACGTAGCGCTCGTCGGTGAAGACCCGCTCGTGCAGTTGCGCAAGTACGCCGGCCGGCTCGGCTACATACACCTGAAGGACTGGGGACGCGGCGATTTCCTCGAACTCGGTCGCGGCGACATCGGCATCGACTTCGCCGGCTGTCTGCGCGAGCTGCAGGCACAAAAGTTCAGCGGCTGGGTCGTCATCGAACAAAGCACCAGCGAAGTCTCGGCGCGCCACAGCGCAGAAATTAACGCGAAATTCCTGGGCAGGCTGGGATATACGCTGTAGCAGAAGGACAGAGCAGAGAATCAGAATAGAGAGTTAATTGCTATTTACTCTGATTCTTTACTCTGATTCTTTACTCGTAACTACTCAGGCCAGCCATTTTTCCAACGCGAAACACACTATTCTCTCCCCCGAAGGGGGAGAGAATAGTGTGTTTCGCGGGAAATACTGATTTGGGCCTGAGTAGTTACCTTTACTCTCAATAGGCGGCAATTCAATCATGTTGAAACTCGGAATCTTCGGAACGGGCGTGATGGGCCAGCGCCATATCAAGGGCCTCGGACAGCTGTACAAAGTCGGCCGCCTGCCCTTCGAGCTCGCCGGCATCTGCGACCTGAACCAGGCCAACGCCGAACGCGGCGCCGACCTGGCCGAGCAGCTGCTCGGCGTACGGCCGCGCACCTTCGGTAATTTCACCGCAATGAACGCCGCACTCGGCCTCGACGCAGTCACGATCACGACGATGCCCAACGTGCATGTGCCGCTCGGCATTGAAGCCGCAGCCGCGGGCGTGCACGTGCTGTGCGAAAAACCCGTCGCCACCACAGTAAAGGAAGCACGCCGCATGGTTGAAGCCGTGCGCGCCGCCGGCCGCAAACTCGCCATCGCCGAAAACTATCGGCGCGATCCGATCAACCGGCTTGCACGTGCGCTCATCGACGCCGGCGCCATCGGAACACCTTATCTCGCCATGCAGTCTTCCTCCGGCAGCGGCGAAAGCGTCATCATCACGCCGTGGCGTCACCTTAAAAAATTCTGCGGCATCGCCGTTGACATGGGTGTGCATTACACGGACATCCTCGAGTACTACCTCGGCCCGATCAGCCACGTAACGGGCATGGGCAGCGTCGTCGATAAGCAGCGTAAGGGCGTGGATGGCACGCTGCATCCTGCCGATGCCGAAGACCTGGCGGTTGGTGTGCTGCGCTTCAGCAGCGGCGCATTGGCAAATCTGATGCTCAACATGGGCGGCCGCGGCGAGGGACATTTCCTGCGCATGGTCTACGGCAGCGGCGGCACGATCAATTGCCCCGGCGACCGGCTCGGCAAGCCGCTCATCGTGACGCGCCGCATCGATGGCAAAGACATAGTGCTCAGTGCGGAAGAAACGCTCGCACTCGTGCCCGACTTCAAACTCGACGCCACGACGGCGGCGCTGTTCGGCGGCGAACGCCTGACCTCGTACGATCTGCCATGGGCCGACATCGACGCAAGCCTGATCGGCATCGAGTACGACGATTTCGCTGCAGCCATCCGTGACGATCGCGAGCCGGAAGTCAACGGCGAAGACGGCCTGCGCTCGCTCGCGCTGATGTACGGCATGCTCGAATCAGATCATGCCGGGCGCACGCTGACGACTGACGAACTCGTGCGTGGTGAAGCAGCAGGGTATCAGGACGCAATCGAAGCAGTTTGAAATTCGAGTGCGACGAAATCTCAACGTCGCCCATACAGGGAGGATCGATCATGTGGCCATGGCAAGCGTGGATGGAATTCGGAGTGGTGCATCCGCTCGCATTTTTGCAGTGCCGCACCGGCGAAGGGCCGGTGCTTGAAACGCTGCAAAAAATCGTCGAAGACGATGTATTCGGCGCAGTTGAAATTGCGCCGCCGAAGGATCCGCAAGTGCGGATGCGAGCGCGCAATCTGTTGAGGGCAGCACAGCTGCGCGTGGTGTATCTGCCCGTGCTGCCGATGCTGCTGGAAGATCTCGGCATCGGTTCGGCCGATACTGCACGGCGCAAAGCTGCGATGGATCGGCTGCTGCCACTGCTCGACGAAGCCATCGAATTCGAAGCACCGCTGGCGATGATCATGGCGCCGCGTGACGTGCCGGAGAAGGAAAGGCCGGCCGCGCTCGAGCGCTTCGCCGAAGATGTACAGACGATGTGCGACTACGTCGATGCGCGCGCCGGTGCACAGCGCCTACACATCACGCTCGAAAATTTCGACCGCGACGTAGAGAAGAAGCGCCTCATCGGGCCAACAATCGAAGCCGCCGCATTTGCTGAGCGCGTTGATCGCGAAAACTTCGGCCTGACCGTCGATCTCAGCCACCTGCCGCTGCTGCGCGAGACGCCGGCGCAAGCGCTGCGCGCAGCCGGACGCCATCTGCTTCACGCACACATCGGCAACTGCGTAATCGACCACCCGGATAGCGCCATCTTTGGCGATTTCCATCCGCGCTTCGGGCATCCCGAAGGCGTGAACGACCTGCCCGAAGTGACGGCCTATCTGCGCGAACTGTCAGCATGCGGCTTCTACGCCAATGCGCGCGCGCGGCTCGGCATGACGCCGATCCTATCGATGGAAATTCGCACGAGCGACGAAAGCAGCGAAACCGTGCTGGCCAATGGCAAGCGCACCTTCGCACGCGCATGGAGCGCTGCGCACAACTAAGCGCACAACTAAGCGCACAACTAAAGGACATATGGACACGATCAAAATCGTAGTGTGGGACGCCGTCGGCAATGTAATGTGGGGCGTGCCCGAATGGGAATCGCGCGACGAACGCAGCAAGCAGCAAATGCTCGAAGAAGACCCCGCCGGTTCTGCACATGCGCCGAGCTGGCGCCAGCTGTTCGAAGGCATGTCAACAAATCTTGTGCACGTGAAATCGGCTGAAGAACTCGATGCACAAATTGCCGATGCAGATTTTCTGATTACGCACAAAGTACGTGTGCCGGCAGAAGTTATGCTCCGCGGCCGCAAACTGAGGCTCGTGCAGCATCTCGGCTACGACGACCGCGGCATCCCGTACGACGCTGTGCGCGAGCTTGGCGTGCCGTGCGCGGCGACGCCGCTGGTGAACTACTTCGCCGTCGCTGAACATTGCTTCGCGCTGATCCTGAACCACCTCAAGCAAATGCCGGCGCAGCGCGAGTCGATGCGCACGCGCGCGTACCTGAACCGCGCATGGGGTACACACCGCGGGCTGCAGATGGCCTGCGATCAAACGCTCGGCCTGCTCGGCTTCGGCGAGATTGGCCGCTATATGGCGCGCATGGCCGCCTCATTCAATATGAAGGTGCTTTTCTGGGACATCGTTCGCTTCCCAAAACTTGAGCAGGAATTCGGCGTGCACTACGTCGAATGGGACGAGCTCTGGAAGCAGTCGAGCATCGTCAGCGTGCACCTTGCGCTGAACGACAAAACCACCGGCATCATCGGTGCGCACGAAATCAGCTTGATGAAGCCCGGCGCACTGTTCATGAACACCGCACGCGGCAAACTCGTTGATCAGGCGGCGCTCACCACTGCACTGCGCGAAAGGCGCATCACTGGCGCACTCGACGTATTTGATCCCGAGCCAATCCCAACCGACGATCCACTGCACGCGCTGCACGAGGATCTCTCATTCAACGTTTCTCTCACGCCGCACTCCGCATGGCAAAGCCCGTGGACGCACGTGCGCGATTCGCTCGGCATCTGGAACAACGTACTGCGCGTGCTGCGCGGCGAAGAAGCACTGCACCTCGTTCGATGAAATCTCCCCTCATCGAGATCACTCGTTTTTTGTAACGACTCAGGCCCCGGTTGATAGTTCCCGCGAAACACATGCGTGCTTTGCGGGAACCACGAATCTGAACTTGAGCAGATATTTTTTCAAAGAGCAGTGATCTCGATCATGGGATTCAAATCAGAAAGGATTTCAATATGAGCAACTACCCCATCCGCTTCGGCTTCTGCCTGCCCATCTTCGCCTGGCCAGGCGCGCGCCTCTTCCGCACGCCCGGCTTCGCCACGCTCGATGCCCAGCGCTGCATGCAGCTCGGCGCACTCGCAGAACAGCTCGGCTACGACTCACTGTGGGCCGCCGATCACCTGATGCTCGGCCACGAAGATGCCATCCTCGAAGGCTGGACCGTGCTCGCCGCAGTCGCCGGTATGACACAGAAGGCGCAGCTCGGCATCATTCATTACAACAACGTCTTTCGACATCCGGCCTTCACCGCAAAGATGATCTCCACGCTCGACCAGATCAGCAACGGCCGCATGATCCATTTCGTCGACCTCGGCAACAACGCGCGCGAATATCTTTCATACGGCATGCACGAAGACGATGCCCGCGAACGCCGCATCGCACAGATGGTCGAAGGCCTCGAACTTACACTGCGCCTGTGGGCGGCCAACGAGCCGCTCACGTTCAGCGGCACGCACTACTTCACGCGCGACGCCGTGTGCAATCCGAAGCCGCTGCAGCAGCCCTGCCCGAAAATATGGTTGGGCGAAGTTCATCCCGCCATCGTCGACGCAACGGTGAAATATGCGGATGCGTGGAACAGCGTGCCTGTGCCCATGGCCGAATTACGCAAGCGCATCACGCTGCTCGACGAAGCCTGCACCGCAGCCGGCCGCGATCCTGAATCGCTCGAGAAGACGCTCGAAATTCAAATCCTTGTCGCGCCCACGCTCGATGCGCTGCGCGAAAAGCTCCAGACGCTGCTCGCCCTCGCCCCGCCCGGTGATGCCCCTCAGCCCGACATGGCAGCGTTCGTCTCCGGTGCCACCGACGAGCTCCCAGAAGAATTGCGCGAAAGCTGGTGGGCAGGCACCCCCGAAATGGTGTGCGACCGCGTCTCCGAATGCATCCAGCTCGGCTTCACACACTTTATGGGTTGGTTCGTCGATGCCCCCGACGACAGCGGCATGCGCCTGTTCGCACAAGAAGTAGCACCGCACTTCCGCCCACACTGAGCAAATTCGCACAAGCAAAATCATTCGCACGGCAAACGCAAAATCACGTACCTACTCAGGCCCAAATCAGTATTTCCCGCGAAACACACTATTCTCTCCCCTGAAGGGGGAGAGAATAGTGTGTTTCGCGTTGGAAAAATGGCTGGCCTGAGTAGGTACAAAATCACAAAATTGCCGGGAATAAAAATCGCCGCTCTCTACTTTTCTGCAGGCGCCGTGCGAATGGTTTTACATTGTCCGCCCCCACACGAATACACCATGAAGCTCACGCATTTCCACGATCGCATCCGCGAGAAAACTGCGAATCCACACGCCGCACCCGTGCTGCTCGTCGCATTCGGCGACAGCGTCACACAGGGCATGACCGCACTCGGCGTACAGGAACCCGATGCTGTTTATCACGCACGGCTCAAACGCACACTCGAAACGGCGCATCCGCTCGCTACATTCAGCGTAATCAACGCCGGCCAAAGCGGACAGAACGCGGTCGGAGCACTTTCTTCCCTCGAACGCGACGTGCTGCGCCATCAACCCGACCTCGTCACGATCTCCTTCGGCCTGAATGATGCGTGGGGCGGCGAGAGCGGGATGCCTGCATTTCGCGCCGCAATCGAAGAGATGATCGTGCGCGTGCGCACCGCTACGCAGAGCGACGTACTCGTGCTTACTCCGACATTCATGAATCGCGCGGACAATGCGCGCGTAGCGGCAGAGCATCGTGCGCTCGTCGCACCAATGGCCGACGTAATGAACAGCGGCATGCTCGCACGCTATGCACAGGCGGTGCGCGATGCAGCAAAAGCACAGAGCGCCAATTGCATCGACGTCTATGCCGAATGGCAGCGCCTTGCAGACTCCGGTGTGAATACCGATGAACTGCTCTCAAACGGCCTCAACCATCCGACGGGCGAGGCACACGACATCGCAGCGCGCATGCTGGCCGCATTCATTCTGACCGCTTTCACTACGGAGGCGGCGTGACCGATGCCGTTGTCGAGCGCGTCGAAGCATTTCGTGTGCGGGTGCCGCTGCCGCACGCTTTGCGCGTGTGGGGCCGAGAAATCAGCGTGCGCGAATTCGTCTTCGTGCGCGCGCACGCCGGCGGGTTCGTCGGAACTGCATTTGCGCTCAGCCGCGGCATGCCACTCGATGTCGTCGTCGAACGACAGGTCGCCCAGTTTGCGATCGGCCATCCTGTGCACGAAATTCGCGCCGTATGGAACGCCGCACGCGCCGCCGCGCGCATGACTACCGAGTCCGGCATCTACATGCGCGCACTGTCACTTGTCGACCTTGCACTGTGGGATTTGCACGGTCGCGTCATCGGGCAGCCGCTGTGGCAAATACTCGGCGGCGCACGCAACTCGGTCGCATGCCTGGCGATCTGCGGCTATTACCGCCCGGGCGCCGACTGGCGCGCAGCCAGCCTGCGCGCGTTGGAAGAAGAAGCCACACGCCTGCTGCACACCGGCTACACGCGCTTCAAGATTCCCTTCGGCGAAGACATCGAACTCGACGTTGCACGAATTCGCGCACTGCGCGCAACAGCCGGGCCGCAGGCGATGATCGGCCTTGACGCGAGCGGCGTATTCGATTCGGTGAAACAAGCCGAACAAGCCTGGCGTCGCATCGAATCACTCGGCGTCGATTTTCTCGAGGACCCATTCCCAGCCGACCGACCCGAGCTCGCCGCAGAACTCGCACGCCGGCTGCCCGTCGCCGTCGCCTATGGCGAATCAATCACCAGCCCGCTCGAAATGCAGCGGCTGGGTGAAAATGCCGCACTCGATGTACTGCGTCCGGACGCCACCGTCATCGGCGGCGTCACCGGGTTCGTGCAAGCGATCGCGCCGGCGCTCGAACGCCGCGCACGCATATTCCCGCATTACTATCCTGATGCACACGCATCGCTCGCAGCCGCATTCGATCTGGAGATGATCGAGGAATCACCGCCCGAAGCCGAGACCGTGGCGCTGAACCTGCTGCGCACGACGCAACCGAACATCCGCGCCGGACGCTGGCATATGAGCGACACGCCCGGCTTCGGCATCGAGTGGAATGAGAGAGTAGAAAGTCAGAGTAGAGAGTAATGAGTCAGAGTGGACAGCCAGAGCATATCGTTGCTCGATTCATGGCTGCGAAGTACGAGCACGAACTGACTACTCTGGTAACTACGCAGGCCAGCCATTTTTCCAACGCGAAACACACTATTCTCTCCCCCTTCGGGGGAGAGAATAGTGTGTTTCGCGGGAAATACTGATTTGGGCCTGAGTAGTTACCTACTCTGACTGTCTACTCTCCATCCCAACTTCCTACCGTCCCCCCTGCCTCTTCACCGCCAGTTCCAACAGCAGCGTGTCGCGTGCGCGGAGGACATCGGCCGCGCTTTTCTTCGACCAATCGTAAAAGCCCTTGCCGACCTTCGCACCAGTCTCACCGGAATCGATCTTCTCTTGCAGCAAACGATTTGGCCCTTTCTGCGTATCGAGGTCGGCGAGCAGATACGAGTGAATCGAGAACACCGTCTGCGCACCGACGAGATCGAGATGCTCGAAGATGCCGAGTACCGGCGTGCGCGCACCGAAACTGGTCTTGACTGCTTCGTCAACTTCTTCAGCCGTAGCGATGCCCTGCTCAACGATGGCGAGCGCCTCGCGCCAGAGCGCATGCTGCAGGCGATTGGCGACGAAGCCGAGCGCCTCCTTACGGCACAGCACGGGGGAATGACCCGTCGTCTTCAGAAAGCGCATCACAACGTCAGTCGCGTGCGGCGCAGTGTGCTCACCCGGCGCCACTTCAACGAGTGGCAGCAGATGCGGCGGATTCCAATAATGCCCGACGAGGATGCGCTCCGGCCGTGACGCGTGTGCGGCGATGTCGGTCGCGCGCATGCCGCTGGTCGTGCTGATGAGAATCGCATCCGGGCGGCAGATCGTCTCGAGTTCGGCAAACACCTGCTGCTTCACAGCCAGGTCTTCGGCGACGCCTTCGATCACCAGATCGGCGTCCGCAGCGCCGACCAAGCCGACGGCAAATTCAAGATTGGCCCATATGCGCGCACTTTGATCAGCGTCAGTCAGGCCGTACGGCAGCATGGCAGCAAGGTTGGCACGGATACGAGCGCGTGCACGTTCAAGGCCTTCTTCAGAACGACCGACGACGATCGCACGATAGCCAGCAGCGGCACACGTCTGTGCGATGCCCGGACCCATCTGTCCAGTACCAAGACATGCAACGGTGCGGATTTCTGGAATAGTGTTCATCGCGCGGGAGTATAGAGGCGAGGTCACTGCCCTGCACAGCGGCCATCGATTTCCTGGGCGCTGGCAACGAGCGAACCATCTCCTGGGAAAAGCTCGATGGCCGAATTCATCGTCGTACGCGCTTCAGAACAGCGCCCGGCCAACTGCTGTGAATAACCGAGAAAAGTGTAATCAGTGGCGCTGAGCGTGCCGCTGATCTGTTTCGTCAGCGACAGCGCCATCGTGAAATCGTCAATAGCCTGCAAGAAGGCGTACTGCTGAAAGCGAAGCACACCGCGGCGCGTGAAAGCCGTTGGCCGCGTCGAATCAAGTTCGACGGATTTGTCGAGCACGACGGCGGCCTTGCCGAATTCGCCACGAATGCGGTACGCCTCACCCAGGCGCTCATACGCTTCGGCATTCCTGTCGTCGATGGCGACGGCCGCGCGCAGCAATTCGATGGCCGCATCAGCATTCGAATAAATGTCGGTGGCATTGGCGCTTGCCCATGCCCACATGATGTAGACCTTCGCAATATCAACCAGCACAATCGGCAGATTCGGATTCACATCGAGTGCATGGCGCCACGCGGCGAGCGCGGCGTCAAAATCGCCCTTGATGTAATGCATATACCCTTGCGCGCGCAGCACGTCCGTATTGTTCGGCTCACGCTGCAGCGCCGCATCGATGTGCTTCTGAGCTGCATCAAAATCACCGCGATCCACGCTAAGTTCGGCTGCTACAGCGCGCGCAAGCACAAGGTCGGGGGCGAGCTGCACAGCCAGGTCGCATTCCACCTCTGCCTCGTCGTAGCGCTTCTGGCGATCCAGCGTCATACACAAAGCCGCATGTGCGGCTGCGTTTTGAGGGTCGAGAGCAACTGCCTTGCGCGCACGCTGTTCGCCCAGAACGAGCTCATTCACAAACACATGCAGCCGTGCAATACGGCTGTGCAACGCTGCGTCGCTCGGGCGGCGGCGGCTGGCCTGATCGAGTGCGGCCATAGCGCTGCGGTACGTACCGCTGCTTTCCGCGTTGGTGCCTGCGCGCAAAAACTCGTCCACGCTGCGCGTCGGCGTGACCACGACCGTCGGCCGCGCCGTGGCAGACTTGCTGCTGAAGCTCGGGCCGTCGCCGAGGCGGGTTTGCAGCAACAGCCACCCGATGCCAGCGACGGCGGCAAGCACAATAATCAACGCGGCGGAACCACCATTGCGACGCCGACGACGCAAAAAACCACTGCGGGACCGATCAATCTTGATGTCAACGCCGAAATTGCTGCGCACTGGCCAAATTCTAGGCCCAGTTTCTGAAGGTTGCCTGCGTGTTGCGTGAGGAGTGATCAAATCCAAAGAACAGTCACGATTCAGGCCCAGATCAGTGTTTCGTGTTGAAAAACTGGTTGGCCAGAGCAGTGACAAAAAATAAGAGAAGAAGACAAGTGCGCTGTGCTGTCGAAGCCATGCTTGGCGAAGTACTCGCTGTTGCAGCTCCACTGCCCATAGTCATACGGAACGAGGTATTCACCATTGTCAACCTTGACGATCACCGAGAACAGGAGAGATTCGAAACGATTGCATTCAGCAGCGTAGCGATGTGCCTTCTCGATCTTGCCGATCATGCTGGAATCCATCATGGCGCGCTGTTCCTCTGTTTCTTCGCACCATCAGAGTCTAAGTGAGTCGCCAAAAGTTCTGGCGGCAGATTCGCCTCCCCCGCTTTGCGGGGGAGGCGAATCTGCCGGACAAAACTTATGGACAGGAACTTAGCCAATGCGAAGCAACAAAAAAAGCACGCAGGCGAAACGCCAAATGTCAGCATGTCAACCAAAGAAAGTCATACAAGGTAACATGATGCCTATTCGTCGTCTCAGCAACGCAGATGGTTGACATCTACACTGTTTGTCATCATTATGGTATGACAATTCATTGGTTCGTACGTTTACGAACGATTTGTACGAAAAGGAATGGGTTGAATGAATCAAAAGCGCGCAGTAGTAATCGGGTCAGGTGTAGGTGGACTGTCGCTCGGAATACGCCTGCAAAGCCTCGGATTCAACACAACGGTGCTGGAAAAGCTGGCTGGGCCTGGCGGGCGGGCGCTCGTACATCGTTCGCACGGATTCACCTTCGACATGGGTCCGACAGTGCTTACTGTGCCGCATTTCATTGAAGAGCTGTTTGCACTGGAGCGCGGCCATGCGGCACTGGGCGAAGCAGATTTTCCTGCACATGTGATGAACGGCGAACGCGTGCGCAGCGGCATCAGTGGCGGGCCAGCGACGAGCCGCTACATCGACATCGTGCCGATTCTGCCCTTTTACCGGATTTATTTCGCCGACGGCACCTGGTTCGACTACGACGGCGACCGCGAAAACGCGCGCGCACAAATCGCCCGCCTCGCGCCCGAAGACGTCGACGGCTACGACTCCTTCCATAAAGCCGCCCTGGCTATCTTCAAGCGCGGCTTCATTGACATCGGCTACACACACTTCGGCGACATCGGCTCGATGCTGAAAGTTGCGCCCGATCTGCTGCGCCTCGATGCGGTGCGCAGCCTCTTCTCGTTTACCAGCCGCCATTTCAAGAGCGACAAAATGCGGCAGGTATTCAGCTTCGAACCACTGCTGATCGGTGGCAACCCGATGAGTGTGCCGGCCATCTACGCGATGATTCACCTCGTCGAAAAAACATGGGGCATCCACTTCGCTCGTGGCGGCACCGGCGCGTTAATCGACGCCTTCGTGCGGAAATTCCAGGACCTCGGCGGCGATATTCGCTACCTGAGCGAAGTGACGCGCATCGACGTGAACGACGCACACGAGGCGACCGGTGTGACGCTCAAGGACGGTACACACATGGAAGCCGACCTCGTCGCCTCCAATGGCGACTACGCCAACACGTACATGAAGCTGATCGACAAGCGACATCGCCGGATCAACTTCGACGCCCACATCAAGCTCAAGCGACAGTCGATGTCGGTGGTGGTGATTTACTTCGGCTTCAAAGCCGACGGCACCGAAGCCGAGCGAATGCGGCATCACAACATCATCCTTGGCCCGCAGTACGAGCAGCTGCTCAAGGATATTTTTCATCGCAAAGTGCTCAGCTCGAATTTCTCGCAGTATCTACACATCCCGACGCTGACAGATCCGAGCATGGCGCCGGAAGGACACCACACCGCCTACACGCTCATTCCGGTGCCGAACAAGAGCAGCGGCATCGACTGGAAAGTCGAAGGCCCGCGCCTGGTTGAACGGGTGTTGGCAATGCTCGAAGCGGACGGCTATCTGCCGAAGCTGAGTGAACGGCTCGTCTACAAACACTTCGTCACACCTGATTTCTACGAGAGCGCACTGAACAGCCATCTCGGCAACAGCTTCGGCCTGGAGCCGGTGCTGCCGCAGACGGCGTTCTTCCGACCGCACAATCGCAGTGAAGATGTAAAGCGACTGTATCTTGTCGGTGCAAACTTCCAGCCCGGCGGCGGCACACCGTCGGTCATGATGTCGGCAAAAATGACTGCGCGCCTGATCGCCGCAGACTACGCAATCCCGGACGAGATCGCAAACGGTGCACCAACGACGACCGCGATTCCATCCCTATGAAATTCGCCCCGAATCCCCCATCGCCTGCGGCACTGGCACGATGCGATTCGAGAAAAGTTCAGAAAGCGGTGTGAATCGATGTCGACAACAACCCAAAAGACAATTACGGTAACTACTCAGGCCAGCCATTTTTCCAACGTGAAACACAGTATTCTCTCCCCCTTCGGGGGAGAGAATACGGTGTTTCACGTTGGAAAAATGGCTGGCCTGAGTAGTT
>CANJQH010000028.1 GCA_947476335.1 Anaerolineae bacterium | reverse complement strand
TCTGTGCGACACGCTCTGTGCGACACGCTCTGTGCGACACGCTCTGTGCGACACGCTCTGTGCGACACGCTCTGTGCGACACGCTCTGTGCGACACGCTCTGTGCGACACGCTCTGTGCGTGTTTTATACAAAAGAAAATGCCCCCTCATGACTCGTACAATTTCCAGCATGCCCATTCATGAGTACCGCTGTCTAAATTGTCGCCGCAAGGTGTCGATCTTCTACCGCAGCCTCAGTCAGGTCGATCATGCGCAAGCGCGCTGCGATCGCTGTGGCGGCAGCCAACTGACCCGCCTTGTCTCGCGCGTACGCGTCATGCGCGGCGGCGGCACAGAACAACTCGGCACAGCCGGTGATGTCGACGAATCGCTGCTCGGCGAAATGGACGGTGTCGACGAAAACGACCCGCGTTCGCTCGGCCGCTTCATGCGCCGCATGGCCGAAGAAACGGGTGAAGACGTTGGCCCGGAATTCAACGAAATCATTGGCCGCCTCGAACGAGGCGAAGACCCCGAGCGCATTGAACAGGACATGGGCGACATCCTCGGCGACGAGCCAAGCGCCGGCACCGACGAACCTGCCGCTATCGAAGCAGAGCCAACACCAAAACCGAAACCCGCACGCCACCGAAAAACAGCAGCCACAAAATCCGGGGTGAAGAAAACGACGAAAAAGAAAAAGTGAGCGTTCAAATTGCGTAACTACTCAGACCAACCGGTTTTCCAACGTCAAACGCATGAATTCTTCCTCGCAAGAGATGAGAAAGAATCGCATGTTTCACGGGAAATACTGATTTGGGCCTGAGTAGTTACGAAATCTGAAATCTCGTTTACACGAACAAATTCGACATGTCGCGCTCGACGACGAGCTTGTGCATGTCCGCCTGCAGCGGCGTCGGAATTTCACCCGCACAGTAACGCGACGCCGCATCGAGAACTTTCGGCAACACATTGATATCGCCCACCGAATTCAGGTAAATGCCCGAACGGCTCAATACAAACGCCACAGCCTTGTCAATGTCAGCCTGATCCACGAGCGGCCGATACCACGTCGCTGCGAATTTGTTTGGCCCTGTCGCATCCGCTCCCCACGGCGCCGCCGTGATCGACTTGATCGTCTGGATCGCGCGGCCATTCGCCTTGCAATTTGCCTCGAGCGCCTCAAAATCCGCCAGATACTGCGCATTCGTCGAAAGCACGTAGTTGTACGGCAGCAGCACCGCGTCAAAGTCGTAGTGCGCGACGCTGCGCAAGTGCATGCGCGGCACGCGCAGTTCATGCCCAGTCACGCCGATGAAACGCACCAGTCCTTCGCTCTGCGCCTGCAGACACGCCTTCAGCGCACCGTCCGGCCCCATCGCCTCGTCCCATTCAACGTCGTCGATCAGACAGTGCAGCTGAATCAGGTCGATCTGATCCACACTCATGCGCTCCAGAGACTTGCGAATCTGGTCGTAGGCCTTCTGATAGCTGCGCTCACCCGTCTTCGTGGCGAGGAAGAAATTGTTGCGCAGGCCGCGCTTCATCCACGGCCCGATGCGGTCTTCCGAGGCACCATAGCTCGCTGCCGTGTCGATGTGGTTGATGCCGTACTCAAGCAGCAGATCGAGCGTGCGATCGGCTTCTTCCTGTGTGACGTTTCCCAGCGCCGCAGCGCCAAAAATCACCCGCGTGCTGTCGTGGCCGATGCGGCCGAAAGGAATTCGCGTAATGCTAGGCATGAAGGCAAGTATGCATCGGTTTCACTCTGCACGCCCTATCTGCACACCCCAGAACGCAGGGTGCATCCACCGTTGGGGGCGAATTTCACGCAATGACGCGGGCCGTCACCCAGACCGATGGTCTGGGCTGGGGCTGCGTCGCACCTTCGGCGCTTTTTCGACGGAACAAGAAAATGAGTGCGCGACAGACCTGCAGCCAGCCCCGGGTGATGGCGGCGCGACGATGCGTTGTCAAATTTCGCCTCTAACGGCGGATGCACCCACGGCAGATGCGCCCCGTTTGCACACCCTATAATCTGCCCGCTATGCTCAGCAATCAGGTTCGTCAGACCTTCATCGATTATTTCGTGCGCAACGGCCACCGCGCGGTCGCTTCATCATCGCTCGTTCCCTACGGCGACAACACAATCCTGTTCACGAACGCAGGAATGAATCAGTTCAAGAACGCGTTCCTCGGCCTCGAGAAACGTGACTACACGCGCGCCGTCACAGCACAGAAGGTCATGCGCGTCAGCGGCAAGCACAACGACCTCGAGAACGTCGGCCCCTCCAAGCGCCATCACACATTTTTTGAAATGCTGGGCAATTTTTCGTTCGGCGATTATTTCAAGGATGACGCCATGAAGTTCGCGCTCGATCTGCTCGAGCACGAATATGGCTTCGAACGCGATCGCCTTTGGTTCACCATTTACAAAGACGATGATGAGTCATACGACCTCTGGCAGAAAAACGGCGTCTCCTCCGATCGCATCCTGCGCTTCGGCGAGAAGGAAAATTTCTGGCGCATGGGCGCAACCGGGCCATGTGGTCCGAGTTCGGAAATTCACGTCTACACCGGCGCAAAAAAATCCGACAACCTCGCCAAATGGGTCAACAACGACGATGATGCGAACGAGACCACGGTGGAAATCTGGAACCTGGTGTTCATGCAATACAACCAGCTGGAGAATGGTGTCGAACCGCTGCCGCGCACGGGCGTAGACACAGGCATGGGCTTCGAACGGCTGTGCCGCCTGCTCCAGCATGGCGAAAACAATTACGAGACTGATCTGTTCGCCGACATCATGGAGCGCGTGCAGTCGCTCGCTGGCCACAACAACGCTGAACGTGCGGCGAATTTCGTGCCGTATCGCGTCATCGCCGACCACGTGCGCGCAGCGTCGTTCCTCATCGGCGACGGCGTGCTGCCGGGCAACGAGGGCCGCAACTATGTGCTGCGCATGGTTATGCGCCGCGCCATGCGCTTCGGCCGCAAGCTCGGCTTCACAGATCCGTTTTTGTATAAAGTCGCCGGCGCCGTCGTCGAAAAAATGGGCGGCCACTACACTGAGCTCGTGCAGAACCGTGCACGAATCGAGACGATGATCCAGCAGGAAGAGGAGCGATTTGAGCGCACGCTCGATCAGGGCCTGGAACGACTCGCGCAAATTGTCGACACCGGCCGCAGAAGCGCCGCCGGCGAAACCGTCACCATCTCCGGCGACGACGCTTTCCGACTCTACGACACACTCGGCCTGCCCATCGAAATCACGCGCGACGAAGCGCGCGAACGCGGTGCCGTCGTCGACGAAGCCGGCTATGAAGCGGCTCGCGAACGCGCCCGCGAAACAGCACGCGCCGCCGGCAAGGCGCGCTTCACCGCCAACTACGACGAAGCCAAAGTCTATGGCTCACTCGCAAACGAGAGCCGCACACTCGTCTACGCACCCTACGGTGCACTTGCGCTCGAAACTTCGATCGCCGCTGTGCTGCACGAAGGCGACCGCGTGGAAGCCGCCACCGAGGGTGACGCCATCGAGATCGTGCTGCAGCACACGCCGTTCTACGTCGAAAGCGGCGGCCAGGTCAGCGACACAGGAACCCTGCACGGCGCCGACGACGCATGGGAAGTGGCGATCGACGGCGCGCGCCGCCCGCTCGGCACCGCCGCCGGCGCACCCGTCGTGCTCAGCGGCCACGTCGTGCGCGGCATGCTCCGCAGCGGCGATGTCTGCACCGGCCGCGTTGACGCCGCGCGCCGCGCCGACATCGAACGCAACCATACTGCAACACACCTGCTGCAACGCAGCCTGCGCACGGTGCTCGGCAGCCACGTCGGCCAGCAGGGCTCACTCGTAGACGAGCATCGCCTACGCTTCGACTTCTCACACGGCACCGCGCTCTCGTCCGACGAACTGCAGCGCGTAGCCGACATGCTCAACGGCGACATCCTCGCCGACAAACCCGTCACCGACGCGCAGATGGCGTACGCGGATGCGATCGCCGGCGGCGCCATGGCCTTTTTCAGCGAGAAGTACGGCGATGTCGTGCGCGTTGTCAGCGTCGGCGAAGCAAGCACGCAGCCAATCAGCCAGGAACTCTGCGGCGGCACACACGTGCGGCGCACCGGCGAAATCGGCGCGGCCATGATTGCGTCTGAAAACGCAGTCAGCGCCGGCGTGCGCCGCATCGAAGTGCTCACCGGTCGCGGTGCGCTCGCCCTCGCGCGCGAACAGTCGCGCCAGCTCGGCGAAATCGCCCGCATTGTGAACGCTCAGAGCGGCGATGTGGCCGCCCAGGCCGCACGCGTCGCCGAACAGCTGCGTGATGCGCACAAACGCCTCGAACAGGCACAGCGCGAACTTGCGCGCATCCGCTTCACAGAGATCGCCCGCAGCGCACAACAAATCGGCTCCAGCACAGTGCTCATCGCCCAGGTGCAGGCCGACAGCGCAGATCAGCTGCGCGAAATGAGCGACTGGTTCCGCGAAGGGCATTCCAGCAGCGTCACCGTCCTCGCATGCGTCGTCCAGGAGAAACCCGCGCTCGTCGTCGCAGTCTCAGCCGACCTCGTGAAGGCCGGTCTTAATGCCGGCACACTGATTCGAGAAATCGCCCCCATCGTCGGTGGCAACGGTGGTGGACGGCCGAATCTGGCGCAGGCCGGCGGACGCGACGCGACAAAAATCGATGACGCGCTCGCACTTGCGCGAACGTTCATCACGAACAAATTGAAGTAACTCATCACATGCTCGGCAGGATCATCGAACTCGCCCCCGCGGACGACGCCGCAAGCGCCGCCGACCGCATCGAGTGGGCTCAGGCGGATCGTCTGGTGCTCGTTCTGCCGGCTGCATGCAAGTGGAATGAGGTCGAGTTCGAGCGTCTGCTGCGCGCTGGCCGCCACCTCGGCGTCGAGGTGGCCGTCGCCACGCGCCAGACAGCGATGCGTCGCACTGCGCATGAAGTCGGCCTGCCCAGCTTTGCTTCGGCCGACGAAGCCGTGCGCCGGCGCTGGATTCCGAATCCCGCCGTCGAAGCACTGCAACGGCACGGGCCGCCGCGCCGTTTTCGCCCGTCGTCGCTGCGCCAATTCTTCGCGCGCCGCAGCGTGCTGCATCTGGTTTTCGGCGGCGTCGTCGCACTCGCTGCACTCGCCGTCGTCGTCGCTGCTGCACTCGTCTTTGTGCCGACGGCGACGATCAGCCTGTCCGCATCCAGCCAGCCCGTGCAGAGCATCGTTGCCGTCACCATCGACCCGACAGCCAGCGAGGTCAATATCGAAAAACGCATCGTGCCCGCACAGCGCATCGACGTTGTTGTCGAAGGACGCGTCGGCGTCGATACGACCGGCAAACGCGAACTGCCAAAGTTTCGCGCCTCCGGCAAAGTGCGCTTCTTCAATGACCTAAACACGGCGTATCGCGTGCCTGCAAATACCGTTGTACGCACATCAGGCAGCAGCCAGCCGGCGCGCTTCGCAACGCTGCAGGACGTCGAAGTCCCTCCCGGTGGCCGCGTCGAGGCGGACATCGAAGCCGTTGAAGAAGGACCGCAGGGCAACGTCGCTGCAAACACAATCAACCAAGTTGAAGGCGTGGCATCGCTCGCCGTGCGCGCGGTCAATCCAGTGGAAACACAGGGCGGCGGCAACACCGTTGTGAGCGCAGTAACGCAGGCGGACATCGAACGCGCCAAGCAGCAGCTGCGCGAGCAGTTGTTTGCGCAGGCAGTTGAACAGATGAAAACCCAGCCCGAAATTACTGACGGCGGCCTGTACGTCGTGCCAGCGACGCTGTTCATTGCCGAAGTACAGGATGAAACCGCCGACCGCTTCGTCACTGAGCAAGCCGACGCAGTGAATGTCAGCACACGCATTCAGGTCGCTGCCCTGGCGGTGTCGCCGACGGACATGAATACGATCGCGCGCAATGCGCTCGAGGCGAAAACGCCGCAGGGCTTCAGCCTGCTCAGCGCACGTGTGATTCAGGGTGATGCGGCGGAAGAAGGCGGCAGCCGCTCAGTCACATATTTCATGTCTGCGCGCGGGCTCGCTGGTGCAGAGATCGACGAGAACGCGGTGAAGAAGCTCATCGCCGGCAAAACGCGCGCCGAGGCGCAGTCGCTGCTGCTACAGGAATTTGCGATCAACAGCACCCCACGGCTGACGCTGCAGCCCAGCTGGTGGGTGCAGTATGTCGGACGCATGCCGTGGATTACGCTGCGAATGAACACTACAGTGAGGCGCGAATAAATGGCACGTTCCCTCGGACTCGACGTCGGTGATCGGCGCGTCGGCATTGCGTTGAGCGATACCACCAAGCTGATCGCGCGTCCACTTTGCATCATCGACCGTCGCTTGCAGAATGCCGTCGCAGAAATTCATGCGCTTGCACGCGAGCATCAAGTCGATGAAATTGTGATCGGCATCCCGCTGCACATCAACGGTCGCATCGGCGAACAAGTCGAGCGCGTCGAAGCCTTTGCGGCGGAATTGCGTGCAGTCCTCGACATCGCCGTTCGCTATCATGACGAGCGTCACTCGACGCGCGACGCACGCGCAATCATCTCGGCAAAAAAACGTCGCCAGCAGGAAAAATATGATGACGCAATCGCAGCTTCGGTGATCCTCCAACGACACCTCGACAGCCTGCGCGCGCTAGACTTCGACGAAGGATTCGACGAAAAATTCGACGAAAAATTCGGCCCAGATTTCGACGGAGCGTAAACCCTACCAGCCATGAATCGATATCGTTTCTCCATCGTCAAAGCATTCATTTTTTGCATCGCCCTTGCGACGCTGGTATGGGCTGCTAATCTCTGGCGTGGAAAGCTCACCGATCTCGGCGCTCCCACCGGCCAGCTCACCGGCCTCGACAAATGGATCGTCGGCACGTACATCGATTTGATCCGCAGTCAGGATATGGACAAGCCGATGAGCAACGACCCGACACCAGTGCGCTTCGTCATCGATCCGCTGGAGACTCCCGCAGAAGTCGGGCAGAAGCTGCAAGCCCAGGGGCTCGTCGCAGACGGGAATCTTTTTCGCTCGTACGTGCGCTTCAGCGGCCAGGGCGAGAAAATCCAGGCCGGCACCTTCACGCTGCGCCGCAACATGAGCATCAAGGAAATTTCGCTGGCGCTGCAACGCGCGCAAGCCAGCGAAATCACAGTCACCATTCCGGAAGGAAAGCGCCTCGAGGAAATTGCGGATCTGCTGCAGCAGCAGGTCGGCATCAATGCGAGTGAATTCCTGCGCCTGGTGCGCCTGCAGGAGCCGAATTTCAATCCGGACTATCCATTCCTTAAAGGGCTACCATCTTCGGGTACGCTCGAGGGCTATTTGTTTCCGGACACGTACCGCCTACCCCAAAATCCGACCACGCAGGACATCGTGCTGCGCATGCTGGACAACTTCGGCGCGAAAGCCGCGCCCGTGCTCGAACAGGCGCGCGCCACCGGCCGCGACCCACGCGACGTGCTCATCCTGGCGTCGATCGTGGAACGTGAAGCCGTCGTCGCCGACGAACGCCCGCTCATTGCCAGCGTCTACCTGAACCGCCTCAACATCGGCCAGAAACTCGACGCCGACCCAACCACGCAGTACGCACTCGGCTTCGATCCGCAGCAGAACAAATGGTGGCGCACGCTCACCGTCGAGGATTATCAGTACGTCGATCCAGCCGGCTACAACACCTACGTCAACCCAACGCTGCCGCCCGGCCCGATCGCCAACCCCGGCCTTAGCTCGATACAGGCCGCCGTCTCTCCCGCCGCATCCGAGTACAAGTATTTCCTCGCCTGCCCCGGCGGCGACGGCACGCATCAGTTCAGCGTGACATACGAGGAACATCTGACGAAGTACAGCGCGTGCTCGTAAGAAGCTCCGAGTTCCGAGCAATCACGCGCTGCTGCCGTCTGTCGTCAGCGGTTTTTCGTCAGCTGCCGCATCACCGCCAGCGTTTCGTACGCCGTGCGCTGCCAGCTGAACTCAGCGGCGCGCAAGACAGCGCGTAAGCGCAGGCGTTCGTGCAGATCGTCCTGAATGCATGTGGCGATGAGCGCACCGGCCATCGCGCGCGCGTCCATCGGATCGACCAGCATGCCCGAATTGCCGACCACCTCGGCGACGCTTGCTGCGTTGCTGCCGACGACGGGCACGCCGCTGGCCATCGCTTCCAGTGCAGGCAGGCCGAAGCCCTCGTAGAGCGTCGGATACAAAAATGCGCGCGCCATCGCGTAGAGCGCGGGCTTGTCTTCGTCTGGCGGCCGGCCGATGAAGCGCACTTCATTTTCCACATGCAGCTCACGCGCCATGCGTCCAAGTGACATCAATTCACCGCCCGCCGTCCACGCCAAATCTTCCGGCGATCCGGTAATGACGAGTGGAAATTCATCACCGATGCTCTCACCGCACCAGCCATACACTTGCAACAACGTCTCAATATTCTTGCGTCGATCGAACCCGCCCAAATACAGCACGTACTGCTCAGGCAACTGATAGCGCTCGCGTACACGATGCAGATCTTCAGGCAGGTGCGCAGGGGAGAAACATGAATCAACTGCGAGCGGTGCGACGTGAATGCGCTCCCGCAGCACGCCCAGATGCTTCACGATATCGTCGCGGCTGAAATCCGAATCTGTCAGCACAGCAGCAGCGGAAAGCGCTCCGGCGCGTGCCAAGCTGAAATACGCGCGATGCTGCAATTTGCCGCGATATTCCGGCAGCGCCACCTGAATGACATCATGAATTGTCGTGACCACGGGCACGTCACACGCAAGCGGTGGACCCCAATGCGGCACAAACGCCACGTCCGCCTTCATGTTGCGCGCGGCACGTGGGAAATCAATTTGTTCAAAGGCGACCTTCGATAAATCGCTGCGACGTCGCGGTTCCACCATTTCGAGTGTCACCTCTGGCGCGATTTCAGTAATCGACTCAGCAAGATGGCGGGCATACTGGCCGGTTCCTGTATTCTGCGCAAGTGACGGCTCGAGAAACCATGCATTGAAAGCGATTTTCATGAGATGATTTTGGAGATTATGCCCGATTCCTCGGAGACTCCGCTCAATAACACAGCGGCGGCGCGCCGTCGCGAAATCGGTGGTCTGGTTCGTCGTGCGCGAGAGCTTGCTGGCCGCAAGCCGAAAGAGCTGGCGAATTTCGCGGCGATCAGCGTCATCACACTCAACGCCATTGAAAGCGGCGAAAAAGAGCCCACACTGCCACAGCTTGAATCGATGGCATATAGCCTGCACCTGCCGGTAGGTGCACTGCTCGGTTTTTCTGAACTTGCGCCCGAAAAGAAATCGCCGAACAATCTCGCCGAGATCATACGGCTGCGCGGACACATCATCGGTGCACGGCTGAAACAGGTACGCATGATGCGCAACGAGAATGCAGCCGAATGCGCAGCAGCCATCGGTGTAGCCACAGCCACACTACAGGCGTGGGAGATCGCACGCAAACAACCGAGCATCACCGAACTGGAAGCCCTGCTGGCCCACTTCGGCATGACCTTCTACGACATGCTGGATATTGGCATCGGGCCGCTCGGACAAGCGCAAATGCTGTTGGCGCAGCGCACACGCTTTGAGTCGCTTTCCGCTGAGCTTCGCACTTTCGTGTGCGACCCAGCGTCAATGAATGCGTTGCATCTCGCAGAGCGGCTGCGCAATCTTCCCAGCGAACAGATGGCACTGCTCGCATCCGCATTCGACATCCTTGCCGCCGAAGCCGCAGCCGCAGCTGCAACCAAGGCGGCGGCCGACGCGGAGTAGGAGCAGAGAGCAGAGAGTCAGAGTGAAGAGTAGTCGTTGCAGACTCGATACGCCTGTCTTTACTCTCTGCTCCGACATCTGCTCTGCTCCCTACTCCGATTCCTTCATCCGCCCCGATGCCACCGCATCGCGAAAGACGGCGATCGTCTCGCGCACCGCATCGACCAGCGGCCTGCGCGGCACACCGCCCAGCAGCGCGTCCAGTGGTGAACCATCGAGTTCCTCGGGGAACGGCAGCGGCTTGTCGTCGAAGGTGATGCGACCGGCCGACGCGGGTTCCACCGCCTCGATCGCAGCGATGAGCTCGCGCATGTGCAGCACCGCACCGGGCAAGTTGAACACCTCGGCGCCGCTGAACTCTGCGGATGCACATGCGAGAAAAGTTTTCGCCACATCGTCGGCATATTCATAGTCAGCGCGGCCGCCGTACGGAATATGAAACGGCTGCCCCATCGCTGCGGCAAACATCGCCTTCGTCGGTGCGCTGGTCATCCCCTGATCACGCGCCGGCCCATACACGATGTAAGGCCGCAAGCCAATCGAACACACGCCGTTTTCTGTAAAGTAAATGCGCGCAGTGCCTTCATTCGCCTGCTTGTAGACGCCGTACAACGTGGCCGGATGACCCGACGCATTCGGCGCCACCGCCTCGCCCGGCTTCGCGTCATCCACGTCGTATACCGCAGCGCTGCTCGCGTACACAATACGCTCCACCTGCCCCGTTCGACGTCGCGCAGCTTCAAAAATGTTCACGGTGCCAACGACATTCACCTGTGCACCAAGCACAGGATTCGCCCGACAGAACGGCACCTGCAATCCGGCCAGATGAACAACATGTGTGATGGCGTGTTTTTCGAAGAGTGCATCAACCTGTGCGAAGTCCGTGATGTCACCGCGAACGAATTCGATGTGCGCAATCTCATCATCAGACATGATCAGGCGCAGACGACGACGATCTTCGCCGAGGTCGAAGGCGACGGCTCGGCGCCCGGCGCGCACGAGATTTCGCAGCGTCCACGCGCCGATGCAGCCGAGCGCGCCCGTGACCAGAGTTGTGTCTTGCATGCGGGGAAGTATGCAACAGGTGAGGTTTTCCGTACAGCAGCGAGCCGATTGGGTTTCCATTCCAGCGTTGCCTGACCAGTCGCACTGCTGCGTGAATTCAATCGAGCGGCCGGCTCGTCAGCAGGCCGATGCAGCGGCCGCGGTCGCCGACCGCACAGTAATGCATATAGAAGCGATTTTCCTGTGCGACGTAGACCAGCGAAATTTTGTGTGCATACGTTTTGTCGAGCCCACCTGGATGACCGCCAGCACAATACAAGGGTTCCGGATGCGCTGTCCAGTTCTGCAGGTCGCGCGAAAACGCCGCCATGATGTGGGCGCCGCCGCGGCCAACGCCGAAGTAAAACATCACCCAATGATCACCATCGCGAAAAACTTTTCCATCTGAGCAGAATTTTTCATCGTAGCCGCCGGGGCGCACCTGCACGATCGGATTGCGATCAAAGCGCCGCCACTCAATCAGATTCGTCGAAGTCGCACCGCCCATCTGCTCGATCCATTCCGGCATACGCTTGGCGTTGTAAAAGTTGTAGAAGACGCCGTCGTGTTCCACCAGCCACGGCTGATAAATGCAACTCTTCTCCCAGTCGCGCGCATCATCATCATGAACCGATAAAATATACGAATCGTGCGCGCGCTGCCAATGCAGCCCATCGACGCTGCGAGCGACGCCTTCATAGCCGGGGTCAATCTCGTAGCCGCCCTGCTTCGCGTAGCAACCATAGAGCGTCCAGAAATGATCGTCGCGTCTTTTCAAAAAGCGCGGTGCGCGAATATCGTACGACTCGTACAAGTGCGCGCCGATAACTCGGCCGCCAAAATCAAATTCACCTTCGGGTCCAAAGCCCATCGCCAGCCGCGCATTCGACCAATGAACGAGATCAGTGCTCTCGACGACGAAACTGTTGTAGCCCTGACCATTGAAGCCGATGAAACTCATGAACCAACACTCCGGCTGATCCGGAAGTTGAAACACCGTCGGCACATCGAAACTGTGAAACGCTTCATGACCGACAACTCGAAAATCCGAAGGGATCACCGGATCCGGAAAATACGACCAGCCGCGGTACGGAGCCGACCACGCGTCGAGCGTAGCGGCATTTATTCGAGATTTATTTCGAGATTTATTCGCCATGCGCGGATTCTTACATACGACGGCCCGTCGCAGAGCGCCGCATCGTTTTAGCGAATTTCACGAAAAAGCACATGTGTGACAGAACACCCGGACCGATGGGCTGAGGCGCAGGCACACGGAAAATTTCCCAAAAAAAATGATGGGCCCGCCCACAGGCCGCTGCGTCGCTTGCACTATGCACAAGCTGCGTCACAATGCTCCGCATGCAGAAAACCAAAATCGGAATCATCGGCTGCGGCAACATCAGCCCGGTCTACTTCAAGGCGGCGCGCCGTATGCACGACCTCGAGCTCGTGGGCTGCGCCGACATGCTGCTCGAACGCGCACAGGCGCGCGCGACGGAATACGAAACACAGGCCTTCACCGTCGACGAAATGCTGGCGAACCCGGATGTGCAGATCATCGTCAATTTGACGATCCCCAAAGCACACGGCGAAGTCGGCCTGCGTGCGGTCAGCGCCGGCAAGAGCGTCTACAACGAGAAGCCGCTGGCGCTCAGCCGCGCCGAGGCGTCCGAGATGCTCGCGACCGCCGCGAAGAACGGCGTGCGCGTCGGCGGCGCACCGGACACATTTCTCGGCGCCGGGATCCAGACCTGCCGCAAGCTCATCGACGACGGCGTGATCGGTGAGCCGATCGCGGCGACCGCGTTCATGATGGGCCACGGTCACGAGAGCTGGCATCCCGACCCGGATTTCTATTACCAGCTCGGCGGCGGCCCGATGTTCGACATGGGCCCGTACTACCTGACCGCGCTCGTCAACCTGATCGGCCCGGTCCGCCGCGTGACCGGCTCGACGCGCATCACCTTCCCTGAGCGCACCATCACCAGCCGCCAGAAGTACGGCGAGAAGATCACAGTGCGCACGCCCACGCACGTCTCCGGCGTGCTCGACTTCGCCAACGGCGCGATCGGCAACATCATCACCAGCTTCGACGTTTGGAAGCACTCGCTGCCGCACATCGAAATCTACGGCACCGAAGGATCCATGCAGGTGCCGGACCCGAACGGCTTCGGCGGACCGGTGAAGATCATGCGCCAGGGCTACAAAGATTTCGTCGAAGTGAACCTGACGCACGCGTACCCGGACAACTCACGCGGCCTCGGCGTCGCCGACATGGCCGTCGCAATTCGCGAAGGGCGCGCGCACCGCGCTTCGGGCGAACTGGCGAATCACGTGCTCGACATCATGCATGCGGTGCACGATGCATCGAACAGCGGCAGCCACGCGCTGCTGGCGACCACGTGCGAGCGCCCGGCGCCGATGCACGCCGCACTCGCAGATGGGGAGATCAAGTGACATGGCGAACAAAGTGAAAATTGGCATCATCGGATGCGGCAACATCAGCCCGGTCTATTTCAAAGCGACACAGCGCATGGAAGTGCTCGAGCTCGTCGGCTGCGCGGACATGGTGTTCGAACGAGCGCATGCGCGCGCGAAAGAGTACGGCACGCAGGCATTCACTGTGGACGAAATGCTGGCGCACCCGGACGTGCAGATCATCATCAACCTGACGATCCCGGCGGCGCACGGCGAGATCGGCCTGCGCGCGGTGCGCGCCGGCAAGAGCGTCTACAACGAAAAGCCGCTGGCGGCGACGCGCGAACAGGCGCGCGATCTGCTGGACGAAGCCGCGAAGCGCGGCGTGCTGGTCGGCGGAGCGCCGGACACGTTCCTGGGGGCGGGTCTGCAGACGTGCCGCAAGCTGATCGACGACGGCATCATCGGCAAGCCGATTCATGCGAACGCGTGGTTCATCGGCGGCGGCCCGGAGCCGTGGCATCCCGACCCCGAGTTCTTCTACGCGCCCGGCGGCGGCCCGATGTTCGACATGGGCCCCTACTACGTGACCGCACTGGTAACGCTGCTCGGCGCAGCCAAACGCGTCAGCGGCGCGACGGCGGCGGCCTACGCCGAGCGCACTATCGGCAGCGGCGCGAAGAAGGGCAACAAGATCACAGTGCAGATTCCCACGCACGTGACGGGCGTGATCGACTTCGAGGGCGGCGCGATCGGCACGCTCGTGGCCAGCTTCGACGCCGGCGCCGGCGACCTCGGCATCACGATTTACGGGACAGAAGGCACCATGTTCGTGCCCGATCCGAACACGTTCGGCGGGCCGGTGAAGGTCAAGCGCAAGAGTTTCAAGGATTTCGCCGAAGCCAATCTGACGCACTCGTATGCCGATCAGTCGCGCGGCCTCGGCGTGGCGGATATGGCCTATGCGCTGCAGAGCGGACGTGCCCATCGCGCGAGCGGCGCGCTGGCGTATCACGTGCTCGACGTGATGCACGCCATCCACGACGCGTCGCGCGACGGCCGCCACATCACCATGACGAGCGGCATCGCCCGCCCCGCCCCGCTGCCGACCGGGCTGCGCGACGGGCTGATGGATGAGTAGCGAGTTTGAAAGTGGATAGTAGATAGTGGATAGTGAAGCCTGAATCGACGCACGATCACGATCACGATCACGATCACTATCCACTATCGACTTAGCCCCCAATGCCGACCTACCTCACGCAAATCGCCCCACAGCGCAGCACGCAGTACGGCGCGCTTGCCGAGCATCTGGCGCCGATCGAGCTTGCGCTCAGCCCATTCGCAGAGCGCACGAGCGCGAGCGAGCTCGTCACGCTCGGCGGGCAGCGCTACCTGCGCGTAACGAGCGCTGCGCCGCTGGACGAACTCGTGCGCGCGCACGCCGGGCGGCTGGCGGCGACGCGCGCGTGGTTCGAGAGCCGCGACGAGGTCGGCGGCGAGGCGGGCCCGTGGCTGCGCCCGCTGGAAATCAACGCGGTGAGCGCGTGGCCGGAGGAGCTGGTGAGCGCGCGACGTTACAAGGGTAAGACCAACGAGCTGTTCACGCGCTTCCTGTGCAACATTGTTCGCCACAGCTCTGCCTATGCGAATACACTATGGGGCGAGCTGCGCGTGCTCGACCCGCTCGCCGGCGGCGGCACCACACTTTTCACCGCACTCAGCCTCGGCGCCGACGCATACGGCGTGGAGAAGTCGCTCGAAGACGTGCAGGGCACTGCGGCGTTCTTTCGGCAGTTCTGCCGCGAGGCCGACATCGACTGCGACGAGCGCGAAGAGCGCATGAAAGGCATCGGACGGCGCTGGCGCTTCACCCGCGGCACACAGACGCTCGTCGCCGCCGCCGGCGACGCCGCCGACGCCGCGAAGCTGCTCAACGGCATGAAGCGGCCGCACCTGATCGTCACCGACCTGCCCTACGGCGTGCAGCACAACGGCCCGCTGCTCGAGCTGCTGGCGTCGGCGCTGCCGGCGTGGGAGGCGTGGCTCGAACCCGGCGGCGCCGTCGCGTTTTCGTGGGACGCCACGCGCTTCGCACGCGAGCAGATGGTCGCCCACGTCGAGCGCTGCTGCGGGCTGCGCGTGCGCCGCGGCGGGCCATACGACGCCATGGCGCACGCGGTCGACCGGGTGATCAAGAAGCGTGATGTGGTGGTGATCGATCAAGCGAATGGGGGCACTCGCACGATGGTTTGAACGCGCACAACCGATCTCGGCTACGCCCGTGAGTATGTCGCCGACCGGCTCGTTCAAGGCGACAAAACCGCCGCCGATCTGTCGCGCACGTGCGGACTGCCGCAGTACACGCTCAGCAGGCTCCTGAACGGAAAAGTTGATTCCATCGACCTGCAAACGGGTGCATTCGCCAAAAGGGGCGAATTTCGACAGCAGATTTGTCTCACGCGAAGGCGCGAAGAACGCGAAGGAAAAAGCTTGTGATGGCTTTTCCGTGCCTTCGCTTGAGAAATTTTCTTCGGCGACGGAATTCAGACATCTTTGTGTTCTTCGCGTTCTTCGCGTGAGAGATATATTCGCCTCTTTTGGCGAATGCACCCGCGTCGTTGTCACAGCTACCGACGCCGCATGGTGCCGCGCGTGTCACCGCGACGGAAGGCGTCCAAGGAGACGCGAGAAACGTTACTGCAGATTCATTTTTTTCGCAGTCGCTCCAGTCGTTCGAGTAGTTGTGGCACTCGCGCTCTGGGCCTGTGCCGATTTCGTGAACAGGCGGATTCGTTTCCGCCCACTGACTCAACCTGCGCTGGCCTGCGGCCACCGAGTGCCGTGTGTATCCGATGTCGATCGCAGCAGCCTTCGATGCAGATGAACGCCTCCTGGATCGCTTCTGCGTTATCGCACTCAAGGCAAATCTGTGGATCACTCTCGCTCGAAGTCGCCCGTCACCTTCAGCGTACGGCCGTTTTCTCTGACGGTGCGCACCGTCTGCTCGCTAGCGCCGCTCGGCAGGCGCACCTCGATCTCCAGCGTCACAGTGACCTCGGCGTCGGGCTGCGAGGCGAGGTGCGCAATGATTTCCTCTGCAATGCGGCTGGCGTCGCGGCCGACGCGCGCCGGGTCGAGCGTCGCGGTGCCGAAGTAGCGGCGGACGGTCGTCTTCGTGGCGGGAGCCGGCGGCATCGGTGCCGCGATGCTCCCCTGCCCGACCGTTTGAGTGCTGGACGAAGGTGCAGCCTCAGCACCACCCCCACTGCCTGCAACCGGCGCGGCCGGACGCGCAGCGGCCTCAGCATCAAGCTGTGTTCGCGCGACGGCAGGCTTTACCAACAGGCCGGCGTCTTCCACGCCGATGTTGATCAGCTGCCCGACCCGCAGTCCGCGATATCGACCAGCCTTCTCGTCGTAGCTCTCGGCGTAGGCGAAGGCGTCGCTCTGCCAGGTCAGCAGCGACACGCCGTCACCTGCTGCCCGCACCAGCACCTCGGGTCCCGCCAGTCGCGGCAGATACAGGTAGCGCGCAAAGTCCTCGACCAGCTGCCGAACCGGCACGTGCTCGCCGCGCCAAAGCGGCACGTCGTCGAGGTGCTTGCGCAGGATGGTCGAGCCGAGGTTCGCCACGAGCAGCTCGTCGTTCTTCAGCTTCCTGCTCGCGCGCACCGCCAGCGCGCCGTCGCCCGAAAGCTTGAGCGCGTTCCACACCACGGCCCCAGCCGGGGTCTTCTGCTCCGGCACGAGCAGCCATTGATAGGTCTCGGGCAGTCGCGCGGTCACCGCGGCGTCGGCCGCGGCCTTCTGCGTTTCGGCCTGCTTTACCTGAGACGGCGTCAGGTTCAAGGTTTCCTTCTCACTCAGGATCGAAGACCACGCCAGGTAGCGCCGCACCGCCTCGTCGAGATCCTGCAGGCGCAGCTTGTCCGCGGCAAGGAAGGCAAGCGTGTTGCGGTAGATCCGCGGTGAATTGCCACGGGATTCGAGGATCGCCCGCGCCGCACTCTCGGCTGCGTTGCCATCTTCCCTGCCGTAGGCGTGCTCCGGCAGCAGCACCACAAGACGGGCGTCGCGGTCGTCGGGCACGTCGGCGCCGCTGCGGGGCATCGGGTAAATGCGGCTGAAGTCGCCGGACTGCTTGCCCAGATCCCTGCGCACCCGGGCGTCCATCTCGTCCGCCACCTTATCCGGGTCGCGCTTCAACTGCTCTGCGCGATCGTCGGCCAGCTTCGTCACCGTCGGCTGCGTGCCGTACCACGCCCGCGGGCCGTCCTGATACAGGTAGGTAGCCTCCGCAGCCAGACGACGCAGTGCGTCGCCGAACACCGCCGGCGACTCACCAGGCATCACGCAGCCGAGCTTCACGCGGCGATCTTCGAGACCGCGGTTGACCGTGTCGCTGCTCGGCGCCGAACCGAGATAAATCGTCCGCGCCACGCGCCGGGTGGCGTGCAGCTTGCCGAGATTCGCCACCGCGCCGTCGATCTTCAGCGGCAGCGAGCTGGGCCCGTCCACGTCCTTCTCGATGATCGGCACCCAGTTGTCCGACAAATAGCGCGTCAGCTCGAACTGCACGCGTGGGTCGTCGATCGGGATCGTCGACGGCAGGATCAGCGGGCTGCGGTCGCCCTTCTCCCACAGGCTATGAATGACCGCCGCCATCAGCCGCAGCACGCCGCGGGTGCGCTGAAACTTCACCAGCGTCGACCAGTCCTCGTAGAGCCGGTCGAAGATCTCGGGGTGGATCGGGAAGGCGGCCTGGATGCGCTTCTCGTAGTCGTCGCCTCGGCATTCAGGCGGGAACTCCGCCGCCTGCGCGCCGTACTGGTCGGAGAATGCGCGCGCGGTGACGTCGCGCTGTTTGAAGGCGTCGGCGCCGATAAGCGGCTCGAACAGCCGCCGCCGCACGATTTCAAAGCCCTCTTCGGCCGACGCCGGCCGCCACGACGACTCGACGCGCCCAACCACGTTGCGCAGCCGATCGAGCGCCTCGCGCCCGCGGACGCCGCCCACTTCGACGTCGTTGGCCTGCGTGTGCGGCGAGCCCGATGTGTCGGAGGCCGGCAGCGATACCACCAGCAGGCAGTTGCCGGCCAGCTTGGCTGACTCGGTGAGCGCCTGCGCAAACGTAAACTGTGTCTCGAAGCCGCCCGCCGGCAGGTCGCCCTGGTCGTGCAGCTGACGCGCGTAGGCCACCCACTCGTCGATCAGAATCAGGCTCGGCCCGAATTCCTTGAACAGCTCGCGCAGCACGTCGCCTGGGCTGGTCGCGCGCTCGTCGTCTTTGGCAAGGCGCGCGAAGGCCTGCTTCCCGCCGAGCTGGTACGCGAGTTCGCCCCACAGCGTGTTGACCACCGTGCCGTCGGGCTTGGTGACCGGGTTGCCGGGCGAGATCTTGTTGCCCACCAGCACCACGCGCCGCGCGGTCGGCAGTGTGCTGACGCCGGCCGCTGCCATCACCGCGTCCATGCCCGCCAGCTCGCCGGGCGCCGCGCCGCTGAACATGTGGTACAGCGCCAGCATCGAGTGCGTCTTGCCCCCGCCGAAGTTGGTCTGCAGCTGCACGACCGGGTCGCCGCCGGCGCCGGACAGCCGCTGGGCCGCGCCGACCAGCAGCCGCTTGAGGCTTTCGGTCAGGAAGGTGCGGCGGAAGAATTCCGCGGGCTTCCTGTATTCGTCGCTGCCCTCGCCGAGGTGCACCTGCCACAGGTCGGCGGCGAATTCAGCCTGCTGATAGCGGCCGCTCGCCACGTCGGCGTGCGGCGTCACGATTTCGCGCCAGGGCTTGAGTGCGCCGGTGACGCCGGCCTCGATCAGCGAACCGCCGGCCTTCTTCTTTTCGTTGCGCACCTGCTCGTCGATGGTCAGCCTGCGCAGCTCCATCATCATGCGGTCGACCTCGTCGGCCTCTTTGGCCGACACCGCGGTCAGCAGGCGCACCATCGAGTCCATGGCGCGCTCGGCGTCGCGGCTGGTGATCCGCTCCTGGTGCGCCCATTTGTTGCGCACGTCGCGCAGCTCGCTCACCAGGCTGCGCTCGGCGCGGCCGAGTGTGTTGCCGAAGACCGAGTTCCAGGTGTCCCACATCACCTTGAGCAGGCCGGCCGCGTCCCACTCGGGGATGGGCCTCCGGCTCAGGACCGGATCGTCGGCATAGCGCTGCACCATCTCCATGGGCAGCGCGCCGGATTGGACGGCCGCATGCACCTCGCGCTCGACGTACGGGGCGAGGCCGGTGCGCAGCAGATCCAGCGCCTTGCCGATGCGTTCAAGATTGGTGATTGCCATTTCAAATCGTCTCCCTGGGGTCTGGATCCATCAACGTGCGCACCGCCTCCAGAAAAAACCGAAAGCTGCGGGATGTATTTCGTTCGGCGGACAGCCGTGCGCTGAGGGCACGCGCGCCGCCCACTTTCTGGAAGGAAGGCGCCAAATGCTCCAGTGCTCGCGACGGATGGTCGATCGCATCAGGATCGCGAAAACGCGCCTTGCCCATGACTGCCCGCTCAATGCCGTCGCCGTAGACTTCGGCCAGAGCCGGCTCATTCCACACCTTCAGCTTTCGCGGAACGCTTTTCTCCAAATCCTGCTTGCCCTGATGCGGCACGCAAAGAAAAGAAAGCTCGGGGAAAAAGCGTGGCAACAATCCGTCCAGAAACACTTTCATCGAGTATTCCTCGAGGAGAAAGATGATTCGTTTCATCGCAGTCCCGCTCCTTCGAACAGCCCTTGTGTCCACAACGAGCCCGGAAGATCCCCTTCGGCGACAAGATTCCGCAGCAGCTCACTTTCCGAAGCACGATGAATCTCGGTGAAGCCCTGTCGCTTGACCAGCCAGTAGATCTCTTCAAGGGTCGTCGAGTTCAGGAATTCGGGCGAGTGTGTGGAAACAAACACTTGTCCGCCGCGCCGGGAATAGTCCCGAAACTCCTCCACCAGCTCGTGCAGAAGTTCCGGATAGAGCTGATTCTCGGGTTCCTCCACGGCCAGGAGCGGATGCGGCTTCGGGTCATACAGCAGAACCAGGTACGCGAACATCCGGATCGTGCCGTCTGATACATAGCGCGCGATGAACGGATCCTTGAAGCTCCCGTCCTGAAACCGGAGCACCAGACGGCCGTCCTCGGTGGATTTGGCCTCTACCTTGCTCACCCCCGGAACGCGCTGGCTCATCGCACGCAGGATCTTGTCGAATTGGTCGCGATGGTTCTCGAAGAGAAACTGGGCCACCTGGGGAATGTTGTCGCCGCGGGTCGAAAGATGCTCGGCATAGCCAGCCTCTACACTGGGCCGGGCGTCACTGATATGAAAATCAGAAATGTGCCAGTTCTCAATCAGATTGCGAAACTCAGCAATGACCCGGAACTCCTTGAACTGTCCCAGCGCCTTGATGGCGAGCACAGACGGATCATCCAGTTCATGCTCCGTACGCTGCTCCTGCACGCCCTCCTGACCATACTCATCCTCATTGGTGATGGCCGATCCACGTCCCCGTGAGAAGTCCACGAAGTGCCAGGGCTTGCCTTTCTGACCCCGGCGAAACTTTAGCACTTCACGATGCACTACCGGCCTGCCGCCGTCTTCCGCCACCTCCAGTTGATAGGTCGCCAGCCGTCCGCTCGACTCCCGGAATCGGATCGTGATGCCGATCGGACCAGATTCCCCCCGGCTGATCAGCTCACGAAAACCACCGCGCCGCGCGACTGCGGTGCCGACGTTCTGAGTCAGGGCGTCCTTGAGGAACGAGAATGCGTCGAAAAGCGTCGACTTGCCCGATCCATTGGCGCCGACGAGAACACAGAGGCGGGGCAGGTTGCGCAGCTCGGCGCTGCGAAACAGGCGGTAGTTTTTCAGTTCGATGGATTCAATCTGAATGTGTTGCATCCGTTACTCCTCGTCTGTGCTGAACATTTCGTTCTGGATGCTTTCGGGCTGGCCGCCCTCGCGTGCCAGACGGGTGATTTCGGGGAAGCTCTGCACGAGCGCGTTGTAGCTGAGCGCCTCGGCGGCGCGCTTCTTGCGTTCGCACAGGCTGTAAAGGCGGTAGGCCAGCTCGCGAGCCGGTTCGGCGCGCGCTCCGAGCGCGGCGACGAGCTTCGCCGCGGCGGTTTCGCCGCTTGATTCGAGCGCACGGATCAGGTGATGCACGATCTCCCAGTGCGTCAGGCGTTTGTCGGCGGCCGGGTCCCAGTCGGCGGGCAGCTCGCTGGCTTTCAAGAGCCGCACCTTGCCGCGCCGCGAATCGAGGATGCCGGCCTCGGCGAGGCCGCTGACGCTGGTGACCTTGGCGCGGGCAAGCACGTCGGCCACGCCGAAGTCTCCCTCGGCGAAGCCGTGCTGTTCGAACCAGGCGATGGCGAAGCGGCTGTCGGCGTCGAAGTCGCCCTCCTGCTCGGCCAGGGTCTCGTCGAGCACCTGGTTGATGAGCGCCAGCGCCTCACGCACGGAGACCGGCTTGCCCTCTGCGTCGAGCACGCGCCCGTAGCGCGTGTAAACCCCCATGCCCGGGCCGATGGAGGCCTGCGCCAGGTCGACCGGGGCGATGTTGCCCTCCTGCAGGCGGCGCAGCGCGGTGGGCAGCTCGCCCTTGAGCGCGGCAAGGAACTCGCGGCGCGTGGCGGTCGGCGCCGTCGCCGCCCGCTTGCGGCAGACGAGGACGATGCTCGAGGCGAGGGCGGCGATGTTCTTCTTGAGGTTCCCGGTGTACTCTGTTCGCATTGGCCAGGTGCCGGTTGTGGCGAAGCCGGCGCGGATCACCGCATCGAGGAAGGTCTCCCAGCCTGTACTTGAGGTCCCTTCGGCGGTCTCGCTCTCTGACTGCTTGAAGGCGTAGTAGATGGTGACTGGGAATGCTGGGTGTGTTTGCTCAGCGAGCCGACCCATCGCCTGTGTCATGCCGTCTAGGAAGAATGCCTCGGCTTTCTCCTTGCCCCCGTGGCGATACGGCGTGGCGACCAGCTCTTCCGCCTTCGGCACCGCGAGTGTGGCGAACAGGTCCGGGTAGATCGGCCGCAGCGAGCGCCGCAGCCAGACGTAGAAAAAATCAGACAGGTCGGCGTAGCCGATGTTGTCGTAGTAAGGCGGGTCGGTGGAGATGACTTTGTCGCGGCTGATGGATTGGGTGGTGGCGTCGGATTGACTCACGAGGCCAGATAGTGACGCAGGTGCAGCTAACAGTGATTGTGCTGCCTGTTCAAAGCCTGCACTGATGTTCCCAGATGATCGGCTGAATGGATTCGCTTCTGCGTAATCCCACACCATGGGAATAGCTTGTCGTCCGAATGTGCTTGTTACCGTGTCACGACCGTTATGCCATGAACAAATCGAGGACCAGTAATTTGCTCCCTTATCCACCGCAAACGCCAAATACGTCGCCACGGCCTCGGCGTAGGCGACGTCGTGGGAGCGCAGGCCTCCGGCCTGCTCTTCTCCCTCATGCGGGCCGGAGGCCCGCGTCCCGGCCCGCGTCCCGGCCTGCTCTTCCTCCTCGTGCGGGCCGGATGCCCGCGTCCCGGCCTGCGTCCCGGCCTGCTCTTCTCCCTCGTGCGGGCCGGATGCCCGCGTCCCGGCCTGCGTCCCGGCCTGCTCTTCTCCCTCGTGCGGGCCGGATGCCCGCGCTCCCGTTCCAACCCACGCGCTCCCGAAGCGCCACTCTTCTGCTCTTTCACACAGCCCGGCTTTGACCGGGTTTTCGCGGATATACCGCCGCACTGTGGTGAGGTGGTCCTCATTGCGAATGTAGCGATCGAAGTAGTCCGCCATCCAGAATTTCCCGGTCTGGCCCAGGATCTGGTTCGCCTTCTTGGCGGTGAATGACTTCCACGACTGCACTACGTCGCTGAGCGTGTGCCCCGGCACGGTCTCCACAAGGACATGGACGTGGTTGGGCATGATGCAGTATTCCAGCAGCCGGTAGCGTTCTCCATCGAAGTGGCGCAGCGCATTTTCAACGAGCGCGGCGATTTCCGGCTGCCGTAGATGGCACGCGCCGTGACCAGCATCTTCGTACTTGTCGAGCATTTCGCGGAGCCTGGCCTGGCGCTCGTCGTCGGCAGGAGTGTTGCTCAGGATGTCGAGTTCTTCGCGCCATTGCTGCACCAACGCCGCCGGAACGCTGTCGTGCAGGCGGAAGGTGATGCTCTGGATCAGGCCGGGTTGATCGAAGTGGGGGTGGTAGCCGCGGGAATGCCATCCTTTGGGGGGAGTGGGCGTATGCGGAGTGTGCGGGGGGGTATGCGGAGTGGGCGGGCCGGAGGCCCGCAGCACCTGCAGCACTTTCTCCCGCGCCTCGGTCACCAGGTCGCTGAACGTCGTCAGCGCCACGAGCTGGCGGGGGGTGAAGAGGTCGCCCCAGGTAGTCAGGCCGTACGGCGTGCAGTTGCCGCCGGTCATCCGCGTGGCTATGTCCCCCTCTGGACGCCACGTCGGCTGCGCGCTGCGCGCAATCTCTTCGTGTTCCGGCGTCGGCGCAAGATAGACGCGCCCACGATTCCCCTCGGCGACGATCGCCATCAGCTTCGCGCCCATGCGGCCGGCGTTGCCTTCGGCTTTGATGTAGTCACCAGAGATCGGCGTGCCGGACATCAGGCAAACGAAATTTGCGCGCGCGAGCTTGGTGCCGTTCTTCGCCTCCGCCGGGGCCTCCGGGCCGGTGCGGATGGTGAAGCGATAGGCTGGGAGCGCGGCTGGGTTCGCGGCCGGGACGGCCGCGTTCCACGGCTCCACCCACGCCGCTTTGCCGGGTTTGGACGACAGCACGAACGTCGACGCCAGCGGCACGTCGACGTGCCCGAACGCTGGGTTCGGGCTCTTGACCGTGCGCGCCCAGAGCCAGGCGATCACGGTGAGCTTCTGCCCAACGTATGGCTTGAGGTCGGGCCGCTCCTGCGACATCTCGGCGGTGACCTCGATCTTTGGATACAAATGTCCGATGCGCTTCTCCGCCTCGTCGCGCATCCATTGGCCGTAATAGCGCACGTCTTCGGCGAGCCCCTGCGCGCCCTTCCACTCACGGGCGATGAGCTCGCCCTTCTCACGCGCTTCCGGATTCACCGGCGGGCGACCCGCGAACTTCGGCGGGATCTCGATCATCGCCTTGTTGATCAGCACCGCCACCGGGTTCAAATCGCTGGCGTACGACTCAAGGCCAAGGCGCTGGGCTTCGAGCGGCAGTGCGCCGCCTCCAGCGAAAGGATCGTGAAACGCGGGAAGTTTGTCTGGATCAAAGTGCGGTTCGTCCGTACACGTCCGCCGCCAGCTCGCGCGGATCTCTGCGCGCGCCGCTTCGAGCACTGCCTCGTTGGTGGTGTTCTCCCACAGCACGAGCTTCCGAATGATTTCGAAGAGCCGCTCGCGTTCGTCGTGCTGCTCCTGCTCAGTGGGGAACAGCTCGGGCAGCGACGACGGGTCGTCGACCATCTGGGCGAAGATGACCGCCCGTGCGGCGGCCAGCGGGCGACGCGCCCACCACAGGTGCAGCGTGCTCGGGTGGCCGTGGCGGATGGACTTTTCGCGCGCCGAGGCAATGTTGATCGCCTCGAGCGGCAGGGAGACTTCGATGAGTTTCTTCTTGGCGGTCATGAGGGTTCTCCCGCGCGGTCGAGCAGCGCCGCGAAGTCGTAGTTTACGCTGGTCACGTTGAAATCCGGCTCGCGGGTGAATGGTTCGCGCAGATAGCGCACGCGATGGCCGCCGTCGCTTTGGAATTCGACCATGGCGAGGATAAATTGCTGCGGGTTGTTGCGGCAGTAGCGGATCTCGTTGTAGGTGACGGTGATGGTGTCTGCGCCGGCGACGCGGCCCTTCACCTCGATGAGCCGCAGCTTGCCGGTGCCGGGATCGCGGCTTTCGATGTCGTAGCCAAGCTTTTCGAATTCGCGGTCGACGGGCTCGAAGCCCAAACGGCGTTCGATCTCCATCACGATGGCGCGGGCGCGGGCGGCAGCGGCTTGCGTGTTCACCGGGCCAGCGGGCGCGGCCGTGCTGCGGCCGGCGACCTGTGCGAGCAGGCCGATCGGCGCCACGATCACGCCGCCGATCACCACGGGCGGCTGCGCCGAGATCTGCGCCTCGCTGTCGAGCTCGGTGAGGCGGCGATGCAGTCGCGACTGCATCTCGTCGGCGCGGCGCCGGGCTTCACCTGAATTGAGCCGCGCACCAGCCTTGCCAGCCTGCTCTTGCAGTCGCAGCTGCTCAGCACGGTGGTCCCAGTGGGCGATCTCCTTGGTGAGCCGGTCTTTGACGGCGGCCCGGGTCTTTGCGATCCAGCCGAGTCGCCGTTCGCGCACTTCCCGCACGTGCTCCGGCACGATGTTGGCGATGGCGTGGCCCAGCGCGCGCTGCTCGACGTCGCGGGCGATCCAGTCGAGTTCGGGGCGAGCCAGCAGTGCGGCGACGTCGGGCTCGTCCGCGGCGAGCGGTCGGTAGTCCAGGTACGGCGCGTAATGCAGGTGCCGGGTGCGGCCGTCGGCGTCCATCTCCACGTAGAGCATGCGGCGCGAGATCGTGCGCCGGTCGCCGGAGGCGGTGAGGCTGGCGTCCTGGATGGCATGTTCAAGGAAGAAGAGCACGCGCGGGGTGACGCCCGGGTCGCGCTCGTCGACGAGCACGGCGCCGCGCTTCATCAGGTCGCGCTGCCCTTCGAGGGTGAGGTCGAGCACGGCATCGAGCAGCGGATGGCCGGGGCAGACGAAGGCGGCGAGCGGCTGGCCCGGCGGGGCGATGCGCTCCTTTTCGAAGGCGATGCGCTCGTACCTCGGGAGCACCGAGTCGCCGGCGCCGATCTGCCGGTCGCGATGGCGGACGGGTGCGGGCACGTGGGTCAGCTCATAGCGGCGCGACTCGCGCTCGCGGACGGCGCCACCGAGGCGCTTGAACGCCTCGAGGAAGAACGACTCGACGTAGTGCGGCTGCAGGCGGCGGGCCTCGGCGCGCTCCATTTCGTCGCGGATGCGGGCGACGCGGCTTGAGTCCATGATGTCGTGGGCGAGTACGCGCTCGTCGATGAGGGCTTCGAGCTGCCTGCGGTCGACGCCCTCGACGGCGCGGGTGAGCCTGGCGCGGGTCTCGGGCAGGTCGCCGTAGCGAATGGCCTCGATCATCAGCTCGCGCAGCGGGCGGCCGTCGAACTGCAGCTTGCCGAGCACGTCGAAGACCTGGCCGCCGAGCGCGGCGCGGGCTTCCTCGAGCTTTTCGAGCAGGCGACGGTAGACGTCGCCCTCGCGGGTCTCTGCGGCGACGAGGTTCCACAGATGGCAGACCTCGGTCTGGCCGATGCGGTGGATGCGGCCGAAACGCTGCTCGAGGCGATTGGGGTTCCAGGGCAGGTCGTAGTTGACCATGAGGTGCGCGCGCTGGAGGTTGATGCCTTCGCCAGCGGCGTCGGTGGCGAGCAGCACCTGCACGTCGGGGTCGTGGCGGAAGCTCTCCTGCGCCTTGCGGCGTTCTTCGCGGCCCATGCCACCGTGGATGAGGACCACCGCCTGCGGGCGCCCCAGCAGCGAGCCAATCTGCCGCTCGAGGTAGTTGAGCGTGTCGCGGTGCTCCGTGAACAGCACGAGCTTCTGGCGCGGCGAGGGTGTGGGCTTCTTGATCGGTCCGGCGCCGTAGGGTACGCTCGGCTCGGCGATGCGGTTGGCGATAGCAGCAGGCGTGAAAATTTCGTTGAGCAGCTGCGAGAGCTCACGCCACTTGGTGTCCGTGCCGCTGCGGCGCACTTCGGCGGCGAGGTTTTCGAGCTGGGTGAGCGTGTGGATCTCGATCTTGAGCTCGGCGATGGTGCTGGCTGCCGTCGCCTGGTCGAGGATTTCCGCCTCGACGGCCTCGACCTCGTTCTCGGGGGCTTCTTCGAGGTCTTCCACGTCGTCGGCGGTGAGTACGGGGTCGTCGACCAGCGCCACTTGCGCTGCAGCGGCGCGCTGCAGCAGCTCCAGCTCGCGCAGGCGCTTCTCGAGCCGTTCGTGGCGGCGGTGCAGAGACTGATAGATCGCCTCGGGCGAAGAGGCGAGGCGGCGCTGCAGGATGGTGAGCGCGAAGCCGATGGTGCCGGCGCGTTTGTCGTTCGCCAGCGCCTCGGCACGGTTGAACTCCTGCCGGACGTACTCGGTGACGTCCTTGTAGAGGCGCGCTTCGAGCGGTGAGAGTTTATAGGGCACGGTGTAGGCGATGCGCTCGGGAAACAGCGGTGTGCCGTCGAACTTGAGCAGGTTTTCCTTGACCATGCGGCGCATCATGTCGGAGGTGTCGATCTGGTGCACGCCGTCGCGGAACCTGCCCTCGAAGCGGTCTCCGTCGAGCAGCGCGAGGAAGAGCTGGAAGTCTTCCTCCTTGCCGTTGTGCGGCGTCGCCGTCATGAGCAGGAAGTTGCGCGTGAGGCCGGAGACGAGCTGGCCGAGCTGATAGCGCTTGGTGTATTTGACTTCACCATTGAAGAACGTAGCGGCGAGTTTGTGTGCTTCGTCGCACACCACGAGATCGTAGTGGTTATCGGAAGCGGAGAGCTTCTGCCGCACGTCCTCGTTGCGCGAGAGCTTGTCAAGACGTGCGATGGCGAGGTCGTTTTCGAGGAACCAGTTGCCGGTGCGGGCGGCCTGGAGCTTGTCGTTGGTGAGAATTTCGAAGGGCAGGTGAAAGCGCCTGGACAGCTCGTCCTGCCACTGTTCGGCGAGGCTGCCCGGGCAGATGATCAGGCAGCGCTTGAGGTCGCCGCGGGCGATGAGCTCTTTAATGAGCAGCCCTGCCATGATGGTCTTGCCGGCGCCGGGGTCGTCGGCGAGCAGGAAGCGCAGCGGCTGGCGCGGCAGCATCGTCTCGTAGACCGCCGTGATTTGGTGCGGCAGCGGATCGACCAGCGAGGTGTGCACCGCGAGCACGGGATCAAACAGGTGCGCGAGGCGAATGCGCTGCGCTTCGGCCACGAGCCGGAACATCGCGCCGTCGCCGTCGAAGCTCCACGGACGGCCTTGTTCCACCGTCTCGAGGCGAGCTTCGTCGTGACGGAAGAGCACCTCTTCGGCCACGCGCCCGGCAGGATCGCGGTACGTGAGCGTCAGCGCGTCGGCGCCATGCCATTGCACGCTGACGACGTTGACGATGGCGCTGGGGAGGATACCGCGGACGGTCGCGCTGGAGACCAGTTGTTCGAGCTGCATGGGCGTAGTGTATGCGCTCTGGCTCCGATGTTTGCCTGAAACTAGTAAATTGACACGCAAGTCCGCAGGCGTGATGATCCGTGGACCCGTCGCCACAGCGCACTCGACAGTTGTGATCATGTGGTCGGCATCACCAGGTCCGGAGCCGAAACTGTCTCCTCCCGTATTGCAACCCTTCGCGCTCAACCTCATAAAAATGGACACTTCGACCACGGACAGCTTCTGGGGCAAACACCAGAGGGCTTCCTGGAGCGACGACGATGTCGTTCAGGTCGTGGCGTTCATTACACAGCGCGCATCCTGACCATTCACACCGTGGTTTGTACACACCATCCAGCTTTGTTCTTCCTCACAGCGCACGTCATCGTGGTTCGTCGTGTGTCGTCGCACGTTCCGTCATCAGCGCCGAAGGCGCGGTCCGCCGCGGGCAATCGGCCTGCAGCCTCGAAGAGGCGGACGCATCCCAGACCGGGGCACAGCGCCGCAGGCGTGTCGCCCCGGGCGACGTCGGCTCGCGCTGGGCGACGCCTGCTCGCCCCGCGGCATCCATCGCACAAAGCGCAGAAAACACTGGGAACAGCACGCACCACGTCCATGTGCGGAATTCCGGACCCGTCGCGCCCCGGTGAATTTGCCCATGCCGCGCCCGGACCGATGGTCCGTGCTGGGAAAGCGTCACGCCTCCGGCGCTTTTTCGCCCAGCATGAGCGCCGAAGGCGCGGTCCACCGCGGGGAATCGGCCCGCAGCCTCGAAGAGGCGGCCGCATCCCAGACCGGGGCACAGCGCCGAAGGCGCGTCGCCCCGGGCGACGTCCGGCTCGCGCTGGGCGACGCCGCAGACGCCGCGAAGCTGCTCAACGGCATGAAGCGGCCGCACCTGATCGTCACCGACCTGCCCTACGGCATGCAGCACAACGGCCCGCTGCTCGAGCTGCTGGCGTCGGCGCTGCCGGCGTGGGAAGCGTGGCTCGAACCCGGCGGCGCGATCGCGTTTTCGTGGGACGCCACGCGCTTCTCGCGCGAGCAGATGATCGCCCACGTCGAGCGCTGCTGCGGGCTGCGCGTGCGCCGGGGCGAGCCGTACGACGCCATGGCGCACGCGGTCGACCGGGTGATCAAGCAGCGGGATGTGGTGGTGCTGGGGTGAGGGATGTTGAAAATCCCCTCACCTATACTCTCGTTCACGAATGAATATCTTCGATTTTCGTGACGGCATCATCGGCGATTACAGCGCCTATATTTCGAGCTTCATCGAGATCCGAGATGAGCGCATCCGCAAATTCGTCCACGACAAGCTCGATGAGGAGACGCTGTGGCCGAAGCCACTATTGCAGCTGAATCCGAGCTATGAACCCGGTGAATCGATTCCGCAGATGATCGCCGCCGGCCTGCTGCATCCTGAGTGCGAGAACATATTTCGGCGTGGCAAGGATCCGCAAAAACTCGGGTCGCTGCTGCAGCTGCATCGTCATCAGTCGGATGCGCTGCGCGTCGCACAAAAGGGCCACAACTATGTCCTGACGACCGGAACCGGATCGGGCAAGAGCCTCGCCTATATCGTTCCGATCGTCGATCACGTGCTCCGCAACGGCCGCGGCCACGGGCTGCAGGCGATCATCGTGTACCCAATGAACGCGCTCGCCAACAGCCAGCTCGGCGAGCTGTCCAAGTATCTCGAGGCAGGATACGCGCCCGGAGCTTCGCCCGTCACCTTCGCACGCTATACCGGTCAGGAGAGCGACGAAGAGCGCAAGCGCATCCAGGCTAATTTGCCCGACATCCTTCTGACGAACTACGTCATGCTCGAACTGCTCCTCACGCGCGAGGAAGACAAGCCACTGATCAATGCCGCACGCGGGCTGCGTTTTCTCGTCCTCGACGAACTGCACACCTACCGCGGCAGACAGGGCGCCGACGTCGCCATGCTTGTGCGCCGCGCTCGCGAACGCTTCGAAGAGAAGAGCCGACCGCTGCAGGTCGTTGGAACTTCGGCCACGCTCGCCTCCGCAGGCACCTTCGCAGAGCAGAAGGTCGAAGTGGCGCGCGTCGCGTCGCTGCTGTTCGGCGCGCCGGTTTTACCAGAGCACGTCATCGGTGAAACGCTGAAGCGCACGACTCCCGAGATCGACTTCTCCAGGCCGGCGCAACTTGCGGCGCTCGCCGCACGCGTGCGCTCGGACGCGCCGTTCCCCACGCACATCGACGATTTCATGCGCGATCCGCTCGCCTCCTGGATCGAGTCGAACTTCGGCATCGAATGGCGCGCGGATGAACTTCGCTTCACTCGAGCGATCCCGCGCTCGATTCCCGAGGCCGCACGCGACCTGGCATCGCTGACGGGCTGCGAAGAAAGCCTCTGCGCACAGTCGATCCGCACATGCCTGTTGGCGGGAACCGAAGTGACCACGCCGTCCGACGCGCGCAGTCCCTTCGCGTTCCGCCTACATCAATTCATCAGCCGCGGCGACACGGTCTACTCCACGCTCGAAGCCCCCGATGTGCGGCCGCTCACACTGAACGGCCAGCGCATTCTGGCGGGCGTCGAAGGAGATCGTGTGCTGCTGCCAATGGCGTTCTGCCGCGAATGCGGGCACGAGTTTTTCACCGTGCACAAAGAAAAGCAGCCCTACGATGCTGCAAGCGCACTCCTGAGACCACGAACGCTCAGCGATCGCGGAGGTGGGGATAGTGACGGATTTCTCTACGCAGATGCAGAGCGTCCCTGGCCGGACGACGAGCAGGCGCTGCTCGAGCGAATCCCGGCGGATTGGATCGAATCGGGTCCAAAAGGCATGCGCGTGGCTCGCAACTATCGCGGCCTGCTTCCGCAGCCGGTGAACCCGACACTGGACGGCGTCATCACCGCGTCGGATGGGCGACGTTCCACGTGGTGGTTTTTGCCCGCTCCGTTCCGGTTCTGCCCGCACTGCGGCGTCGAATACTCAGCCTTCGCAAGGAAGGATTTCGGCAAACTCGCCCTCCTCACCTCCGAAGGCCGCAGCACGGCGACCACAGTGCTCAGCATCGCCGCAGTGCAGCGCCTGCGCACCAGCGACCTCGCCGAGTCAGCGCGCAAACTGCTCAGCTTCACCGACAATCGCCAGGACGCCTCCCTCCAGGCCGGGCATTTCAACGACTATGTCGAAATCGGACTGCTACGCGGCGCACTCTGCCGCGCCGTAGCTGAGGCGGGCGAAGGCGGCCTGACCCATGATCAGGTCTCTGCAGCCGTCTTCAACGCGCTGAATCTGCCGTTCGAGCTGTACGCACGAGATGCCTCGCAGAAGTTCGGCGCGCGCCGTGAAGTGGAGGCGGCGCTGCGTGAGGTGATCGCCTATCGTCTCTATCGTGACCTGCAGCGCGGCTGGCGCGTCACCGCTCCCAATCTCGAGCAGTGTGGCCTGCTTCACATCGAGTATCGATTCCTCGACGAGCTTTGCGCCGACGAAGAAACATGGCGCGGCCGTCACCCATTGCTTGCAGATGCATCGCCTGCAGTTCGCGAAAAAATCGCGACGGTTCTCCTCGACCACATGCGACGCCGGCTTGCCATTCGGGTCGATGTGTTCGACCCCGCTCATCAGGAGAAGCTGAGCCTCAACGCCAGCCAGCGCCTGCGCCTGCCATGGTCCATCGATCCGGACGAGAAGCTTGAGCACGCGGCACTGCTGGTCACCACGGCCGCAACCGGCAAATCACTGCGCGGCGTGCAGACGTTTTCTGCAGGCCCGCGCAGCGCATTCGGGCGCTACCTGCGACGACCCAGCACATTCGATCGGCGCGATACGCTCAAAAGCAGCGAGGTCGAACAGATCGTCGACGATCTCCTCTCGACGCTGCAACTTGCTGGGCTGACCGAGCGCGACGAAGCCACGAAGGGTTGGCGCATCCCAGCGGCACAAATGCTCTGGCGTTCGGGCGACGGGACGCAGCCTCGCCGGGATCCCCTCGCCACCCCGCAAGCCGGCGGGCTTCCCCCGCGCGTCAACAAATTTTTCGTCGACTATTACCAACGGCGCGCGCTTCAGACCCACGCGCTCCAAGCCCGCGAGCACACCGCACAGGTTCCCGCAGCCGAACGCATGCGCCGTGAGGACGAATTTCGCAAGGGAACACTGCCCGTGCTGTATTGCTCCCCGACGATGGAGCTTGGCGTCGACATCGCCGACCTCAACGTGGTGAACATGCGCAACATGCCCCCTACCCCGGCGAACTACGCGCAGCGCTCTGGCCGAGCGGGACGCAGCGGACAACCCGCCCTGGTCTTCACGTACTGTGCAACGGGCAACGCGCATGATCAATATTTTTTTCGCAGGCCCAAGCGCATGGTCGCCGGAAGCGTCGCGCCCCCGCGCCTCGATCTGGCCAACGAAGAGCTCATCCGCGCCCACATCCACGCGATCTGGCTGGCTGAAACCGGCCTGAGCCTCGGCAGCACGCTGAGGGACCTGCTCGATCTCACGAGCCCGGACCTCAAGCTCGATCTACATCCGCGAGTGCGGGAGGCGATCGAAGATCCCGACGCCCGGCGCAGGGCCTTCGCCCATGCGCGGGAAGTGCTGCGCGGGGATATGAATCTCCTGCGAGCCGCCGACTGGTTCGACGACGACTGGATCGCCCGCTGCCTCCAACAGGCCCCCACGGCGTTCGACCGCACCTGCGATCGCTGGCGCGAGCTCTTCCGTGCCGCCAAAACCCAGTATGAGGCGCAGGGCATTCGAGCCATCTCACAAGCACTGAACAAGCGCGAGCAGGACATCGCCGCACACGCCGCACGCCAGGCGCGCGCGCAGATCACGCTGCTGACTGAGCCGAGTGCCGCAGCTCAGTCGGATTTCTACTCGTACCGCTACTTCGCCAGCGAAGGCTTCCTGCCCGGCTACAGCTTCCCGCGTCTGCCCGTGTCTGCGTTCATCCCGGCGCACGGCGGCGCGCGCGACGAGTACGTTTCGCGCCCGCGATTTCTCGCCATCACCGAATTCGGACCACAAGCGATCGTCTATCACGAAGGCTCGCGCTACAAAATCAACCGCGCACTCCTGCCGGTCGACCCGCAGCGGCACGACGACATGCGGCTGCCGACCGAAACCATCAAGCGTTGTCCGCAGTGCGCGTATCTGAACAAGGACAGCGATGACCAATGCAGGCAGTGCAACGCCGAAATCAAGGGCAAACTGACGTCTCTGCTCCGGATGCACAACGTCGAAGCACGGCGCCACGACCGCATCAATTCGGATGAAGAAGAACGCACGCGCATGGGCTACGAGCTGCAGACGGCGCTGCGCTTCGCCGAAGGGCCGCAAGGTCCGCGCGTCATCCGCGCCGAGGCGCGGGATGCACAGGGCGATTTTCTCGCACGCCTCGAGTACGCCCCTACCGCTGAGGTCTGGAGCATCAATATGGGCTGGCGCAGGCGCGGACCCGATGCCCAGTCCGGCTTCGTCATCGACGTTCAGACAGGGAACTGGCAGAGCAACAAGGCAGAGGTTGACGATGGCGACGGCGACGGCAATTCCGACGAGGCCGCATTCGACAAGCGGCGCACAGAACGGGTCATCCCCTACGTCGACGACCGCCGGAACTGCCTGATCTTCGAGATGAAGTCCCCGCACGGCACGGCCTTGACCACCGTCGAGTCAGCGTCGCTGCAGGCGGCGCTGAAGCACGCCGTCCAGGTGTACTTTCAGCTCGAGGACATCGAGGTCAAGGCGGAACCGCTGCCCGACCGCGACCATCCCACCCAGATTCTGTTCATCGAGTCCACCGAAGGCGGCGCGGGCGTGCTGAGACGGCTCGTCTATGAGCAGGGTGCGCTTGCTGAAGTGGCGCGTGAAGCTCTGCGCATCTGCCACTTCGACCCGCATGGCGGAGAGGACCTCGGCGGCGCCTCCGAGCCGTGCACAGCCGCGTGCTATGACTGCCTGATGAGCTACGGAAACCAGGGCGACCATCACCTGCTCGATCGGCGCGCGGTGCGTGATCTGCTGATGGCCGCGGCAGGCGCCACGGTGACGATCACGCAGGAACCATCGACGCAGTGGGCCATGTCTGCTGTGAGCCCGGAGGCAGATCAGAGTGCGCAGGAGACGCCTCTGAATCGGCTTCTGCGGCTCAGTGGATCCGATTTGGAGCGGCGCTGGCTGCGCTGGCTCGACTCCAATGGGCTGCGGCTCCCCACTGCCGCACAGAAGCTCGTCGAGCCGTGCCGCACCCGGCCGGATTTCGAATATGAGCACGATCAGGCCGTGATCTATATCGACGGGCCGGTCCACGAATATCCGGAGCGCGCCGACCGAGACGTGCAGCAGCGCACATGTATGGAAGACCTCGGCTATACCGTGATCGTCTTCAGCCATGACGACGACTGGACACAAGTCATCAGCAAGTTCAAGCGGGTGTTCGGGGGCAGCAATGGAATGACGAAATCCGTAACTACTCAGGCCTAAATCAGTATTTCCCGCGAAACGCGCCATCGCCCGCCCCCGAAGGGGGCGGGCGATGGCGTGTTTCGCGGATACCAATTGGGCTTTGCGCACTCCCATGGCCTGAGTAGTTACCGAAATCCGAGTAGAGTCCATGTTTGTAACGACGCCAGCTTACTGACCACCGCTCCACGGCCGCACACAACTCAGACTGATCAGCATGAAACATTCCATCGGTTCCCTCGTCCACGCTCGCGGGCGTGAGTTCGTAGTGCAGCCGGGGTCGACCCTGGATTTTCTGCTCCTGCGCCCCCTCGGAGGCGGTGATGACGAAACCATCGGCCTGCACACCGCGTTGGACAAGGTGGCGCCCGCCACATTCGCCCTGCCAGATCCAGACGTCGTCGGCGACTACGCCTCCTGCCGGCTGCTGCGCGACGCCACGCTCCTGCGGGTGCGCAACGGCGCAGGACCCTTCCGCTCTTTCGCCCGCATCGCGGTGGAGCCGCGCCCCTACCAGCTGGCTCCCCTGCTGATGGCGCTCAAACTCAACACAGTGCGGCTCCTGATCGCCGACGACGTCGGCGTCGGCAAGACGATCGAGGCCGGCCTCATCGCCCGCGAGCTGCTCGACCGGCGCGAGATCAGCCGCATGGCCGTCCTGTGTCCTCCTCAGCTCGCTGAACAGTGGCAGGCCGAGCTGTCCGAAAAATTCCACATCGAGGCCGAGCTCGTGCTTTCGGCGACGGCAAGCCGCCTGGAACGTGACCTCGGACCCAGCGAATCGCTCTTCGACCGAAACCCGTTCGTCGTGGTATCCATGGATTTCATCAAGAGCGATCGGCGGCGTGCGGATTTTCTGCGCGCATGCCCCGAATTCGTCATCGTCGACGAAGCGCATACCTGCGCCAGCCGCGCCGGCGCCGGTCGCAGCGGACATCAGCGCCATGCACTGCTCCAAGGCCTCGCAGCCCGGGCCGACCGGCACATGATCCTCTGCACCGCCACCCCGCACAGCGGCGATGAAGGGGCTTTCCGGTCGCTGCTCGCCCTGCTTGATCCTGAGCTGGCGGATCTGCCCGACGATCTGGCAGGGTTCGACAAACGCTCCATCCAGGAGCGCCTTGCGCGTCACTTTATCCAGCGAAAACGCAGCGACCTGGTGCATTACCTGCAGACGGATACGGCTTTCCCAACGCGCCTGGAAACCGAACAGACCTACAAACTCGATCGTGACTATCGCAGCTTTTTCGACGACGTGGTGCAATACGCATCCGAACTCGTCCGATCAGTCGATGCCGAGTCGACCACCGCGCGCATCCGCTGGTGGTCGGCGCTGGCGCTGCTGCGCGCCATCGGCTCCAGCCCAGCCGCTGCCGCAGCGACGCTCCGCAATCGCGCAGCCGCCGCCGCAGCACAAACGGCTGCGGAAGCAGATGCGCTGGGCGGTCGCACCGTGCTGGACTGGCTCGACGAGGATGCGGCCGAAGATATCGACGTGACGCCCGGCGCAGAGGTAACCGACGGGGACGCGGTGGCGCTGCGCGCACTGGCACGGCGAGCCGACGCGCTGTGCGGCCCCAAAACTGACGCCAAACTGCGCGACGCCATCGCCATCGTCCGCTCGCTACTCAACAAAGGACATAGCCCGATCGTGTTCTGCCGCTTCCAACACACAGCCGAATACGTCGCGGCGGCGCTGCGTGCGGAACTGCGGGGCGCCCACGTCGTCGCGGTGACGGGTCAGCTCGCACCAGCCGAACGCGAGGCGCGCGTGGCGCAAATGGCACGCGAAGAACGCCACGTGCTCGTCGCCACAGACTGCCTGAGCGAGGGCATCAACCTGCAGCATGCCTTCGACGCCGTTCTTCATTACGATCTGGCGTGGAACCCCACCCGCCATGAACAACGTGAAGGCCGTGTCGACCGCTATGGACAGCCTTCCCCACAGGTGCACACCCTCACCCTCTACGGATCCGACAATCCGATCGATGGCTTCGTGCTGCACGTGCTGATTCGCAAGCACAAGGCCATCCGCAGCACGCTCGGCGTTTCCGTCAACGTGCCCGTACAGGGCGATGCGCTGATCGAAGCGCTGTTAGAAGGGATGCTGCTCTCTGGCGGATCTGCACGAACACTCCAGAGCGGCCAGATGGTCCTCGACGGGCTGGAGGAATTTCTCGCGCCGAAGCGTGCGAACTACGAGCAGGCGCTCGATACGGCTGCGCAGCGCACCGAACGCGTGCGCAGCCGCTTCGCCCAGGGGCGCTTGAATGTCGAAGACGTCGCACGCGAGATGCAGGCTGCACGTTCAGCCGTCGGCGGAGCCGCCGACGTGCGCGACTTCCTGCTGCGCGCGACGCAAGCGCTCGGCGGATCCGGCCGCGATGACGGGCCAGCCATTTCGCTCAACCTCAGCGAATCGCCGCTCATGGATCTCGTGCGCGTCGACGGCGGCCTCGGCGACGCCGTTGCAGCCGAGATCGGGCTGGCCGGCCTCGTGCGCAACGGCGTGCTGCGCGCCCGATTCGAGCTGCCGATTGGGGACGCGGAAGCCTACCTGCCGCGCACGCACCCCTTCGTCGAGGCCGCGGCCGGCATGCTCTTCGAAGGGGCCATGGGCGGCGACCTGAACACCGTGCGCCGCGCCGGCGCGATTCGCACCAACGCGGTTGGCAAGCGCACCACGCTGCTGTTGCTGCGACTCCGCCATCACGTTCACGTCGGCCGCGGCGAACCACTGCTCGCCGAGGAAATCGCCACGGCCGCGTTCGCCGGCGCGCCCGATCAGGCCGAGTGGCTGCAAGACGAAGCCGCCGCCACCCTGCTCGATGCGCGCCCCAGCGCCAACATCGCGCCGGAACAGGCGAGTGAATTCGTCCGCCGCGTGGTCGACGGATACGCTCATCTCCAGGAACATCTCGAAGCCCTCGCCCACACCCGGGCGAATGCCGTCGCCACAGCGCATGGCCGGGTCCAGGCCGCCACCCGCCGCATCACCGCCACGCCGCAGCTGCCGATCGACGTGCTGGGCATCTACGTGCTCCTTCCCACACCGCCAGGGGGACGCCAGTGACCGCGATAGCCGCACTCGCTTCTACGTCGGCATCCGCCTCACACAACGTGCAGCGCAGCGCAGTTTCGCGGCGAACCACGCTTCGTTGCGGCGCGTCGTAGCCACGGCCGCCCTTTCAGCGCCAGGCCCTGGCTGAATCGAAGTACGCACCTTCAACACCCGATCGATCTTGTCCGGCGCCGCACGATGCCGCGCCGCATGTCCCGCCTTCTGTCCTGGTTTCTTCGGCACCTCTTTCGGCTCCTCTTTCGGCTCCCATCGCAAAAATAGCTTCGCCTGTCGTTTGCCACCTCGCGTCAGCTCTTCCACCTTTTCTTTGAGCGTCCGATTGTCGGCTTCCAGCCGATCGATGCGCCGCTGCACCTCTTCCAGCTTCACTCTTTCGCCAGCCCTCTGTCAGCTGCTCGATTTCGGCCCATGCAGTTGCATACCGGGCAAACGTAACTACTCAGGCCGGCCAATTTTCCAACGTGAAACACGCGATTCCTTCCCCACTCGGGGAAAGGAATAGCGTGTTTTGCGCGAAACACTGATTTGGGCCCGAGTAGTTGCGGGTAAACAGATACTGGCGAAAACACTCGAAGTAATAGATACTGAAAAACAACGTGAGGATAAATAAGAGATATTTCGAGACGGCGCGGTTCACCGGCGTTTTCCTGACTGTAATGCTGGCGGCAACGCCGCTGGCGCAGCCAGCCGCTGCGGCGCAGCCGAACCGGCAGCCGG
>CANJQH010000027.1 GCA_947476335.1 Anaerolineae bacterium | reverse complement strand
CCATGGCTATCACCTTGAGCACAACTTCGGACATGGCAAACAGCACTTGTCAAACGTGTTGTTCACGCTCAACCTGCTGGCTTTTTTGATCCATACCCTTCAAGAACTCACCGCCAAGCCGTATCAGATACTGCGAGCTGCACTCAAAGGCCAGGCGCACCTTCTTCAATGACCTGCGTGCCCTCACTTGCTACCATGTCTTTGATTCCTGGCAGCATTTGTGGCGCTTTATGCTCCAGTCTTTGGATATTGTCTTTGATCCAGCTCTTTTCTTTTCAGATTGAGAATTGCTGGGGAAATACTGATTTGGGCCTGAGTAGTTACAAATTCTGTATACTCAACGCACAATTTCATTTGAAACGGAATTACTACGGAGCCCACGACGCCACCGTGATTTTGGCGACAGACTACGTGCATATAGTCTGCCGCCTTTTTATTTGCACCCCTGACGGCGCCCGTTTCGATCGATGCGTCCCTGTCGACGCGAGGAACTCGTTCGCAATCCAGGAGGATTCTCTCGTGACTACGGATATCAATTCCGGTGATACCGCATGGGTGCTGGTATCGACTGCGCTGGTGCTGCTCATGACGCCGGCGCTCGCATTCTTCTACGGCGGCATGGTGCGCAAGAAGAATATTTTGTCGACGCTTACGCTCAGCATCATCATGATGGCTGTGATCAGTCTGCAGTGGGTGCTGTTCGGTTATTCGCTCGCATTTGGCCGAAGCGTCGGCGGCATTGTGGGCGGACTGAACTTCATCGGGTTCACTGGTGTGGATGCGGCACCGAATGCCGCCTACGCGCCGACGATTCCACATATTGCGTTTGCTGCGTATCAGATGATGTTTGCCGTCATTGCGCCTGCGCTCATCACCGGCGCGTTTGTTGAGCGCGTGCGTTTTAAAGCTGTGATCGTATTTGCGTTGTTGTGGGCGACGTTCGTCTACGATCCGGTCGCGCACTGGGTGTGGGGTGAAGGCGGCATTCTGCGGCGGCTTGGTGCGTTGGATTTCGCCGGTGGCACCGTAGTGCATGTGACGGCTGGCATGTCCGCGCTGGCGTTTGCGCTGGCGATTCGCAAGCGCCGCGGCTACGGCCGCATTTCTTTTGAACCGCACAATATTCCGTTCACTGTTCTTGGTGCCGGGTTGTTGTGGGTGGGCTGGTTTGGCTTTAACGGGGGGAGCGCTCTTGGTGCGAATGGCCTTGCGGTGACAGCGGTGGTGAATACAAATAGCGCGGCTGCGGCGGCTGGCCTCGTGTGGACGCTGCTGAGCTGGCGCGATGGACGACCGAGCACGCTGGGTATTGTGACGGGCGCAATCGTTGGATTGGTGGCGGTGACGCCTGCGGCGGGCTTTGTGACGCCGATTGCAGCAATGGCCATCGGTGCCATTGCTGCGCCGGCGAGCTATTACATGATCAAGCTGCGGCAGTACGTGCGACTCGATGAATCGCTCGATGTGTTTGCGTGTCATGGTGTGGGAGGCATCGTCGGTGCGCTGCTGACTGGCGTGTTCGCAACGACGGCTGTGAATGCGGCAGGTGCAAATGGCCTGCTGGCAGGCAACGCATGGCTGATCATCGTGCAGGTGATCGGCGTAGTCGCTGCCGGCGCATATGCGTTCGTCTTCACTTTTGTCGTTGCGAAAATTCTTGACAAGGTCATGGGGCTGGCGGTTACGGAACCTGAAGAAGAAGTCGGGCTGGACATCAGTGAACATGGAGAGCGCGCGTACGCGTAGAAAAATCATGAAGAAAATTGAAGCGATTTTCCGCGAGGAAAAACTCAACGATGTGAAAGAAGCACTCTATAAGGTCGGCATCGTGGGGATGAATGCATTTGAAGTGCGCGGCCACGGGCGGCAGGGTGGCATCGAATTGGTTGGACGCAGCGGCAGTTATCGGATCGATATGCTGCCGCGCGTGCAGCTGAACATTGTGCTGAGTGATCACAATGTCGAGCGCGCGGTGGAAACGATTATTCAGGCGACGCGCACGGGCAATCCTGGCGACGGCTTAATTTTCGTGCTGCCGGTCGAAGATGTGATCCGCATCCGCACGGGTGAGCATGGCAAAGAAGCGCTGCACTATCCGGACGATATCGATGAACGTGTGAGAGTGCAAGAGTAGAAGTAAAGAGCCGGGTGCATTCGTGGTTTGGGGCGAATGCACCCACCATGCCTGCTGAAAATCATCGCACGACGATCGTCCGCTTCAGGACTACCACTGGTGTGGCTGGATCGCGCGGGTCGAAGTAGACGGCGTTCTTTTTTTGATTCGGATCAAACAAGCTGAACTCGAGTGTGTAGCGGCCGGGTGCGGCGTCGGCTGGGATTTTCAAATGCACGATGCTGTGTAGTTGTGAACCCAGCTGCCATGCGTAGCCGGGCAGCGCGCGCGCATGGTCGATGGTGGCGACCTGTGCGCCATTGGGTGCGCGCAGATCGATGAAGGGCGCGAATTACCACGCGGCGTGTTCTTCGGGTGGGAGTGCGTCGATGCGCCAGACGTGGCGGATGACGACATCGTCGCCTGGGTGCGCCTGTGCTGGTGCATCGAGCTGCAGCAGTGACCAGCCTAGATTGACTGTGTAGAGCACATTTTCCTGCGGCACGGCTTCGAGTTCGATGACAGGCTGTGCGTCAGGCGCGCGGCTTGCGGTGATCGGCTCGCGGTCAAAAATGTATGGCAGCGGTGCGTCGGGTGTGTTTTGCACCAGGCAGGTGTGGCCGGCTGGTTCGACGAGTGCCATGCCGGAAGCATTGTCGGCGCGCAGCGCACCGGGGCGCGTGAGTTGTGATGAGCCGATCCAGCTTGCCAGCCACACTTCATTTTCGGCGCTGAGCACAGATGCACAGCGCGCGGCCAGTATGCGGCCGAGGCGTGTGGCTGCGCCGGTGGTGATGCCTTCGCTTGCGCGCACGCCGGCTGGGTCGCTGTGCCGCACGGCGATATCCGACGCCTGATTCGCCAGCACCGAGGCCGAATGCGCAATGAGCACGAGCGCGGCTGTGGAGGTGCGCAATGTTCGCGTGCGCAGCAGTTGCAGCGGGGCTGCAGCAAGCACGTACATCATCGGCGAGGCCAGCGTCAGGTAGAAGACGTGCACCTTCCATTCGCGCATGACGAAATTGCCGATGATGAAGGTGAGTGCGATTGGTGTGACGAACCACAGCAGCACGAAGCGCATGCGCGCGTCGGTGCGTGCACGCGCTGCGGTGAGCAGCACTCCGAGCAATATTGCCAGATCGAGCAGCGTCGACTGTGCGTCGCCGAACCAGTCGCGCCAGCTGAGATGGGCTGTATCGCCGAAGGTATTTTCGAAATCGCGGCCGCTGGTGAGGCGCAGTGCGTGGCGGATCGGATCGAGGTTCAGTTCGCCTGGCTTGAGGTCGGCGTTGATGGCATTGGGGTTGTCGACGGCGGCGCGCACATCGCCGCGCGCGGCGAGAAATGCGCCGGCGATCCAGGCGAGGCTGAGTACGACGGTGAGTGTTCCCAGTGCCAGCGCTTTTCTTGCTGCGGTGAAATTGGCGTGTGAAGGTGTGTGTGAAGGTGTGTGTGAAGGTGTGAAGGTACGGAGAGAAGCGAGCAGGGCGATGCTGGTCTGTGCGAGCAGCCCGAAGGCTGCGAGGTACGTATGCAGCGCGCCAGCGATGACGAGGAGGCCGGCAAATGTACGGCGCGGGCGATTTTCGTGCAGCCCACAAAAGAGCAGCCACGCGCTCAGCGCCGCGAACACTTCGAGTGTGCCTTGCAGCCATGGGCCGCGTGCCACCCACGCCGCCCATGGGCTGCCGGCGGCGAGCAATCCAGCGGCGATGCCGACCGGTTCGCCAAATAATTGCGCAGCGATGCGATGTGCCACAGCTGTGACGACAACGGCGTGCAAGAGTGCGACAAGTACTGTGGCAACGAATGGGCTGGCATCGATCGTCGAGATCGCTGCCCAGAACCAGCTTGCACCGGCTGGGTTGCGCAGGTTGATGCTGGCGAGCAGGCTCATCCATGGCAGATCGCTGAAGCGGCCTGCAGCGACGGCGTCGCGAATAAAGATGCCGAGGCCAAGTGGATAGCCGCGGTCGTAGCTGAGCGGCATCATCTCCAGCGCCCAGATGCGGCATGCGACGGCGGTGAGGACTGAGAAGTGCGGAAGGACGTGTCTGAAGCGCATGGGACGGAAAATTGACCAACCTGACCCATTATAAAAAATACGGAAAAGAGAATAGGGAACAAGGGATAGGTGCTTCTCCTATTCCCTGTCCCCTATTTTTTTGTAATGACTCAAGCCCAGATTAGTATTTCCCACGAAACATGCGATTCCTTCCCCCCACAGGGAAAGGAATCGCATGTTTCGCGTTGTAAAACTGGATGGCCTGAGTCGTTACGTTTGTTCTCTTACGCAATACCTGGCGCAGCGGCGGTGCCGAGGATCAGCGCGAGCGCGCCGATGGCGGTAATGACGCCGATGACGATCGCGACGACCGTCATGAGAATGTTGAAGACCGGGCGGGCGTGAATATAGTCGTAGGCGACCTGGCGCACGCCGTTGAGTCCGTGCAGCATCGCCAGCAGCAGCGTGACGCCGTAATAAAGGCGCCATGCGATCTGGTCAATATTGATGTGTTGGCCCTGCACACCCCAGCGCTTCATCGTTTCGCTTACGGCGATGTTGTGCGTGCCAATGAAGACATGCTGCATCACGAAGTGAAAAAGTGCGAGGAAGAGCAGCACGAGGCCGCTGAAGCGCATGAATACCCACGCAGCGCGTTCGAATTTATTGCTGCCGCGCGAGATCGGCTTGACGTGCCGCACAGTGCGGCCTGTAGGCATTGTGGTTGTAGACATGATTTAGTGTCCGGCACCCATAAAGTGGCTGATCGACTTGTACGCCATGATGCCCATCAGGGGCAGGGCGAGTACAAGCGTGATCCCGATGCTGAGGCGTGTGGCTTTCTGCTGTTGATTCCACAGCTCAGGTTTGAGTTCGAGAATGGCGATGCGCGTGCCGTTGATGGCATGGAAGACCAGGCTGAACGCCAGGAAAAGTTCACCGATCGAAAAGAGCGGTGTCTTGTAGAGCTCAATCATCGCATCGTGCAGAGGCGGGTTGAATGCAACCATACCCATGCCGAAGATGTGAGCGACCATGAACAGCACCAGGCCAAGACCCGTCAGGCGGTGCAACACCCAGGACAGATGGCCTTCTTTGCCGCGGTAGCGGACGGATTCGCGGACGGTGGTTACCAGTGGAGCAAACATCGAAACTTTTCTCCTTATTAAAACTTCACGCCGACGTTTGCCGACGCGCGAGAAAGTATACGCGTTCGTCGCTCGAGTGTCACTCAGCGCGCAATGTTGATATTTGCGATTGGCACGATGTCATCTGCGAATGTTGGCTGCTGCGGGTCGACGGCTGTGGTAGCGCGCAGGCGGCCGGCAGCGTCGTACCAGCCGGTCGACAAATGCAGCGGGCCGCTGAAATCCTGCGGCAGCGCCAGCGTGAACGTTTCACGTGCGCAGTCTCCGGGATCCCACAGCGAGGTCGGGTATGCACCAGCAAGGGGCGCGTGGTCGTCCTGCGCGACGAGTTTGCCATTTGCATCGGTGGCATGTACGAAGACTACGGCGTCGCGTGTGAGTGGCAGCAGCAGTTCGTAATTCACCTGCACCTGTAGTGGCGTGCCGGCAGGATGCTGCGCAGGTGCAAGCACATCGCGCAGCGCGATGGCGCCGGCGAAACGGGCACGTGGTTCCTGCCACCAGATGGGATATGGCGCGGTGGGTGCATCAACCTTAAAACGACCGAGGATGGGTGAAATGTTTCGTCCATCGTTGTCGACTGCAGACAGCTTGTCGCGCACCTGCATGCGTTCATCGATGCTGAACATCGCCAGTTCGATGCGGCCGAGCGCCGGCAGCTGTGCGCAGGGCTTTTCCAGCAGCACGAAAAATTCGTCCGTGAAGGTATCTCCGGGCGACCATACGGTGCTGGGCAGGTTGCCGCGCTGCGGATGCGTGCTGAGCGAACCGAGGACTTCGTTGCTGCGGCCGAGCACTGCGACGCCGATGACGTACGGTTCCGTCGTGCGGCGCAGTGCGGTCCAGGTGACGCGCACGCGCGCATATGGACGCGGGCCTTCACGATCCTGCACGATGACCGTTTCGGCTGAGAGTATGCGCACGGCAGCGACGTCGGCAAAACGCAGCAGGGGTGTGTCGTTGGGTGGCGATTGCAGCGCTGGGCGATAGGCGGGCAATAGCACGAGCGGTGGAATTGTTGCGGCCCAGACGAAGAGAAATGCAGAGAGGGTCAGGTGTAGTCGTGGCCGGTGTTGTATGAATGCGCTCCAGCCGAAGGCGAGCAGGCCGGCAAATGCGGTGAGTGCCGGCATCAGATAACGTCCGGGCAGCAGTGCCGGATCCTGGTATGAGACGGCTCGATAGGTTGGCAGCAACAGCATTGCGCCGGCCATGCCGATGAGCAGCACAAGATGTGTGCGTTGCTGTGGCGCTGCGCGTCGTGCAGCGATGACGGCGCCGATGACGCCAATGATGCACAACAGCAGCACGAGCAGGTAGACCCAACTCGCCTGCTGCACATTGCCCCAGCCGAAGGCGCCCCAGAATGTGCGGAATGAATTGGTGAAAAGTTGAGGCAGCCATGCGTCGCGCAGGCCGACGCTGAGTCCTTCGACGAAGAGATTTTGCTGCGTGAGGATTTTGTTGTCGGAGGAACGATCGATCAGGATCGTGCCGTAGGCGACGTAGTTGTCGATGTAATGCGGCAGCACGATGAGCGCGGCGATTCCAAAGCTGGTGATGCCGCGCGTGAGCAGTGTGCGTATGCTCCAGCGGTTGCGCCAAGCGATAAAGCACAGCGCAACGGCGGCGAAGGGAGGCAGCACGAGCGCGCTGTTCTTGCTGAGCAGCCCTGTGCCGAGCGCGATGCCGAGTGCGATGCTGCTTCGCATGCTCGGTGTCGACGTTGAGAGGCGCAGCAGCGCCCACAGAATGCATGCGCCAGCGAGTGCGACCATGACATCGTTGTTGACCATCGATGCCATGAAAATCACCTGCGGGTTGAATGCAGCGATGGCGGTGGTGAGCAGTGCGACGCCGGGCGATTCGGGGAAGATCATGCGCGCGCTTGACGCGATGACGAGCAGCATTATCGTGCTGAGTAATGCGGAGGCGAGGCGTGCAGCGTGCAGCGCAGGGATTTCGGCACTCCAGGGCCAGTCTTCGCTGAGCTGGCGCAGCAGGATGCGCGTGCCACGGCGGTTGCTGCCATCGAAGGCGAAAACGTTGCGCGGTGGCGCTTCCGCTTTGATCAGCGCTGGCCGCGCCCAGAACGTGAATGCGGCGGCCACCATGTAGTACAGCGGCGGCTGATGTGACTGGTCGAGAAATACTTTGTTCTCACTGCGTGCGTTTGGGCGCCTGCCTTCAACCACGATGTGACGCACGTACGCGAAATGCCCGGTCTCGTCGTGCGCTTCGTACGGCGGAATGATCAGCCCGTACGTGACGGCGAGTAAGAAATGAAGGAGGACGAGATATTTCAACATTTCAGATTTCGGATTTCGGATTTCAGATTGAGAAAATGGCGCAGGGTCCAATCCGAAATCTGAAATCTGAAATTCAGCTCATCGTCCGATCGTCAATTTCCTCGGCAGCGTCACTCCGTTCGCGACTGCGATTTGCGCAGTGTGTACGAAGGCTCGCGTGCCACTGCGTTCGTCGTAGAGGCCGATGATGACGGCGTATTCACCGGGTGATGCATTGTCATCGACGTGGATCGCGCGGCGGTCGAGCACAGTTTGGCCGGGGCGCCAGCAGGTGAAAGGCAGCGCATTATTCATCGGGCGACCGTCCTGGTTGACGATGCGGCGCTGATCTTCGGGCGAATCCGCGACGTGGACGAAGACTTTGTACGACGTCGTGACCGGCGCAGCGGCATCGAGTTTCCAGAGCAGATCGATCGAGGCGTCGGCGCCGGGCGCGAGTTTTTCCGGCATAGCGATACCGAGCAGATGCAGTTCACCGTTGTGTTCGAAGCGAATTTCTGTGGGCGAAAAATTTTGCGGTGCAGCTGCGTTGGCGACGGTGAGTGGATCGAGCCCGTATCCGATCACGCGCAGCCAGCCGATTTGCACGAAAGACTGCAACGTGAGTATGGCGACGAGCAGATGCGGGACCAGTTTTATTCCGATGTTTTTTCCGACAAAGAACTTGGTCGTGAGGTATGCCGCTGCGAGTGCGACGAACAGCGGTGCGAAGAACATCCACACTCGGCCGGTTTCACCGCGCGCCACGTGCAGCAGGCACAGCGCTGCCAGAGTGCCGAACGCGGCAATTGTGAGTGCTGGCCAGCGGCGCCATGTGAGCAGCGCTGCGCCGATGAGTGGCAGACCGGCGAATGTGAAGATGTCCCAGGCGTGCCACAGAATGAACGGCCAGAACGGCCGCTCGAGTTCGAGATGAAAACGCATGGCTGTGGCATAGGTGCCGGGCAGATCAAACCCAAAGCCGAAGATGAGCAGCAGCCATGGTGCAGCGAATCCAACGAAAGAGATCGCTGCAGCTGGCAACACACGAAAAATAGTTTCTCGTTTTTGTACGAGCTTTACGACTGCGTATATGCCACATATCAGCACGATCGGTAAATTGCCAAAACTCAGCAGCGTGCCGATGAAGAGCAGTATTCCGAGTGTGAGCGCGGCGAATGCATGACGTGCGCGCATTTGTGTTGCTGCAGCGTTTAACAGCGAATCGGTGAGCAGCAGTGTGCAGACGGAGATCAGACCGAAGCTGCGATCCCACTGCGAGACCCAGATCAGTGCGCCGGAAGTAAGTGGATAGAGCAGCACGGCGAGGAGCGCTGCGCGCTGTGTGAACGTGCGGTGCACGAATGCGTAGAGCACGGGCAGCACTGCCCATGCGGCGAGCGTTTCGAGTACAGCGCCGAGCACACCGCCGGCGATGGCCGCATTGGCGAGTGCGGTGCCGCCATCGTCAAAGCAGGCGAGTGGGCGCGCCCACGCGGCGATGCTTGCGGCAAGGCTGGGCAGTGCTTCGAATGGCAGGCGCGTGAAGAAGAAGATCAGCGGCAGGCCGGGCGGATGGCGCTCGGCATGCACGGTGTAGCTCTCCATCTCCTGTGCGAAGTTGTCGAGCCATGCGGGTGCGTCGGTCACGCGTGCGCCGACGCTCCAGTAGCCGCCGGTGAAATCAGAGAACTGGCGCAGCAGAAGCGAGCGCAGAGGGAAGGGATCGACCACGCGTGTGGCGGCCGTTTGCAGGAGCAGGCCGGCGGCAAAGGCGAGTGCGATGCACGCGACGACGGCGCGGCGGCGAGTCTGCGACTCCAGCTTCGGCATGATGAAGGCCACGAGCGCGCCATATGCAAGCAGACCGGCGAGCAGTGGCACGAGTGTGTCGAATTCCGGTATGCCGCGCTCCCACAGCACGATGGCGCGCGAGTCTGTGAACAATACTGCGGCGCAATAAATCAGCGTGGGCAGAATGAGGATCGAGGCGGCGAGCGCACGCAGAGTTCTGGGCATCGCGGTGTGATTGTGCCACAGAGACTAATCCAGCTTCGAAAATGCGAAACTGACAGCGGCCGCAGCAGCTCGCTTCTTCGACTGATGTGCGGACATGCGGCTGAGGATGCCGGTGAGCAGACGAACCACCTCGACGATGTGAGGGCCTTTGTTGTTTTGTCTGACTGCATGTCGTTGGCCAGCAGATGAAGCGCTCGTTGCACGTTTCATACGCCATTCAGCGCATACGCCTTCTTGCGTCCGAGTGGGCTGTGATCGAGTGCCGCCAGCTCCATCTGCAGGTTTCGTACATCCACCCGGTGCAACGCAAGATCGTGCAGCAGATTGCGCGCTGGGCTGGAACGCTGGGGCGATACGCTCAACATCCTCTGTGTGTGGTGCTTCGAGCGTGAGTATGCTCTGCTCAAGAGCATCGATTGTGCGGATCAATTTGGCGGCTCGGCTGCGGTGATCATTGGAAATCATGGTTCACACGCCGGCTTACGTCACAACCGTGTTGCCGGCGATGAAAATACTGTAGTGGTAACTGCTCAGGCTCAAATCAGTATTTCCCGCGAAACAGGCTGTTCCTTCCCCCTTCGGGGGAAGGAACAGCCTGTTTCGCGTTAGAAAAATAGCTGGCCTGATTAGTTACCTGTAGTGCGATATGAGGCGCAGTGAATTATGTGAATGGCTTAGGATTGGGCGAAGAACGATGTCTTTGTAACTATTTAAGCCATCCGGTTTCTCAACGCGAAACATGCGATTTCTTCCCACAGCAGGATGGAATAAATCACGTATTTCGCGAAAATTACTGATCTAGGCCTGAGTAATTCCATGTCTTTACATGTGGCAAAATCCACACGCTAATGTATGTGCGCGTATTTCGTTCGACCGGATTTCTTTGTCTGCTGACGGTGGGAGCTTTTCTGCTGCACAATCTGAATTTGGAAAGTCGCAGTTTGTGGCTGGACGAAGGCTTCACGCTAATGCGCATTTTTGGATCATGGTCGGACCTGGTGCGCAACATTGTGTACTGGAACGGCACCTACACCATTGATACGAATCCGCAGGTATATTTTTTTGCACTGAAACTCTGGAGCGTGTTTGCAGGGCGCAGCGAATTCGTGCTTGAAGTATTTTCTTTGTTCGGTGCGGTACTGTTCGTCCCGTTGTGTTTTGCGGTGACACGCGGTATTTTTGGTGCGCGCGCCGGAGTGCTGGCTGCGATTGCGGCATCGTTGTCGCCGCTGTTGGCATGGTATGCGGTCGAACTGCGCATGTACAGCTGGGTGGTGAATCTTGCTGCATTTGCACTGCTGTTGTTGTGTCGTCTGCTAGTGCGACCGTCGCTGCGTCTGCTTGCTGTGTGGGCGTGCGTCATGCTGTTGGCGCTGGCAATGCATTATTCATTCATCGGCATGCTGATTGCCCATGGGGTCTTGCTGCTGGTGGTGCTGCTGCGTGCGGGAAATCTGCGGCCGTTGCAGTGGGCGGGACTTGGCGCTGCTGCCGTTGTTGCACTGCTGTTATTCGCGTACATCGTTGATGCACCGACGCTGTGGGTGCGTTTCTTCGGAGGCGCAGAATATTCGTACGAATTCAAGCCGCTCTACGATGTTGTTGGGTCGATCGCCAGCGGTATGCTTTTTGGCATCAATCAACGTGATCCGAGTGGTGGATGGATCAGCTGGATTTTCATTAGTGCGTGGGTCATTGGTGTGGTGCTGCTTTCGGGCGTGCGAACGCGAGATCGGCGCAGCATCGCCATACTTGCGTCGGTGCTGATTCCCATTGGGGTCTGGTATGGCCTTTCGCTGGTGAAGCCGAATTTTGCTGGTGTGCGGCACTTGATGCTTGTGCTGCCAGCGATGCTTGCACTGCTTGGTGCTGCGCTGGACTGTATCGTGCGGCGTTCGCGCATTGCGTTGATTTTGCCGACGCTGCTGATTGCGGTGAATATGTACGGGCTTAGCGGAGTGCTGCTGCCGAGTGCGGAAAAGCAGGACGATTGGCGTGGCGTGGCACAGACTGTTCGCAGTGAATGGCGGCCGGGTGATCTTGTGATCGCCAATTCTGGTACGCCGCGTGAAGTAGTGCAGGGTTATCTTGCAGATTTGCCTGTGCCAGTTTTTTCTGTAGTGAATATTGACATGAATCGGGTGGCTGCGGCGCGTCGCATCTGGTATTTAAATACAGGTGCAGTCGATTATTTGCCGGATCGCGGGCTGGACTGGGTGCGCGCGCTGAGCATGCAGCAGGCATATCGATTTCCTGCACGCACAAATACGATTGAGCTTTTGCTGCTTACGCATGATGAAGTTTTTGCGCGCCTGCCGGTGAGTGCGACCGTAGTGGAATCAATCAGTGATACGACTGGTGATCGCATCATGGGCTGGGAGGTGATGCCGTCGAACCCATATGCGCCGACGCCAAATTTGCAGCTGCGGCTGTATTGGCGCCGAGGTGCACAGCTGCGCATCGAACGCACACTTTCACTGCGTTTGCGTAGTGCATCACAGACGGTTCTGGATGTGATGTTGTCGAGCCGCCTGCCTGCGCGTTCAGTGGATTGGACGACGGGAAATTTAATTGCGATCGATTACGCAATTGCGTTGCCAGCTGCGCTGCCGCCCGTGTCTTACGAAATGGAACTCGTGGTGTATGAAGGTCCGGGTGGAGTGACGAATCAAATTGTGCGGGCGCCGTTCACAGATGAACAGGTTACATGCTGTATTCGTCATGCTGTGTGGCAACCCGCCAGCCAGCCTTCATCTGCGGCAGATGTGGCTGCATATCACCCGCCGACTATGGTGCGGACGACGATGGGATTTTTATTCGATCGTGCATTGATTGCGGTGGATCATGATCGTGAAGTAATGCCGGGCCGCACTCTTTTTCTTGGATTGACGTGGCAGGATGCAGATGGTGCCTGGACGCAGGGCGCGTCGCTTGAAACGCTGCTTGGCCATGAGGTCGGTGGAATTTTTGAGCAGGCGCCATTGCCAGGCCTGTTGCCGGAGCATTGGCCGGCGAATGAGCCACTGCGCACGACGATTGCGCTTCCGATTCCAGATACGACGATGGGGGGCTGGTATCGACTGAGTGCATGGCGTGATCGTGGGCATGGGCGTGTGCGCGCATATATCGGGCTTGTGCATATCGCAGAATATCCACTCGTTCAGCCGGCTGATCCACGTGAGATGCAGGTTCGAATGAATGCGAGTGCGGGCGAATTTGCACTGTTGGGATATTCGATTGACTCACCGCTTATGCCTGGGCGCACGAGCACTGTTTCGACGTACTGGCGCGTCGACGACATACCACTGCGTGACGGCGTCATTTTCGTGCACATCCTTGGCCCCGATGGGGTTCCTGTGGCGCAGGATGATCATCCGCCGGAGAATGGTGCGCGTTCGACGCGTACGTTTCGCGCCGGTGCTGGACATCGAGAGCGCAACACGTTCAAACTGCCTGCAAATCTGAAGCCGGGCGTATATACGATCTACGTTGGCATCTATGATCGTCAGGGCATGCAGCGCTGGTCTGCGTTTCAAAACGGTACGCCCGTAAAGGACGACCTGATCGTGGCCGGCAGATTCACGGTGAACCCATGACAAATCGAACGCGCTGGGCAGCGCTTTTGTGTGCAGTGCCGACGTTGCTGTACGTGGCGTTGCTGATTTTTCAGCCGCAGCGCGACGGGCTGATTTTGTGGCCGCGCGCGTTTGATGCGGGCCTTGCTGCGCTGGCGCCGCTCTGTGGAGGCGTGGTCGTTTTTGTAGCAAGTGCGCTGCTGCTGCTGCGTGACTGGAGCGACATGCCGACGCGTCGGCAGCGCATTGTGCTTGTGGGGATGGTTGTTTTCGGTGGATTGTTTTTGCAGTGGGCAGCGGTGCGTGTCACGCATGCGGATGTCTTTGCCGAGATCATGCGTCGTACGTATGCGTGGAAGACTGGTGGTTACTGGACTGTGGGCGCAGGTGTGACAGACGTCGTCGATTTCATCGGTTCGTACGTGCAGCGCGCACCGAACTACCCTGTGCACCAGATGCGCCATCCGCCTGGGCTGTCGCTGATCTTCTGGCTCGGCACGCGCATATTTGAACTGATGCCAGGCGTGGCGGATTCACTTGCGGCTTGGCTGCGTGCGACAAGTTGTCAGAGCCTCGTTTCCGTCGACGTGCCGTCGGCGCAGATGGCGTCTGGTGTGTTCGGTGCTGCGGTCGAAGTGATGGCGGCGATGGCGGCGATTGTGCCGCTTTATGCGCTCGTGCGCCGGTTGTCCGGTGCGCGTGCGGCTGCGATTGCGGCGCTGCTGTATTCGCTGACGCCGGGCTTTGGATTGTGGGTGGCGCAGTTCGATCGCGGGCTGGCATTATTCACGCCGCTGATTTTGTTGTTGTGCGAGCGCTTCGTGCAGTCGCGACGAGCAGGCTGGATGCTTGCGGCTGGGACGATGTTGTCGGTCGCCACGTTTCTGACGTTCGGCGCGGCGCCGATCGGGCTGATCGCTGCGGTCTATACAGTCGTGCGCATGGTGTGGGACGAATTCAAGGGCGAAGCTCGTGCGAAGGTGAGTGGTCGTATGGGCGGCTTCCTGCCTGTGCTGTCCGATCTTGTGCGTGGTGGGGCGGCGGCGCTGCTCGGCACAGCCTTGATCTGGGGTACGGCATATGTGTGGACCGGGTTGAACGTGTTCGCTTTGTACGACGTCGTCTTCGATAGTCATCTGGGCATCGAGTTTCCGTTCTGGCCATTCGTGGTCTGGCATCCGTGGGACATGCTGACGATGGCCGGCCTGCCGATCGCGGCGGCAGCGCTGCTGTCCGTGTTCGGTGGTTCTGCATCGGCACGCGGGAAAACAGTTTCGTTCGCGGCTGCGTTCATCGTACCGTTGGTGATTTTGTCGGAGCTGCATGTGGCGCGCGGAGAGACTGGTCGCGTATGGCTGTATTTCACACCAATCGCTGTGGCTGCGGCTGCCGTCGTGCTGCGCAGCCGTGCAGCGTTGTGTGTTGTCGTATTTGCATTGCTCGGTGTGCAGACCATCGCGCAGAATTCGTTGATGCGCGTACATATGTATGGCTATATGCCGGAGACGCTGCCCGTGGAGAGTGTGCCGGCGAGCGCGGTCGTGGTTGATACGCGCTTTGGTGCGAGCGGGCAGATCGCGCTGGTGGCATATGAAATCGACGAACTCGTCGCCGGGCGCGAAGGTGCGATCCAATTATTTTGGCAGCGTATGAGCGACGAGCCTGTGCCTGTTTCATTTCGTTCTTTCGTGCATGTGGCGACGGATGCAAATGACCAGGCGCGTGTGGCACAGGCTGATGGGCTGCCGATGCAGGAGGCGTATCCGACGACGTGTTGGGCGAAGGGACAGGTGGTCGTCGATGTGCAGCACTTTGGTGTGAATGCAGATGCTGTTGGTGAATATCCGATCTTCGTGGGTTTGTACGATCCGATCGGTGGGCAGCGCCCGCCGACGTTTGCGAGCCCGCCTGCGCAGCAGATGTATGGCTCGGTGCTGCTGCCGACGAAGGCGCGAGTGAGTGAAAAGTCAGAGTAGGCGAGGGTAACTACTCAGGCCGGCTATTTTTCCAACGCGAAACACACTATTCTCTCCCCCGAAGGGGGAGAGAATAGTGTGTTTCGCGGGAAATACTGATTTGAGCCTGAGTAGTTAAAGGCGAGGATGTATGACGATGCGTGAACGATCAAAGTCGATGTGGTGGATTCCTGCGCTGCTGGTGCTGCTCGCTGCGGTGCTGCGCATGCATCGGCTGGATCTGATCGACTTTCGCTTCGATCAGGCGTATCCGCTGTGGTACGCGCAGGATATTGCAGCGGGGCGTCTGTGGGGTATGCAGCCACATGGCTCAGTCGGTGCACATCCGGCGGCGTACTTATATGTGATGGCGCTGCCGTATTTGTTCACGAAAAACTTCTTCTCGGTCGTGGTGTACCGCGTGTTTTTTGATGTGCTCACCACAGCGATGGTGTATGCGATTGGGCGGCGCTATTTTGCTGGCCGAGTTGGATGGATCGGTGCTTTGCTGTATGCCGTAGCGCCGTGGCCGATTGAATTTGCGCGCAATCTGTGGCCGGTTTGTCAGCCGTTGTTTTCGGCTGTGCTGATGATCGGCCTGCTTGAGATTGCTGTGCGACGTAATCCGCGCGGCTGGTTCATCGCTGGGCTTGGGCTTTCGCTGACGGCCGGCACGCATTTGGGGGGCGTGTATTTACTGCCGGTGATGCTGTTTGCTGCTTGGATTGGCCGTCGCAGCCTGCGTTGGAAGCCGCTGCTCTTCGGCCTGATTCCTGGCGTGCTGCTTGCTGCGGCATATGTGATTCAGGATGTGAGCGGCGACTTCGGCAGCCTGCGCGCGTATTTCGGCGCGGTGGGTGGAGGCGCAGCATGGCGACCGGAGGTATTTGAACGCATCGGCTGGCTGAGCGGTGGCGCGCACCTCGGCGTGTTGACGGGCGCGGCGTACGGCGTCTGGACGGCGGTGCCGTGGAATTGGGGTGCGTGGATCGACGATGTGCAGGTGATCGGAATGGCGGCGGCGTGCGCCTATGCCGTTTGGATCGTGCTGCGGAGACGCAGTGTGCCGGCGTTGATTTTGCTGGCGTGGGTGTTTGTGCCTGCGATGATTCAGTTTCACTCCAGCCGTCCTGTGGAAGTGCAGTACCTCACTTCACTGCTGCCGGCGCCGGCTTTGCTGATGGCGTACGTGTTTGATCGATGCATGAGCCTCGGACGTGCACTGCGCGTCGCTGCCGTTGCTGTGGTGGCGCTGCTGTGCGGCTGGCAGATTGTGACAACGCTGCACTTTCACGACATCGTTGATCGCTTTGATACAAAAGGTGGATACGGCCAGCCGGTGCGCAGCGTGCTCGCTGCGCGCGCGGAACTGCTGAAGTTAAACACGGGCAGCGATGCCGTCGTCGTGGTGCAGGGATTCCCGACACCGTGGAACGAACCTGCCGTGATTTTGCGCGCGGTGCTGGCGGATGTGCCGTATCGGTTTTTCAACAGTGAGAGCGACGGGTTGATTTTTACAGGTGCGCATACGCAGTATGTCGTCGCGCCCGGCGCCGAGCCGCTGCTCGAAATGCTGCGTGGTGCAGGCGCGCACGAATTTTCAGTTCCATCGCGTGTGGGCAGCGGCGGCAGATTCACGTATGCGCAGATCGATGGGCTGCCGGGTGAATTACCGGCGGCGCCGCAGGCACGCTGGGAGAGTGGGCTGCTGCTGCGCGGCGCACGCGTGCAGCGCGAATCGAACGCGCTGCGCGTTGAGGTTCAATTTGAAGTGACGACGCTTCCACCTGAAGGTGCGGATTACCACTGGTACTTCCAGGCGTTCGTCGGGGATGAAAAACGTGCAGGGGTTGACATCGCCGGCGTGCATCCGGCGTCGTGGCGCGTCGGTGATCTTCTGCTTTTGCATGCGACGATCCCGCTCGATCGTCCGCTGCCGACCGGCCCGTATCGCGTGCGCTTTGGTTCATATACGTATCCGGAAATCGCGCCGGTCACGGTGCAACAGCCCGACAAGCAGCCGGACAATGGTGTGGACCTGTGGATTTCAGATTGATTGATTTTGTAACTACTCAGTCTTCGGTTGATATTTCTCGTGCAACACGCTGTTTTTGTCCCCGGCAGAGGCAAGGAAAAGCGTGTTGCGCGTTGGAAAACCGGATGGCCTGAGTTGTTATTTGATTTCAGACTTCAGATTTTCTCAATTTGAAATTTGAAATTTGAAACAGAAGAAAAATTCCCGCCAGTGCGCTGATTGCGGCACCGACGTACAGATCCAATGGGCGGTAGCTGAGCTCGACGCTGTGTGCGCCGGCGGGAATGCGCACGCTGAGCAGTGCGCCGTACGCGCGACTCGGCTGCGCTGGGACGCCGTCGATCAGCGCGACCCAGTTTGGATGGTACGCCTCGCTTACGGTGAGCAGCGCATCACCATCGGCCTGCACTGCGATCTTTATATATCCGTTGGCTTTACCTTCGACGGTGGCGGTGCCGTTGCTGTGCGGCGCATCTCCATCAAAGAGCAGTGTTTCGGCGAATGGATCAAAGCCGGGTGTGGACATCGCGGCGAAAAGTTCGTCTTCGTCGGACACGATGCGCACCGGCGCGATCCATGCGCCGCGCGTGTTGGGCGGCTGCCAGTCGAGCCGATAAGTGCTGGCGGTCTTGCCTTCGAATTCGCTGCGCGCGAGCAGATACCATGGAATTTCAACGCCTGCTGGTGTGGTCATCGCACCGCGCCATGTGACGGCATAGCGCACGTTCAGTAATTTCATGAGCACGTCTTCGGGTGTGCGCTCGAGAAAATTTTTGTATGTGCGCCATACAATTGGTGAGCCGCCTCCGATTTCGTTCAGGCCATTTACACATGCGCCGTTGAGCGGCAGGCCGAAATGGTTGTAGATGCGTTCGTATTTTGCTGTTGGGCGCTGCGCCATTTCTGCCAGCACTGGTGTCAGCAATGGAAGAGATGGAAAAGCTTCGGCTGGTTTTTGTAGCGCCGTTGTACGGTTGGCGGTGAAGAGTTCGAAGAGCAGCACACAAAGGACTGCGACGTTCCACGAAATGGAAGCGCTGCGCTCGTGCGCGCGCCACAGCAGCAGAGCGCCAGTGGCAAGAAGCCCGAGCGTCAGCAGCGCGATGTGCGGCGTATATTCCGCATCGGCGACGTATATACGAAGCACGAGCAGCGTGGCAAAGATGATGCCTGCGATGGCGAATACGCGTACGCTGGTGCGCCGCAGCTGCGCGCGCGTGCGCAGACCGACCTCGTCCATGAGTGCGTGCAGCCCGTAGGCGCTCAGCACTGCGAGCGCGAAATTAACGATGAGTGCATGACGTTCCTGGCTTTGGAATTGGCGGTAGCCTGGTGCGAGCGCATAGAACAAATCAAAGCCCAGTGCGTTCGCGCCGAAGCTGAGCACGAGCGCGCCGATCGCCATGATTGCCCACAGCGCTGTATCAGAACGCGTGCGGCGCAGCAGTGCGAATGCTGCGAGCGCGAGCGTGATGATTCCGACGAAGAGCGGCTGCCAGATGTTGAAGACGCCGGTCAGCGCGAAAAGTGAGATGTCTTGCAGCGCGAAGCCGCTGCCGGCTTTGTCGAATGAAAGCCCGGCGCGCGTCGAATTCATCATGAACCAGACCGATGGTGCAAGCTGTGCTGCGGAGAGTGCAACGGCGAGAACTCCGGCTGGAATGATGCGCTTCAACTGCGTGGTGTGCGAGTGGCCACGCGTCCACCACAGCCAGGCGAGTGCGCCGGCATAGAGTATGAAGAGCAGCGTCTGTGGGTGGCCGGCCGTGAGCGTGATGGCGAGCACGCTGGCGAGCGCGGCTATCCAGCGCCATGGACGTTCTGCATTGATCAGCCGGTGCAGCGCAAGCAGTGCGATGGGCAGCCAGGCTGCAGTTTCAAGAATGCTGGTCTGCAGCATGGCGTAGCCGGTCATGAAGCCACCGTAGGCGAAGACGCTTGATCCAAACAATGCAGCACCGCGTCGCAGGCCGAGCTCGCGCAGAAATGCGAATGCGCCGAGCGCTGCCAGCAGCGTATGCAACATTACTTCGAACTCGAGTGCGCGCAGCGGATAAGTTTCCCAGCCCAATGTACGGCCGAGCAGCATCGCGCCAAACACAGGTGGATACAGCAGTTGCGCCTGTGGGTCGGCCTGGAATGGATGGCCTGAGTACAGGCATTCGGTGATCGTCGGTAGCATGCCGTGTGACAACTGTGCATACGCCATCTGACGATATGCGAGGAACTGAAGTGTGAAATCGCCTTGTTGGAAAGTGAGTCGGTCCGTCGGATTTGGTGTCAGCACACGCCAGAAGAAGACGGTCCAGATCAGCACGAGGAGTGCGAGTGCGGCGGCGCGGCGGAGGCGGGGCATGCGGAGCATTGCGGCGTAGTGTACCGACGATGGACCGTTGGCGGTCCGTGCTGTGCTTGACAAGGTTACTTTTCCACGACGAACGTATCCAGCATCAGCGAATCGCCGCCGGCGTCATTGTGTGGATCATCGATGTGACGGCGCTGGCCGGAGGCGCGGTCGTAGATGCCGACGCGGATTTGATACACGTTCGGCGGCAGATCGGGCGGCAGCTTGATCCAGTATGTGTCCAGCACGATTTCGTTGCGCTGCCAAACATCGAATGGGCGGTTGTCATAGATCGGCTGATGATCGCCGTCGGCGACGCGTGTGCCGTTCGACTGATCGATGACGTGCAGCAGTATTGAATCAGTTGCAAGGTGATCAGTGTCAGAGCGCCACTGCAGATCGACGCGCACTTCGTGCTGTGCTGTGTCGTAGGTGATGTGGCCGCCCAGCAGCGTCACGCCATTGGCAAAAATAGCGTTGCGCTCGGTCAGTGCAGGCGAGATGACGAAGCTGGCATGCGCATCATGTGCGGTGTAGAGCTGAATTGCAGGTTCGCCGTCACGACCGAAATACGTATGCTGCAGTTCGAGCTCCTTGTCTTGCATCGTCGCCGCGCGCTGCAGCGCTGTGAGGCGGCCATGAAAAAGTGTGGCCTGCGGACCATGGAAAAGATAAATTGTCGACGAGTCGCGCAGCAGCACACTTGCCACATTCTGGAAATCTTTGCTGGGCTGTGGTGCGTAGCCGAAGACTTCGACTGGCTCGACTGCGTCCTGTGTGAGCAGATTCACGTTGCGGCGGAATCCCCAGTCCATTGCGACGATCGGTCGGTTCGCGTAGTTTTTTTGCAGGTCGTCGGACAGTGTGAAGATTGCGTCTGACCAATGACCGCGCCCGCCTGTGCGTGCGAAGAATGCGTGCACAACGGCGCTGCCTGTGAGGTTGGCGATGATGACGGCGCCGATTGCGATCCATGCGATGCGCTGTGCTGCAATGTGTGTGATCGTCCATGCGATTAAAAGCCATGCCAGCGGCATGATGATGAAGACGTATGTTGCGCCGATGCTGCTGGTGCTGACGGTGCTGAGTGGCAGCACTATCAGGGGTGTGAGCAGTGCGAAGGTGAAGGCCGGCGTTGTGATGCGCCTGCGCATGAGCAGTCCGATTCCAGCGACGAGTGCGAAGACAAAGGCGACGGCGCCGAGTGGGGGGCCGCCAGGTGCTTCGGATGCGCGAATGTCGCCGCCGATTGCGCGCAGAAATTCTGTGACGACGTAGACGAAGTTTTTTCCGAAGGCAAAATTATCGTGTCCGTAAAGGCGCGTCTGTGCTGCGTTGCCGAGGATGAAGCGCAGTGTGGCGCCATCGGGGATATTGTGAATGAGCAGCGGCGCTGCGCCGAGCAGCAATGCTGCTGGGATTACGAATATGCTGCGAAGTGGCAGCGTACGCAGGCGCGTGAAAAGTTCGCGGCGATATACGAATGCGGTGATGGCCAGCGGAGCGAGCAGCCAGATGAAAAGAATTTTCGTGACGATGCCGGCGCCCAGGAGAAACGCAGCAAGTGCGGCTGCATTCACGCTGCGTTTGCGCCATGCATGCGTGAGTGCGAGCAGCATGCCGAGTGCGATCGGCAGCAGTGGCACCGTGTAGTTGGCACCGAAACGTGACCACCACACCATGGTCGGTGCGGTGGCAGCAAGCAGCACCGATGCATTTGTCACGCGATCACCGGCCCAGCTTTGTGCAAGCAGCCACAGTAGTAGCAGCGCGATCCAGCCTACACACAACTGCGTGACGCGCAGCGTCTCGACCGAGATGCCGAACAGAGCGAAGCCGGCTGCGCTCGTGTAAATTGACGCCGGGCCGATGTGGTCGAGCATCATGAGTGGAAGCTCGTGGCCGAAAACCATGATGCTGCGCGCGATGCTCGGCTTCTGTCCGAGGAGCAGTTCCATAGCTGGCACGGCGTCGGCAGCTTCGTCGTACATCAGGCCGGGCGAACGCAGCTGGGCGATGCCGACGCCGAAGAAGAGCAGAGACGCGAGTACGAAAACGGGCAGAGAGCGCATGGCAACAGAGTATAGGAGGGGTGACGCACTTTTCAGATAGTACGCGGCTGCTGCTTCTTGTGCCTGAATAATTTGTACCTGAATAATGTCGCTATGGCCGGGGTGCCACGTCAGGTTCACCCGCATCTCCCCGCTGCCGGCCCCCGGTATACTTTCGCGCGATGTATCTGCGCCGGCAATGGTGGCTGACCGTTGGAATTCTGATCCTGCTGTCTACGATTGTGGGGCGCGAGGTGTATTTCCGACTGATCGTGCCTGCGGCGCCGTTGAACTTCGATGAAGCTGCACACAGCCTGCCTGGTTACTACATGCTGCGCGATTTTCTGAATCACGATTTGCGCGCATTCTGGGGCGACTTTCATATTCAGACACTGTGGCCGCCGATGTTCTCGATATTGCAGGCGCCGTTTCTCGGCCTGCTTGGACGCACGGACGAAACGGCGCGGCTGTTTGCGTATCTCATGCTCGTGGCGACGATGCTGATGGCGTGCCTGCTGGCGCGGGAAATTTTCCCGCAGCGTGCGCCGCTGGCAGCGTGGGTAGCCGGCCTGCTGGCGTTGAGCGCACCGGGCTGGCTCTATGTCAGCAGCTGGGCGATGCAGGAGACGCCTGTGGCATTCATGGTCTTCGTCACATTCTGGGCGTATCTGCGCGCGCGTCGGCGTGGGCGCGTGCTGAACTATGCCGTGACTGGTGCGTTGTTGTTTGCGCTCTTTTTGACGAAGTACAACTATGCTGCGTTCGCACTTGCAGCGATTGGGCTGATCGATCTGCTTGGCCGTTTGCGCGCGAAGCAGCTGCGTCCGATGACGTTCATCGCGCTGTATCTGCCGTTCGTGCTTGGACTGGCGATGTGGTTTTTTACGGGCACCGATATCGCGTCGATGGAAGTGAAGTGGCGTGACTTTGCGTTTTTCGTCTCGAATGAAAACTCCGGTTATGAATTCTGGAGTGGGCAGAATCTGCTGTATTACGTGCGTGCGTCAGCCGACTGGCTGATGCCGCACGCAGTGGTGCTGGCTGCGACGCTCGTTGCGGCGGTTATTGCGATTCGAAAAACGCGGCACGCCGGTGTTGCTGTGCTCGCGGTTTTTTTTGCACTTGGCTTCGTGCTGGCAACGTTGCATCAGCTGAAATCGCCGCGTTACATCACGCCGATTTTTCCGTCGCTGTGGTTGCTGGCCGGCCTTGGTGCAGCGGCGTGGGCGAGCACGAAGGTGCGTGCGAAGTTTGTTGCAGCGGTGGTGCTGTCGATGGCGATCGCGAGCTGGGCGTTCTGGTTGCCGCGGCTGCAGCCGGTGTGGGCCGGCAATCTGGCCGACGACATGCGCGCAGCAACTGATCAGATCGTGCGCTGGCAGGATGGTGCGAAGCCGGTGCTGATCATCGGCACGTTTGGTGAGATGAGCCCGCCCCTGTTTGAATGGCGGCTGCGGCCGCTGCCGTCTTTCGCGAACAACCCGGCTGTGCAGTACGATGCACCGCCCACTGATGGTGCAGACGATATCGCGCGTGTGCAGAAGTGGCTTGGTGAAAATCCTGGCGCACAGGTGACGCTGATCGCTCTGAGCAAAGACTCGCCGCTCTACAACACCGACGACATGAAAAACAAAAATGCGTGGCGACAGGAAATCGTGGCGCACTTCGGCGAAGTGCGCGGCGTGCGCAAAGTTGACGAACGTGTCTTCGCAGACAGCGGCCTCGTCGTTTCGTATTGGATTAGCGAATAAGTGTCGCGCTCGGCACTCAGAACTCGGAACTAAATAATGTCATTCATTGAAAAACTTCGCTCCGCGCAGGAGCGCAATCGTTCTTACTTGTGCGTTGGTTTGGATATCGTGACGGCAAACACGCCGCTGCCGATTCAACCGTATGACGAGCAGATGCTGCCCTTCGCGCGCGAGATCATCGATGCGACGAAGGATCTGGTGTGTGCGTACAAGCCGAATCTTGGCTTCTTCCTCGCCGAAGGTGCGGCCGGCATCGTGGCATTGGAACGCATCGTGCGCTACATCCCATCGGACATTCCAATCATCCTCGACGGTAAATTTGGTGATATCGGTAACACGGCTGAAGCGTATGCGCGCGGTGCTTTTGAGCAGTTCATGGCTGATGCAGTGACGCTATCGCCGTACATGGGCAGTGACTCTGTGAAGCCTTTTCTGAAATACGCCGATCGCGGCGCGTTTGTGCTGGCGCGCACGAGCAATGCCAACGCTGGCGAATTCCAGAATTTGAGCGTGCAGGGAGAAGAGCTGCTTTTCGAAAAATTGACGCGCAGTGCGCGCCGTTGGAACGAAGAAGGGCCAGGCGCGTGCGGCCTGGTGGTGGGTGCAACAGCGCCGCAGGAGCTGGCGCGCATCCGCGAACTGGCGCCCGAGCTGCCGTTTCTGATTCCTGGGGTTGGTGCACAGGGTGGCGATCTGGCATTGGCGCTGCGCTATGGCCGCACGACCACCGGCCTCGGTCCCGTGGTGAATGCGTCACGCTCGGTGCTGTATGCATCGCGCAAGGTCGACTTTGCTGATGCCGCACGCGCGGCCGCGCTGGAGCTGGTGATGAAAATGCGGGAAGCGAAGTAGAGAGTCAGAGTAGAGAGTCAGAGTAGAGAGTCAGAGTGGAGAGTCGGAGTGGAGAGGACAGATGAGCATAAATATCGATGAACTTGCGGCGACGTTGTTTGACATTGGCTGCGTCAAATTCGGCAGCTTCAAATTGAAGAGCGGACTGATGTCGCCGATTTATCTGGACCTGCGGCTGCTGGTGACGCATCCACGCGTGCTGCGCACGGTCGGTGCAGCAATGGCAGCACTTGTGCGCGTGCATGATTTGCAGTTCGATCGGTTGGCGGCGCTGCCGTACGCTGGCTTGCCGATCGGCGTTGCTGTGTCGCTTGAACTCGAGCGGCCGTTGATTTATCCGCGCAAAGAAGCGAAAGATTACGGCACAGCCAAGTTGATCGAAGGTGCATACGCTGCTGGTGAAACCGTGTTGATGGTCGACGATCTGATCACGCGCGGCACGGCGAAGATCGAAGCACTCAAGCCGTTGCTCGACGAAGGCCTCGTCGTGCGCGACATTCTTGTGCTGATCGACCGTGAGCAGGGTGGTGCTGAAGAGCTCGCTGCGCGTGGTGTGGCGCTGCACGCCGTGATGACGCTGACGCAGGTGCTTGATGCGCTCGTTGCTTCGGGCCGGCTGCCGGCGGCGAAGCGAGAAGAAGTGCGATCGTGGGTCGTGAACAGCAGATAGCAGATAGTGCTCCGTCTCTGTTGTGAGTTCACTGTCTGCTATCTGCTGCCACTTGTCTCACCAGCCTTGGCCCGGCGTAAATCATTCCCGTATACAGCTGCACGAGCGTTGCGCCCGCGTCGAATTTTGCTTGTGCGTCGTCGGCGGACATGATGCCGCCGACACCGATGATGGGAAGGCGTCCGGATGTGGTGCGCGCAATGTGGCGGATGATTTCCGTTGAGCGTGCGGTGAGTATGGCGCCGCTCGCGCCGCCGCGCAGTTCGGTGGCTGAAGCGGGCAGCCCATCGCGGTGCAGCGTGGTGTTTGTAGCGATGATGCCGTCCATGCCAGTTTGTGCGATTGCGTCGAGCACGTCGTCAAGTTCATCGGTGTTCAGATCGGGTGCGATCTTCACGAGAATGGGCCGATGCGCGGTGCTGCGGCGCGTTTCAGCGACGGCGCTGAGCAGTTCGACGAGTGCTGTACGTGACTGCAGGCTGCGCAGATTTGCCGTGTTTGGGCTGCTGATGTTGATGACGATGTAATCGGCGCGCGCGTGTGTGTGTTCGTACAGTGCACAGTAATCCTCTGCAGCGCGTTCGATGGGTGTGTCTTTTCCCTTGCCGATATTGATACCAAGGCGCGTGCGCGTCAGATGTGTGCGTTCCAAATGAGCAAGCAGCACGTCGACGCCGTCGTTTGGAAATCCCATGCTGTTGATGACGGCGTGCTGGTTTGGAAATCGATGCACGCGCGGCCTGGGGTTGCCTTGTTGTGGAATGCGCGTGACTGTGCCGCATTCGATGTGGCCGAAGCCAAGTGCTTCAAGACCGGCGAGAGCGACGCCATTTTTGTCATAGCCGGCGGCCAGGCCGACGCGATTTGTAAAACGCAGGCCGAAGGCTTCGACTGGCTGTGAATTTTGTGTGCCGAAAAAAAAACGCAGCACTGGTGCGGCAAGCGGCATGCGTAGCGCCTGCAATGTGAGATGGTGTGCCTGTTCCGGATCGAGGCGGAACAGCAGGGGGCGGATCAATTCGGCGTACATCGCGGCGCGGATGGTACACGGAAAGAGAAAATTCGTGCATGCTCAGGCCATCCGGTTTTCTAACGCGAAACACTGATCTATGTCTGAGCATGCACGAATTTTGTAACTACTCAGGCCAGCCATTTTCCCAACGCGAAACACACTATTCTCTCCCCCGAAGGGGGAGAGAATAGTGTGTTTCGCGGGAAATACTGATTTGGGTCTGAGTAGTTACCGAATTTTTGATGTCGACTAAAACAGGTTCCAGAGGTACTGGTTGTAGACCTCGTGGTGGTACTGAACTTCCTGCGGCTTGACGAACGTGCCGAGGAGGCGGGCGCAGCGGTCGGCTGAGGCCTGCTTCAGGTCAGCATAGCGGCTCTTGACGTCGGCGCCGAGGAGCGAGGTGGTCCAATCTGCACCACGGAAGTTTTCGATGGCGGTGTAGACGTTGTCGGGCAGGTAACGGGCTGCCTGGCGCAGGTTGGCGTCGGCGGCGATGCTGCCTGCGATGCCGGTCTTGAAGACCGAGAGCATGACCATGTAGGGGTTGGCGTCCGGGCCGACGGAGCGGACTTCGACGCGCGAGCTCTTCTCGTTGCCGATCGGAATACGAACCATCGAGCCGCGATCGGTGGCCGAGGCCTTGATCTGATTCGGCGCTTCGAAGTGCGGGTCGAGGCGGCGATACGCGTTCACGCTGGCGTTGAGCATCAGGCAGATGTCGTTGCCGTGCGTGAGGATGCGATCGACGAACTGCCACGCGAACGGGCTGAGCTTCTCGACGCCGGTCGGATCCCAGAACAGGTTCTTGCCGCCCTTGGTGATCGAGATGTTGGTGTGCATGCCGTTGCCGTTAATGCCGACGACGGGTTTGGGCAGGAAGCTGGCGGTCATGCCGAGCTTGGTGGCGACCTGGCGGCAGATCAGCTTATAGAGCTGGATCGTGTCAGCGGCGGCGACCACTTCGCTGTACGAGTAATTGATTTCGAACTGCGACGGCGAGACCTCGGGATGATCCTTCTCGTTCTGGAAGCCCATGGCGCGCTGTACTTCGGCGCTGGTGTCGATGAACGTGCGCAGCGCATCGCCGGGCAGCGAGTGATAGTAGCCGCCGGTGTTGACGAACTCGAACTTGCCAGTCTCGTGATAATGGCGCTCGGCGTCGACGCCCTTGAAGAGAAAGCCTTCGATCTCGTTGGCGGCGTTGAGCGTGTAGCCGTGCTCATCGTGCATTTTTGTCGCGAACTGCTTGAGCACGCTGCGCATGTCGGCTGAGTACGGTGAGCCATCCTTGTCGATGACTTCGCCGAAGACCATGACTTTGCCGGGGCCGAAGATGTCGGCTGGGGCCCAATAGAAGGCGGCCCAGTCGATGACGAGCCGCAGGTCTGATTCGCGCTGCGCGGTAAAGCCGCGGATCGACGAGCCATCGAAAGTCAGGTTGTCGTACGACTTGAGCAGGAACTTCTTGTCGTAGTCGAGCATGTGCAGGCGGCCTTCGAGGTCGCTGAACAGCACAGTAATGGCTTTAATGCGCTTTTCGTCAGTGAGGTAGCGCAGGCGCTCTTCAGCGATCTGGTCTGCTGATACCCGCCCAAGGCGCTGCGACTTGGCTTCGAGGTTCATTTCCTCCAGCTTGTCGTAGGGAAGTTCGAGGAAATCGCGAAGTGAATCAGACATGGAACTCCTTGCTTGGAAAAAAGATAAAGACGTGACGACTCCGATGAATCAACGGAAAGTCGTCACGTCTTGGTGACCAACATGTGTAATTTGACTAACGGTCGAAATTATAGTCAAGCTGCCGGGGGCGTCAAGAGGTGCCTTTTATTTTGCGCGTGCTGACGATGCTGCGGATTCGATGCAGCAGGCGCAGTTGCCCGCGTGCCGAATTTTTAAAAATGCCGTGATAGACGCGCCGAAGCAGCGCATAGGCGCTCCATGTTGCGGAGTGAAATCGGACGCGGTTCGTCATTCGCACGGGCGGCAGGTGTGCATATGCTTCCCACTGCGCTTTGAAGCGTTCCTGCGCCATGCGGTACAGCTCGATGTCATAGCGGTTGATGTCTTCGATGATCTGAAGAATTTCTTGCTGCTGTGATGCGTCGAATAGAGAGATGGAAGAAGTCGATGCGTCGTTCGTGCGGGGATTGATATTTTTCTTGGGCGCCTCATTTACGCTGAGCCCGATGGCGGCGCCGATCATGCGGGTGGTGTCGTCGAGTCTTTCGGTGAGGCCGACGAAATTGATGGCCTGCAGGTGTTGTTGGGCGGCGATGAAATCAGACTTGTCCGGCGGGATTTTCAAACTCGTGCTGCCGATCGGTTGGCTGATCTTGACGCGAGAGAGGTGTCTACACTGTACGTTGTCATAGCGTGTGCGGAATTGTTTCGACTGTAGTATTCGCAGAAAATCTCCTCTGCGCAGTGCTTCCTTTTCTTCTTCCCCCAACTTCCTGTAATCTGGCTTATTTCCCATGACTTCGTGCTGGAACATGAACATGTGCGAGATCGTGCGTGCGATGGGATCGCGCAGCACTGTGCAGCGCAATGTCCCGGGCTGCAGCAGGTGATCCGGCAGCCAGGCGAGGTGGCCGTCGATGCAGTCGTAGCTGCGCAGCATTGTCTCGTTGGCCACAACATGTTGGCGCAGCCCATTCAGCGAGCGATGCATTGGGTAGGCGCGGCGCAGCACTGAGCTGAGCGAGGTGCCGCTGGTTTTCGGGATGTGGAGAAAGTAAAGGGGTGGTGTATTCATCTGTGGATAAGTTCTACAATCCTGCATCGATGAAGCCGATTCAGTCCTATAACCCGCTCGTCGGCCGCGATGTGTTGAGCATCGCCGACTTTACCAAAGACGAAATCAGCGCCGTGCTGGCGCAGGCGGCGCGCTTCGAAAGCCGGTTGATGCAGGATCGCTGGCCGCTGCAATTGCTCAGCGGTCGCATTTGCGCCACGGTGTTTTACGAACCGAGCACGCGCACGCGCTTGTCGTTCGAAAGCGCGATGCATCGTCTGGGCGGCTCGGTGATCAGCGTGGCGGATGCGTTGCAGAGCTCGAGTGCGGTGAAGGGCGAGACGATCTACGACTCGGCGCGCATGATCGAGTGTTATGCCGACGTGATCGTGCAGCGCCATCCGGCCGTCGGCTCGGCGCACGACATGGCGGACGCGTCGAGCGTGCCGGTGATCAACGCCGGCGACGGCACAGGCGAGCATCCGTCGCAGGCGATGCTCGATTTGTTCACGATCGAACACGAGCGCGGGTCGCTGGAAGGGTTGACGGTGGCGATGGTGGGCGACCTGAAAAATGGCCGCACGGTGCATTCACTTTCGCAGGCGCTGGCGATGTGGGGCGCCGAGCTGGTGCTGGTGTCGCCGCCGCCGTTGTCTATGCCGGAGGATGTGCTCGACGACTTGAGCGCGCGCGGCGTGCGCTTCACGCAGACGCAGGATTTGTGCGAGGGTCTGGCGCGGGCGGATGTGGCCTACATCACGCGCGTGCAGAAAGAACGCTTCGAAGACCCGGCGGATTATCTGCGCTTTAAGGGTTTGTACGTCATCGATGCGCAGACGGTGCGTGCAGCGAAGGAGGGCATGATCGTGATGCATCCGCTGCCGCGCGTGGACGAGATTGCACGCGACGTTGATGATCTGCCGAACGCGGCGTATTTTCGTCAGGCGCGCTACGCCGTATTTGTGCGGATGGCGCTGCTGGCGATGGTGCTCGGAGCGGTGTGATGCGGGCGCTGCTCGTGGGCATGGCGCTGCTGCTGGCGGCGTGCGGCGGAGGACGGCCGACGACGGACGACGGCCGACGGACGGCAGCCGACGGAGCGCCGCAATCGATCGACGCGTTTGAGCAGGTGAAGCGGCTGGGGCGCGGGGTGAACTTCGGCAACGCGCTCGAGGCGCCGAACGAGGGCGAATGGGGGATGACGCTTGAGGAGCGCTATTTCGATTTAGTGAAAGAGGGCGGCTTTGAGACGATTCGTCTGCCGGTGCGCTGGTCGGCGCACGCACAGGCGACGGCGCCGTATGCGATCGATGAGGCGTTCTTCGCACGCGTCGACTGGGCGATCGAGCAGGCGACGCAGCGTGGATTGAACATCGTGGTGAACATGCATCACTACGATGAGCTGATGACCGCGCCTGATGCGCAGGGGGCGCGCTTCGTGGCGCTGTGGCGGCAGATTGCGGTGCGCTATCGCAATCGGCCGAACGGCGTGTTGTTCGAGCTGTGCAACGAGCCGAACGGCCTGCCGAGCGCTGCGTGGTCGAAGCTGTTTGGTGAGGCGCTGGCGGCGGTGCGTGAGACGAACCCGACGCGCACGGTGATCGTTGGCGGCGTGGACTGGAACAGCGTCAAGGGCCTGCTCGAACTCAAGCTGCCGGAGAGCGACCGGCATTTGATTGCGACGTTTCATTACTACCTGCCGTTTCAGTTTACGCATCAGGGTGCGGAGTGGGTAAACGACAGCGCTGGCTGGCTTGGGACTGACTGGAAGGGCAGCGGCAGTGACAAGGCGTACATCACATTTGATTTCGACAAAGTTGCCGAGTGGTCGCGTGCGAACAAACGGCCGGTGTGGCTGGGCGAATTTGGTGCGTACTCGAAAGCGGATCTGAACGCGCGTGCGCGCTGGACGGCGTGGGTAGCGCGTTCGGCGGAGAAGCGCGGAATCGCGTGGGCGTATTGGGAATTCGGCGCCGGCTTCGGCGTGTATGACCGCGCGCGGGGGGCGTGGGTGAGCGAGCTCAGGCAGGCGCTTGTGGGGAGTAGGTAGTGGTAGGTAGTGGATAGTGATAGTGGAAAGTGGAAAGTGGATAGTGGATAGTGATGGTGGATAGTAAATCTATCCACCATCACTATCCACTTTCCGCCCCGCCGCTCGCCCAAGCCGATCTGCGAGTGCGTCGCCGAGGCCGTCTGGCGGGATACGTGTGACGAGGATGACATCGACGGCGGCGTCATCGAGCGCGCGCAGGCCGGCGTAGAGTGAGCGGGCGATGTCGTCGAGCGAGGCGCCGAGGTCGAACTGTGGATGCAGGTCTGGGCACTGGGTAATTTGTGCGGAGGTGAGCAGTATGCCGATGCGAGTATTGTGGCTGGCGAGTTCGGCGCAGCGTTTGCGGAGTGCGGCGAGGCTGGGGGCGATTTCGAGCGTGGCGCGCGGTGCATAATGCGACGTGAGCATACCTGGTGCGAGCTGTGCGTCTGTGTCGGGTGAATCGGAATGTGAACTGTGTGGCGCGCGTTCGGCGGGAATGCCGAGTGCGAGCAGCATTTCGCGGGTGATGCCGCCGGGGCGAAGGATGCGTGGCGGGGAGTGCAGCAGGCTGAGCACAGTTGATTCGACGCCGATGCGCGTTGGGCCACCATCGAGCAGCATGTCGAAGCGGCCGTCGAGATCGTCGAGCACGTGTTGTGCGGTGGTAGGGCTGACGTGGCCGAAGAGATTGGCGCTGGGTGCGGCGATGGGTGTGCGTGCGGCGGCGATGAGTGCGCGGGCGACGGGGTGATCGGGCATGCGCACGGCAATGGTGTCGAGGCCGGCGGAGATGACGCTGGGGACGTGGGCGCGCTTTGGCAGCACGAGCGTGAGCGGGCCGGGCCAGAACGCATCCGTGAGCGTCTGTAGATCGCGGCGCTGGGTATTCGTGAGCGCGGCGAGGTCGACGAGTGCGTCGAGCTGCGGTTCATGGACATGCACAATGAGTGGGTCGTTGAGTGCGCGTTGTTTGGCTTCGAAGATGCGCGCGGCGGCGTGTGCGTCGAGCGCATCGGCGCCGAGGCCGTAAACCGTCTCCGTTGGAAATGCGACGAGGCCGCCGTGCTGAATGACAGCGGCGGCTTCGTTGATGAAAGCGGGGGCCGGATGGATGGGATCGATGAGATGAATGATCGTGCGGGACATCAGACGAATTCTAGAAGATTGCAAATTCGTTGTGCGCATAAAGATACGGTGTGTATAATCCCTCTTATCTTTACGCCGAAGGAACAGCACCGTTAAGTATGGAGACCAAGGGGACGCCCTCCAGCGCCGATATGGGGGAAGATTTTTCCGCAATGCTCGCCGATCATCTGTCGCAGAGTTCGGTTAGCAATTTCGAACGCGATCAACTCGTTGCCGGTAGGATCATCTCGATCGCCGAACGTGAGATTCTGATCGAACTAGGTGCCAAGTCGGAAGGCATCGTTTACGGAAAGGACATCGAGGCACTTCCGAAGGATGTGCGCTCGGCCTTGAAGGTTGGGGACGAGGTGTATGCCTACGTCGTTCAACCTGAGGATCAGAACGGCAACGTCGTTCTGTCGTTGGCAAAGGCCGTAGCTGAGAAGGACTGGCGATACGCCGAAGAGCTGTTCCAAAAACAGGAAGCGCTCGAGACGATGATTGCCGGCTTCAATAAAGGTGGAGTGATTATCAAGGTTGGCCGATTGCGTGGCTTTGTGCCTGCATCACAGCTAAGCCTTTCGCACCAGCGCATGCTGGGCGAAGAAGCACTACCACCGGAACAGCGTTTCCAGAAGCTTGTGGGGCAAAAAGCTCTGATCAAAGTGGTGGAGATCGACCGTGATCGCAACCGCCTGATCCTGAGCGAACGCGCCGCTGCGAAGGAAGCGCGCACGCAGCTGAAGGACAAGCTGCTGGCATCGATTGAGCCTGGACAGGTGCTGGAAGGCATCGTCAGCAGCGTCAAGGAATTCGGCGCCTTCGTCGACCTGGGCGGTGCGGATGGCATGATCCACCTCTCGGAGCTTTCGCATACGCGTATCAAGCATCCGAGTGAGCTGCTCAAAGAAGGCCAGAAGGTTAAGGTCAAGGTGCTCAGTGTCGAAAAAGACGCTGGACGCATTGCTCTGAGCCTCAAGGCGCTGCAGAGCGATCCTTGGTCGCGCATCGACAAAAAGTACCGCACCGGTCAGCTGGTTGAAGCTGAGGTCATCAAAGTCCACAACAAGCATGGCGTGTTTGCCCGTTTGAAGGACGATGAAGCGATCGAAGGTCTGATCCCGCTTTCCGAACTGTCGGATCGCCAGATCACCAACCCGCGTGAGATAGTGAAGGAAGGTCAGGAGCTGACGCTGCGCGTTCTGCGTGTAGACGCAGATGCGCGACGTATTGCACTGAGCCTGCGCCGCGTGAACGATCCGAAGTACGCGGATAGCGACTGGCAGGGTGAAGAAGAAATCGAAGAAGACCTGGACGAACAGGCCTGATTCGAAGATAAGGAACGGGCGCATTTCGGTGCGCCCGTTTTTTTGTTTTCCGGAGCTTGTTTGTTTTTGTGAGAGCCGAGCGGAAATTTCACCCTGGGATTTTTCACGATTGGCGCAACCCGCCTAACAACTGGCGAAAATTAGCGAAATGTGTGTGATGCCCATGATCTCGGCCAAAGTCCAGGCGCCTGCGGGGCTGAATCTGCGCGCTGCGCGGTGAGTGCCTCTGGTGTGGCGGTGCGTTTGTGCGTTGGGTGGGGAAACGACGGCTTTATACTCATGTTGTCTAGTCTAGGGAAACCTATAACGCAGCTCTAATGACGGCGGGCGAGAATGCCCGGATTCAACGAGGTGGATTTGTGGCAAACGGAGACAAATTGCAGCGATTCACGCAGCGTGCACGACGTGTGCTCGCGATCGCGCAGGAAGAAGCGGAGCGCCTTTCACACAACTACATCGGCACCGAGCATTTGTTGCTGGGGCTGGTGCGAGAGGAGAATGGCATTGCCGGCCGCGTATTGCGCGAGCTTGGTGCGAAGCCCGAACGCGTTGCCGAGATGGTCGAGCGCATGACGGGCGTCGGCCGTCGGTCTGCATCTGAGCGACGGATTGATCTCACGCCGCGCACGAAGCAGGTGATTGAGTTCGCAGTAGATGAGGCGCGCAAACTGGGCCATGCATTCATCAGCACGGAACATTTGCTGCTCGGCCTGATTCGCCAGGGTGACGGCGTAGCGATTGATGTGTTGCGCCAGCTTGGGCTGACGAGTGAGCGCATCCGTCGCGAGACGTTGCGCGCTGTGCAGCAAGAACAGCAGAGCGAGGGTGGTGCGACGCCGGCGGCCGGCGGCAAATCATCTGAGAAGGCGGCGGCGCCTGCGGGTGCTGCGCCGTCCTCGTCCAAGAAGGAACGCGCTAAGACACCGTCGCTCGATCAGTTGGCGACGGATCTCACGGCGCTGGCCGAGGGTGGCAAACTCGATCCTGTGATTGGCCGTGAGACGGAGATTGAGCGCGTAATTCAGGTGTTGGCACGCCGCACGAAGAACAACCCTTGTCTGATCGGCGAGCCTGGTGTGGGCAAGACGGCCATCATTGAAGGATTGGCGCAGCGCATCGTGGCGGGGCAGACGCCGGAGCCGTTGCTGGGCAAGCGCGTGATGCAGCTCGATGTCGGCTCGCTGGTGGCGGGCACGATGTATCGCGGCCAGTTCGAGGAGCGTCTGAAGCGCGTGATCGACGAGGTCAAGAGCAGCGACACGATTTTGTTCATTGACGAAGTGCACATGCTTGTCGGAGCGGGTGCTGCGGGCAGCAGCGTGGACGCGGCGAATATTCTGAAGCCGGCGTTGGCGCGCGGCGAATTTCAGTGTATTGGTGCGACGACGCTGAACGAGTATCGCAAGCATATCGAGAGCGATGCTGCGCTCGAGCGGCGCTTCCAGCCGGTGTATGTCGACGAGCCGACGCCGGAGATGACGATCGAAATTCTGGCTGGTGTGAAGGGTGCCTATGAGGCGCATCACAAGCTGCGCATCAGTGACGAGGCAGTGAAGGCGGCTGTGCAGTTCTCGTCGCGTTACGTGCCGGATCGTTTCCTGCCGGACAAGGCGATCGACCTGATCGACGAATCGGCGTCGCGGGTGCGCATGTATAAGTCGCCGCAGTCGATCAATTTGCAGAAGGCATTCCGTGATTTGCGCAATCTCGAAAAACAGCGTCAGCATGCGATGGATGATTCGCGCGATGACGAAGTGACTGACCTGCGCGCGCAGGAAGCGGCGTTGCAGGAGCAGATTGATGCGCTGCGCAACAATTTCGACCACAAGGCCGAAGGGCCGGAGGTCAATCCGGACGACATCGCTGAAGTGGTGGCGATGTGGACGGGCATTCCGGTGAGACGTATTGCAGCGACGGAGCAGGAGAAGCTGACGCATCTTGAAGAGGAGCTGCACAAGCGCATCATTGGCCAGGACGAAGCGGTGGTGGCGATCGCGAAGGCGATGCGGCGCGCGCGCGTCGGTCTGAAAGATCCGAAACGGCCGCTGGGTTCGTTCATCTTCCTGGGCCCGACGGGTGTGGGCAAGACTGAGTTGACAAAGGCGCTGGCTGAGCAGATGTTCGGCAGTGAAGATGCGCTGTTGACGCTGGACATGAGCGAATTCATGGAGCGGCACACGGTTGCGCGCCTTGTCGGTGCGCCGCCTGGATATGTCGGCTATGAAGATGCGGGCCAGCTCACCGAGGCGATCCGCCGCCGTCCGTACACCATTGTGGTGTTCGACGAGATCGAGAAGGCGCACCCCGAGGTGTTCAACATGCTGCTGCAGATCATGGAAGAAGGGCGTCTGAGCGACGCGCGCGGCCGCAAGGTCGACTTCCGTAATGCCTGCATCATCATGACGAGCAACGTTGGTGCGGAGATGATCAAGCGCGAGGCGAAACTCGGCTTTGCGTTGAAGAAAGATGAGATCAAGGAAGTCGAGCAGCAGTTCAGCGAGGTGAAGCAGAAGCTGCTTGATCAGTTGAAGCGCGTGTTCCGGCCGGAATTTCTCAACCGTGTCGATGCGACGATCGTGTTCCGCTCATTGACAAAAGAGCAGATCGGGCAGATTGTGACGCTTGAGCTGAACAAGGTGCAGAAGCGCCTGGGCGAGCACAATCTGACGCTGGATGTGAGCGACGAAGCGAAAGCGTGGTTGGGTGAGAAGGGCTACGACCCGGACTACGGTGCGCGTCCGCTGCGCCGCGTGATCCAGAGCGAGGTCGAGGATATTCTGTCCGATGGCCTGCTGGGAGGGCGTTTCCAATCGGACAGCACGGTGAAGATCGGGCTGAGCGATGGCCAGCTCACTTTCGACTCGTCGGTTGCGACGAGTGAAGCACCAGTAAGTGAAGCACCAGTAAGTGAAGCCCCAGTAATTGAAGCACCGGGTGGTGCGGAAGGAATGTTGTTCGCGTCAAATTGACGACGATTTGACGACAAATCGACGACAAATCGACGACAAATCGACGACAAATCGACGACAAATCGACGACGAATCGACGACAAATCGACGACGAATCGACGACGGTTGATCGACCAACCGTCGTTGATCAACCAACGAAAGATAACAGCAGGCGCCTGATTTATCAGGCGTCTGTTGTTTGTTTTCCATTACGTGCTGCACATGCGCCGCACCGTCAGCCAGTGTCACCTTGTTGGGACAAGTCCTGGCTGAAATGAAGCAGGCCCTTGCCGGGCTGGGTCAATCTTCGACACGGACGACGCGCACGAGGCGTTCCCTGGATGAGAGTGCGATGGTTTCGTCGCCTTCGGCGGGGCGGCCGCGTTGGGTGAGGTTTTTCGCTTTGAGCGATTTGACGCCGCCCTTGCTGGTGACGTAGATGATGGTGTCTTCGGGGGTGGCGACGAGTGCGTCTGCGATGGTGGAGCCTTTGCGCAGCGCAGTGGAGAGCACGCCTTTGCCGCCGCGGCCCTGTGTGGGGAATTCCTTGAAGGCGACGCGTTTGACGCGCCCATCCGTGGCGCCGAGGACGACGCTGCGATCCTTTTTTTGCGGATCGATGAGATCCATGGCGAGCACGACGTCCTTCTTTTCGAGTTTGATGCCGACGACGCCGGCAGCGGCGAGGCCCATTGGGCGCACCGATTCCTGGGTGAAGCGGATGGCCATCCCGAGCTGTGTGAAGACGAGGACGTCTTCGGCGCCCTGCGAGAGGCGGGCGACGGCGCAGGTGTCATCGCCGACGATCTGGGCGGTGAAGATCTGGCCTGGGGCACGCGGCAGCGTTGAGATCGTGCTGCGTTTGATCATGCCGCTGGTGGTGACGCAGATGAGAAAGGGGCCGCTTTCGCCGTCGCTCGAGCTGGCGGAATGAGGCTTTGATGTGTCGATGGCGAAGGCGCCGACGATCTCATCCCCTTCGGCGAGGCCGGAGATGACGTGGAGCTGCGCGCCGGCGCCAGTGGTTACGTCCTCTTGTGGCAGGTTGCCGACCTGCAGCACGATGCCTTTGCCAGACGAGCCGATGAGATAGAGCAAGTCGCGTGTGGCGCAGCGCACCACGGCGATTGGTGCGACCTGTGCGGCGGCGGTTGGGCGGGGTGCGGCGGATGTGCGGCCGATGCGGCCGTTCTGTCCGACGACGACGTATGCCTGTTCGCTGGGCAGCAGCTCGTGCACGGTGAGTGGGAAGTCTTCGGCAGCGCGTTTCGGCTGTTTCGTGGCGGGCGGCAGCGGGGCGTTTTTGTCGCCCTTCTTCGGCGGCGTGGATGCGGCTGGTGCGGCTTTGGCTTCGGTTTCGTTGGCGACGATGGCGGTGCGGCGCGGGTCTGCGAAGCGTTCGCGCAGGGAAGCCAGTTCCCTTTTGATGATGCCGAGGATTTTGATCGGGTTTTTGAGCAGATCTTCGATCGATTTGATCAGTTTGCGCTTTTCGTTGAGTTCCTCTTCGAGCTTGTTGCGATCGAGCTGTGTGAGGCGGCGCAGTGGCATATCGAGGATGGCGTGGGCCTGCACCTCGGAGAAGCCGAGCTTATTGATCAGGCCGAGGCGGGCGGCCTCTGTGTCGCGGCTGGTGCGGATGAGTTTAATAATGACGTCGATCGTGTCGAGCGCCTTGACGAGGCCTTCGAGGATATGCGCGCGCTCACGAGCGCGTTCGAGATCAAACTCGCTGCGTCGTTTGATGACAATGAGGCGATGTTCGATGAACACCTGTAGCATGCGTTTGAGCGAGAGGATGCGCGGCTCGCCATTCACCAGGGACAGCATGATGATGCCGAACGAGGTGCGCATATTGGTGTATTTATAGAGGGCGGCGAGGACTTTGCGCGGATCATCATTTTTGTTGATGTCGATGACGATGCGCATGCCGCGGCGGTCGGATTCGTCGTGAATATCCGTGATGCCGACGACTTTTTCGTCCTGGACGAGTTCGGCGATGCGCTCGATGAGTGCGCTTTTATTAACGGCGTAGGGCAGTTCGCTGACGATGATGTGAGAGCGACCGCGCGTGCCTTCTTCAATGTGCGCTTTGGCCTGCACGACGAGCTTGCCGCGGCCCGTGGCGTAGGCAGTGCGAATCGCGTCGCCGCCTTCGACGCGCGCGTCGTAGCGGAAGACGATGCCGCCGGTGGGGAAATCCGGGCCTTTGACGAACTGCATGAGCTCGTCGACGTCGACGTCGGCTTCGGGCAGTGCGCCCTCCTGCAGGCGGCGCGAGGCGCCGCGCGAGCTGGCGATGCGTTCGATCATGAGCATCGTCGCGTCGATGATTTCGCCCATATTGTGGGGCGGAATGTTGGTGGCCATGCCGACGGCGATGCCGGTGGCGCCGTTCAGGATGAGATTAGGCAGGGCGGCCGGCATGACCTCCGGTTCCTGCGTGGTGCCATCGTAATTGTCATTGAAGCGGACGGTGTTTTTCTCGAGATCGCCAAGCAGTTCCATGGCCGGCCGGCTGAGGCGCGCCTCGGTGTAGCGCATGGCAGCTGGTGGGTCGCCGTCGACGGAGCCGAAATTGCCCTGGCCGTCGACGAGCAGGTAGCGCATGGAGAAATCCTGTGCCATGCGGGCCATGGCATCGTAGACGGACTGATCGCCGTGCGGGTGATATTTGCCGAGCACGTCGCCGACGATACGGGCGGACTTGCGATAGGGCGCATCCGGGCGCAGGCCGGTGTCGTGCATGACGTAGAGGATGCGACGCTGTACAGGTTTCAGGCCGTCGCGCGCGTCAGGCAGGGCGCGGCTGACGATGACTGACATGGCGTACGAGAGATAGCTTTGCTGCATCTGCTCGTTGATGTCGGCGAGGCGAATACGGCCGATTGCGAGATCGTCGGGTTGTTGTGGTGCGGCAGCTTCGGGCTGTGGCGGCGTGGTCTTTTTGGCCATGGGCACGCGGATTGTACCGGGCTGTGGCTAAGTTCCTGTCCATAAGTTTTGTCCGGCAGATTCGCCTCCCCCGCAAAGCGGGAGGCGAATCTGCCGCCAGAACTTTTGGCGACTCACTTAGAGGGAGGGAGTGCGGGGGTGCGCCGTTTGGGGCAAACGTTGACCGCGCGTCGCGGCGTGGCCGTCACCACCCCCCGGGGCTTGCGCACCTCCGGTGCTCCGCCCCGGGCTGGGGCAGCGTCGCCCCTTCGGGGCTGGTAGTCCGTCCAGGCAAAACTTGTGAGCGTCTGCCCTGTGCGAACCTTGCCTACAACCCACATTGCGCCCACATTGCGCCCACATTGCGCCCACATTGCGCCCACATTGCGCCCACATTGCGACGCAGCAATTTCCCACGGGTGCGGTTGTGCATCCCAGACCGATGGTCTGGGCTAGGACTGCGTCGCGCCTTTG
>CANJQH010000026.1 GCA_947476335.1 Anaerolineae bacterium | reverse complement strand
CCCATATTGCGCCCACATTGCGCCCACATTGCGCCCATATTGCGACGCAGCAATTTCCCACGGGTGCGGTTGTGCATCCCAGACCGATGGTCTGGGCTGGGACTGCGTCGCGCCTTTAGCGCTTTTTCAGCCTTGAAAGGGCGTACTTCGATTCAGCCAGGGTTTGTGCGGAAGGCGCAGCCCTGGCAACGGCGTGGCGCCGATATCAGGATGTTTAGTAGGGACCCGCAAGTTTTGCCTGGACGCACTACTAAGTTCCTGTCCATAAGTTTTGTCCGGCAGATTCGCCTCCCCCGCAAAGCGGGGGAGGCGAATCTGCCGCCAGAACTTTTGGCGACTCACTTAGAGCCTGAGTCGTTACCATTTTTCTTCTTTGGCATACGCGAACTCGTTGATTTTTCCAACGGGTGGCGACGATTGCTATATGTTCACGATTATGCATATGCATTTCTCTTCGTTGAATTCCTCACATGCCGCCTTGCACTTCTGTCTTGCACTTGTCTTTGCACTTTCAATATTTTTTATGCTGAACATGCAGCCAGCTGATGTGTATGCCGCGGGTGTTGACCTGTACGTCGATTCGGCCGGCACGAACAGCGGGAACTGCACATCGTCCGGTTCGCCGTGTCTGACGATTGCATATGCGGTGTCGCAGTCTGCGGTCGGCCACGTGATCCACCTCGCGGCAGGCACGTACACCGGAAATAGTACGGTGACGCCGGCGCTGCATTTCATCGGCGCATGTGAGGGAGCTACGATCATCGACGGCGGCGGAACCATGCGCATGTTCAACATGACGAGCAACACCGCCGGTGTTACGTGTGTCGGCGCGATCTATGACAGTTCCGGCAGCGATTCGTCCTGCATCACCGGCACGCCGATGCTGCACAACTTGGCGTTCGACGCTGCGGCCATCTACTGGCGTTCGAGCGGCAATTCCGTGCTGCAAAACGCTTTGCTGGCGGACAACCGCACCATCGTGCCGAACAACAACACCGATTGACTCACGAACGACGGCGTCCGTACAAACGGAGCAGGCTCAAGGCTCAGCTCACACTCTCTACTCTGACTCTCCACTCTCTTCCTAAACCAGCCCTGCTTCCCTCGCCACCAGCACGGCCTCTTCGCGATCGTGGACGTGCATCTTGCGGTAGATGTTCTGCACATGGGTGCGGACGGTATTGACACTGACGAACATCACCTCAGCGATCTGCGGCGTGTTGAGCCGGCTGGCGAGATGGCGTAGTACGCGCAATTCAGCGTCGCTGAGGCCGTAGGCTATCGTGTTCGTTGTGCCGGCGACGCGGCGCAGGAGTTCTTCGGCAAACGGCGTGCCGACACGGCGCAGGAGTGGCGCAAGGTACATCTCGAAATCAAGAATGAGGCGTGTGAGGTGCGTGCGTTCGATTTCTCTGAGCAGCTCGCTGAGCATCGTCACTGCTTCGTCGTCGCTTCCGTTCGATTGCAGGATCAGCACTTGCAGTACCTGCAGCGCCATCGCTACAGCATTGTGATGCAGGTGCGCGGCACGTGTATGCAGCCGTCTGATTCGATCGGCGATGATGTCATCTCTTCGTCCGCTGGCGACGGCCGCCATAAGCACGGCGAGGCTGATGACGGGGGATCTCTCGTCATCAAGATCTTCCACGGTGCAGCCGAAAATGGACGCCGACGCGGCGCAGCGCTCCGGGTGGCCGAGTCGAATGTCGCGCAGGATGCGCATCAACGCCGTATGAATCGTGATGATCGGTGCGGTGCTGGCAGCTGTCTTCAAATATTGCACCCTATCTTGCACCGGGTCGATATCGATATCGACGGCGTCGGTCGCGGATGTGGCAAGTGAACACAATTGCAGGCGCACGTGCGCACCGTACGAAGCGCCGGTATTTTCCGTCAGCACGGCGACGCGCTCGAGGTGCACGCGAGCTTCGCCGATGCGGTCTGCGTAGTAGAGCACTTGTGCAGCAAAGAGATGTGCGTAAATGCCGAACGTGCCGCCTTCCATGCCGTGGTCAACGATGAGTTGCAGCGCGCGTTCGGCGGAGACGATGGAATTGCTGACGTCGGCGTAGCTGGTGCAAATCCATAGGTCGCAGACCAGCGCTTCAATGCGGCCGCGCAAAAAGCCGTTCTTCGTGAAGATTTCGTAGCCTGTCTGGATGTCGCGCTGGCGTTCCTCGAGTGTGCGGGGCTCACCGTACATGAGATAGCCGCGGATGGCGCATAGATAGCCTGCTGTGAGGCCTTCGGGTGAAATCGTGAGCGTGAAGGCATGTTGCAGGAGTGCGTAGGCTTCCTGGTTTCGTGGGATGTTCAGCACGGCGAGAATTTCCAGTGCAAGCGCCTCGGCATCGAGCTCTTCGGCGTGTGGATATGCCTGCAGGCTTTCCCTCGCACGCGCGAGCATGGCCTGCAGCTGGTTGCCGAGCATGTGGAATGCACACCACGCGGCGTCGATGGCGAGCTGCGGCCGCGCGTGGATCACCTGCGCAGGGAGCTGCGCCAGCCAGCGCTGCACGGCGACCACTTCGGCGCGCAGCAGCGCCGGCCGACAGGCGCGCTCGACCAGGTCTGCGGCGAACTGCACGTCTGTCTGCCTCAAGGTCGGCTTGCCTGCCGCTGCGTCGCTCGTCGGTTCGCAGAGCAGTGCGAGCGCGGCGTCGACTTCATTCGCACCTGCAAGGTGCTCCGCCGCCCTGCGGCGCATCTCGTCGATTCGGGTCGGGGAGTATGCGGCGATGAGTCGGCTCTGCAGGATCTCGCGCAGCACCGAGTGCACGCGGTAGCGCCCGCCGACGTTCGTCGACGTCACCAGTCCGTTGGTCGCGGCAATTTCCTCGAGCAGATTTCTGCATTCGCCCGGCGAGAGATCGGTGACCGTCGCGCAGAGTTCGGCTTCGAGCCACGGCAGTATGGCGGTGTCGACCATGAAAGAGATCTGTCGGCCGGCGTGGTTGAACATCGCGCGTTCGACGTACTTCCAAAGATCGGGCGCCGCTTCGGCCGCCTGCAGCGCATCGATGGAATTGATGTGTGTGGCCGGCAGTGACTGCACGAGGAGCTGCAACCCGGCCGCCCAGCCGCCCGAACGCTTGCGAATTTGCGTCAGCAGTTCCGCTGGCAACGACTGCAGCCGGTTCATGGCCGTGTACGCATCGAATTCCTCCGCGTCGAAGGCGAGATCGTTCATCGTGATCGTCAGCACGCGTTCGTCGAGCAGCAGTTCGCTCAGGTCAAGGTGGAGATGTGTGCGCGACAGGAGCACGAGATGTAGTTGACCGGAGGCTTCATTCACCAGGTTCTGCAGCAGTTCGTACACCGGACCGGACGGCATCAGGTGCAGGTCGTCCAGGGCGAGCACGATCGGCTGGGATGTGGCGAACGCTTGCAACAGTGCGCGTGTCGCTTGTGCGACGCTCAATTCGCCCGCGGCGGCCAGCGCTGCCGCGTCGTGCAGACGCGGCAGCACGGTGGCCAGCGCATCCGCCAGGCGGTACAGGAAAACATCGAGTGTGCCGTCGCTGGCGCTAATCGGCAGCATCACCGTAATCAGGCAGTGCTTGTCAGGCAGGTTCGCCAGCTGGCTCATCCACATGCTGCACAGTGTGGATTTGCCGAAGCCGCCCGGCGCCACGATGCGGATAACGCGGTACTCCTGCCATGCGCTGAGGGCGTCTAACAGGCGCGTGCGCTGGACGAGCCGTTTGCGGACAAGGGGAGAAGTGGATTTCATGGCGACGCAGACTGGCGTGCCATAGTCTACTTGCTCACCTAGCATGTCATTCAGATAGGTGACTGTAGTTGCTTGGGAATCATGCAGCCGTTCGTGCACACAGATGATGTTCACCGCACGTGTTTATGGCTATTCTGATCCATAGCAACGACACAGGCTGGTCTGTTTTCTAACGTGAAAAGCAATTTTGAGCCTGAGCAGTCACGCGTATAAAGCTATGAAAGTGCCGACGTTTTTCCCCCTGTCTTATCGAAAATTTGCGCAGCGTAGCTGTGCTGTGCTGGTTACCGCGGCGTTCGCCGTCGCTGCCATTCGCACGTCTGCCGTCCAGGCGATGCAGCCGCACGATCCGATCACGATCGTCCTCGATGCCCCGGCCGTCGCCGGCACGGATGAGGCATTCGGTTCCAAAGATCTGGTGTGGCGCCTGGCCAATGGCAATGTCGTCGTCATTGACTCCAGCTGGGGTGACGGCGTGCTCAATTCCATTGGCGCGGTGTATTTGTACGACAGCGAGACGGGCGCGCTGATCAGCAGCCTGACCGGCCAGTCCGAAGAGGACTGGGTCGGTGCCGATGGCATCGTCGAGCTGCCGAACGGCTATTTTGTCGTGCTCAGCCCGTCGTGGAATGGCGGCGTGGGCGGGCAGGGCGATGTCGGCGCGGTGACATGGGTGAACAGCACGACCGGTTTGACCGGCGTCGTCTCGGTCACCAACAGCCTCGTCGGCTCGCAGAACAGCGACGGGGTCGGGTCTGAAGGCGCAACGGTGCTGACCAACGGCAATGTCGTGATCGGCAGCGCCGATTGGCATAGCGGCACAGATGATGTCGGTGCGGCGACGTGGATGCCGGCGACCGGCATCACCGGCGAGGTGAGCATCACGAACAGCCTGATCGGCGTCGCGGGCGGCGACCGGGTCGGCGCGAAGGTGATCGCGCTTTCGAATGGCAACTACGCCGTTGCCGTCGACGCCTGGAACAACACCCGGGGTGCGGTAACCTGGGGCAATGGCGCGACCGGCATCACCGGTGTGGTCGGTGTCGCCAACAGCTTCGTTGGCTCGAATGTCGATGACCGAATCGGCAATCGCCTATATGCGCTGACGAACGGCAAATATGTCTTGAGCTCGTCGTTTTGGAATTCACATACCGGCGCAGCGACGCTGCTGCGCGGCGATGGACCTTCGACCGGCACGGTTTCGGTGACCAACAGCCTCGTGGGCTCGGCGCCGAACGACTGGGTCTCTGGGGTTGTGTATCCGCTCAAAAATGGAAATTACGTGGTGTGCAGCGGGGCCTGGAACAACAGCCGCGGCGCCGCAACGTGGGGCAGTGGCACGACTGGCGTCGTCGGCGCAGTGAGCGCAGCCAACAGCCTGGTGGGCGGGCAGCCGAACAGTGGCGTCTGCAATGGGCCTGACGAAAAATCTGTGCTCGCCCTCAGCAACGGGAACTATATCGTATATAGCCCGGAATGGGATGACCGCGGCCTGGTCAGTCTGGGTGCCATGACATGGGGCAGTGGATCGACGGGCGTCACCGGCGAGGTCAGCACTACGAACAGCGTCGTCGGAGAAAGTGAGGGGGGCGGCAACTCTATGGGATTCGTTGCGCTGTCGGACGGGCACTTCCTGTTGTCGCATTACGGAATGAGCTATGCCGGCGCCGACAATGCCGGTGGGGTGCGGTTCGGCGATGGCGCCAGTTCGATCACCGGTGTGATCACCACGACGAATAGCCTGTATGCCACCATCGCCAACTCGGAGTTCGGCAGCGTGACGCAGCTGAGCGACGGCAGCCTGGTGTTCTACAGCGAACGGTGGAACGGCAACGCAGGCCTGGTGCATTGGGCTGATGTGACGCAGCCGCTGGTCGGTGAAGTGAATGCGACGAACAGCGTGGTCGGCGAGTGCGCCGATCAGCGCATCGGTTCGCGCGTCACACCGCTGCAGAACGGGCGCTATGTCGTGCATTCTTACCAATGGGAGCCGTGCAGCTCCGCGACGACCAATCTTGGCGCGGTGACGTGGATGGAAAGCGGCCCGGTAACCGGCACTGTGTCTGCGGAGAACAGCGTCATCGGCGACAGCGCATCGGACGAAATCGGTGATACCTACGACGATAACAAGATCGGCGTGACCGCACATTCCAGCGGCGACTGGTCGCTGGTGGCGCCGTCGTGGAGTCGCGGGGCCGATTCCGACGTTGGCGCGGTCGTGTCGCTGCCGGGCGATCGGCGCATCACCGGCACGGTCGGCGGGCTGACGGACCTGGCGATTTACGGCCTGGCCGCCGGCTCGGGCAACGACGATGACTACGTCGGCACACTCGTCGACGATCAGGGGAATACCATCGTCAACTGGTGGCAGAACGATTTCCGCGTCTACCTGTCACGCGCGCTCTGGCCGTCGGCGGTCGTGAATGTGGTCGGCGGCGGCACCGTGACCGGCGGTGCCATCGCCTGTGGTGTGACCTGCACGGCCAATATTCACTACGCAACGACGACGGAGCTGACGGCGACCGGAGGAACGGAAGCTGCATTCACCGGCTGGACCGGCGCCTGCACCGGCGTCATGACGTGCTCGCTGCCGATGACGACGACGGTGTACGTGACGGCGACGTTTATCAATGGGGATGCTCATCTGAGCGCGCTGGGATTGAGCGACGGGACGCTGACGCCGGCGTTCGTAAGCAGCACGACGAGTTACACGGCGAGCGTGGTGAACGCAACCAGCAGCGTGACGCTGACGCCGACGGTGAATTACGTCGGCGCGCTGGTGACGGTGACGAACGCAACGGGCGTCTGCGCGTCGAACGCATGCGCGCTGAGTGTCGGCGCGAACACGATCACCGTGACAGTGACTGCCGAGGACGGCGTGACGACGAAGCAGTACGTCGTGGTCGTGACGCGCGCAGGCGTCGCCACGCCGACGCCGACTGCGACCGCGACGCCGACTGCGACCGTGACCGTGACCGTGACGCCGACTGCGACCGCGACGCCGACTGCGACCGTGACCGTGACGCCGACTGCGACCGCGACGCCGACGCCGACGCCGACGCCTGCGCCATTCGCATTGACGACGCTGTGGCCGCAGATCGGGCTGCCGAAAGGCGGAATGCCGGTGCAGGTGTTCGGCTCTGGGCTGACGGGGGTGCTGACGGTGGAGGTTGATGGCGTTCCGGTGGTGCCGTTCAAGATCATCAACGACGGACGAATTGACTTTGTGATGCCGGAGGGCGTTGTAGGGACGAGCGTGAGCGTGACGGTGCGCACGGCGAGCGATGTGGGGACGCTGACGAACGCGTTCACATACGTGGCGCCGGCGACGGGCAGCGTCGACGCGAGCACAGGTGGCGTGATCGTGCTGCCGGGTGGAGTGACGCTGACGGTGCCGACGCTGGGGATCAGCGGGACATTGATGGTGACGCTGACGCCGAGCGCGCCGATCACGAACGTAGAGGGTGGCGTGCTGCTGTATTCGTTCGAGATCGAAGCGACGGTGGATGGCGCGCCAGTGACGACGACGATGCGGCTGGAACTGCCGGTGGATGCGAACGTGATCCCGAGTGGGGAGCAGCCGTGGCTTTTCCAGCAGCTGCCGGACCAGACGTGGACGCTGGCGTTCATCCAGACGTATGACGCGACACGGCATAAGGTGATCGGGCGGACGACGTCGGCGAAGAGCTATGCGGTGAGCACTGCAGCGCTGTGGCGCCTGTGGGTGGTCGGGGTGCGGAAGTAGAAGAGCAGAGAGTAGAGAGTCAGAGTGGATAGTGTTTGGCGCTTCACTCCGCTGCCGGGGCCGCTGAATCGAAGTGCGCCCTTGTGGGGCTTGAGAAAAAGCTCCGAAGGAGCGACGCAGCCCCAGCCCAGACCATCGGTCTGGGCTGGGGCGCGCGTCCGTCAGCCCCGATCTCGCAAGACACTCTCCGCTCTTCACTCCCTTCTGCGAATCACCGCCTGCGTCAGTGCGCCGTCTTTCCAGGCCAAATCGACTTCGAGTCCGCCGGGCGCGCGCAGGCCGGTCACTGAACCGGTCGGCCATGCGGAAGGCAGCGCTGGCAGCAGATCGAGTCCGCCGGCGTGGCTCTGCAGCAGCATCTCCGCGATGCCAGCTGTTGCGCCGAAATTCCCATCGATCTGAAACGGCGGGTGTGCGTCAAACAGGTTCGCGTATACACCGCCGCCGCTCAGCCCATAGCGCACCTCCGCCCCATCCACCAGCGTCAGCAGCTTTTTCAACAGGCCGTACGCATGATCGCCGTCGCGCAGGCGCGCCCAGAAATTGATCTTCCAAGCCATCGACCAGCCGGTGCCGTCGTCGCCGCGCAGTTCAAGCGAACGCTTCGCTGCTGCGAACAGCTTCGGCGTCTTGTATGCGGAAATCTGCCGGCCCGGATGCAGGCTGTATAGATGTGAGACGTGGCGATGCTTGTCCGCCGGGTCGTCCCAGTCAACCGACCACTCCTGCAGTTGCCCGTGTCGGCCGATCTGCATCGGCAGCAGGCGCGCCCGTGCGTGCTCGACTTCGATGCGGAACGCCTCATCCTGCTGCAACACTTTTGTCGCTGCGATGCAGGCGTCGAACAGGTCGCGCATGATCGACATGTCCATCGTCGAGCCGACGCTGATCGCGGCCGTGCGGCCGTCGGGCAGGGTGAACTTGTTCTCCGGCGACGTGGACGGTGCGGTGACGAGGAAGCCGTTTTTGTCTTCGATCAGCCAGTCCAGGCAGAAGCGCGCTGCGCCCTTCATCGTCGGCCATGCCGTCGTGCGCAGCCACTCAACGTCGCCGCCGTATTCGAAGTGCTCCCACAGATGGCGGCACAGCCATGCCCCGGCCAGCGGCCAGAATGCCCACACCGGGTCGCCTTCGCCGTACGCGCCGACGGGCGCGCTCTGCGCCCACAGGTCGGCGTTGTGATGCGCAGCCCAGCCGCCGCAGCCGTAATTCGTCGCTGCGGTGCGCGCACCGGTTCGGCTGAGATGGGCGATCAGGTCGAACAGCGGCGCGTGGCATTCGGCGAGGTTGGTGCTCTCAGCCGGCCAGTAGTTCATTTCGGTGTTGATGTTCACCGTGTAGTTCGAACTCCATGGCGGCCGGATGTGTTCGTTCCAAATGCCCTGCAGATTGGCCGCCTGTGTGCCCGGCCGCGATGAGGCGATTAATAGATAGCGGCCATACTGAAAGAGCAGCGCTACAAGCGCCGGGTCGTCTTGTTCGCTGAAGCGCCGGACGCGCTCGTCCGTCGGCAGGTGTTCCGAATCCGAAGCGCCGAGGTCGAGCGTCACGCGGCGAAAAAGTGCGCGATGGTCGGCGACATGCGCGTCGCGCAGCGTTTCGTACGAATGCGCCGCTGCGGCGTCGAGCACGCGTCGCGTGACTGTGACGGGGTTGCGTTCGTGCGGATCCGGTGTGCGGTCGAAGCCGAGGAAATCGGTCGCTGCTGCGAGATGGATCGTGATGTGGTTGGCGTTCTCGACGCGCAGCGAGCGGCCGTCTGCGCCCGGTGAGACGGTGCCGCCTTCGGCGTGCACACGCAGCTGCATGGCGAACGTGAGCGAACGGCCGGGCGCGTCGTCATACATCACCGCGTTTGGCACATTGCGGTAATTGGGCTCGACATGCGACGGCGCGCGGCCGGTGAGTGTGAGCGTGCCGCCTTCGCGCGCGAGCTGCGTTTCGTGCAGCGGCGTCGAGAGTGCGACGTCGAAGCTCAGGCGACCCGGCTGATCACATGTGAGATGCAGCGCGAGTAGATCACCGGGCGCGCTGATCCAGGCTTCGCGTGTGAAGCGCGCGCCGCTGAGCATGTATTCGACCGACGCGATCGCTGCGTCGATGTCGAGCGCGCGGCGATACTCAGTTGCACCTGCGTGGCCATCGAAGCACAGCGTCAGATCGCCCATCGGCAGATATGACTGCGTGTATGGGCCCTGCAGCTTTTTTGCGGCTGCGTCGGCGTCGACGTAGCGTTCTTCGCGCAGCAGTTGCCGTACTTCATCGAGCGCTGCGCGCGCGGCTGGATGGGTGTGATCCTGCGGCGCGCCTGACCAGAGCGTATCTTCGTTCAGCAGCAATCGCTCGGTCTCTATGCCACCGAAGATCATCGCGCCGAGCCGGCCGTTGCCGAGCGGCAGCGCTTCTTCGAATTGCGTCGCCGGGCGAGGGTAGTGGAGGAGATTTTTCGTCGTCATAATGACGGAAATAGGACGGAAATAGGACGGTGATAGGACGGTGATAGGACGGTGATAGGACGGTGATAGGACGGTGATAGGACGGTGACGGTGACGGTGATGGTGACGGTGATGGCGCAGAGTGTATTTGCATAATTTGACTCATACTCATACGCTGCTTAGATACGAAGAATAGGGAACTACACAGGCCGGTCAATGTTCCAACGTGTTTCGTGGAAAGCACGAATTGGGACCTGAGTGTTTACGAAAATATTGTAACTACTCAGACCCAAATCAGTATTTTCCGCGAAACACACCATTCCTTCCCCCGAAGGGGGAAGGAATGGTGTGTTTCGCGATAGAAAATAGAGCGGCTTGAGTAGTTACAAAATATTGGATATGACGAACCAGGGACGCAGATCGAGGCGCAACGAAGTTGACGTCGAAGCGCAGATTGAGGAGATGCATTTTCAGCATCTGAGTGTGTTGTTGTTTATTGGCGTGTTGCCGTTGACGGTTGCGTTGATGCGCGTTGCTGGATGGATTGGGAGCCCAGGGCCACTGTATTCATGGTCGGTATTGTTGACACTGGCTGCGGGTATGTTGATAGCCTATCTGTTGCAGATGCGCCAATCTACAGCGGCGTCGTGGGTATTCATCGGTGCGCTGTGGGCAGCGAATGTGCTGGAAGCGGTGCTATTTCCGCAGGGGCCGGCGCTGTATTTCTTCAGCGTAGTCGGAGTGGTGGCGACGTTGCTGTGTTCGCAGCGTGCCGCTGTGGTATGCATTGTGCTGATTGCGACAGCATTGTGTTGCGTTGTTCCGTGGCTGCGTCCGGACTTGACGGCCGCACATCTGGTGTGGCCGCTGCTCGTCGCGGTCGGGTCGAGCAGCGTCGCATGGCTCGGGACGCATCGGCTGCAGACGGTGCTGAAATGGTACCTGCAGACGACGCACGATGCGATTTTTGCTGCGCAGGATGCGCAGGAACATCGCGCGGAGCTGATGCGTTTGAATAAAGAACTGGACGGCGCATATTTGCGTCTGGAGCGCATGAACAACATGTTGATCATGGCGCGTAAGGAGGCGGAAGATGCACGCATGCTCAAAGTGCAGTTTGCAAATGCGGTGAGCCACGAATTGCGCAGCCCCATCAATTTGATCATCGGTTTCAGCGACATGATGATGAATGCACCTGAAGTTTATGAGGATCAGCTATGGTCACCACGTTTGCAAAATCATGTCGCACAGATTTATCAGAGCAGCCAGCATTTGTCACAGTTGATCGATGACGTGCTTGATATGTCACGAATTGATGCATATCGGCTGTCTCTGGTCAAGGAGCGCACGCCTGTTGCGAAGGTGATCGAGGAGGCATATGAAATTGTGTGCAGTTTGTTTGAGGCGCGCAATTTGTATCTGAAAGTCGACATTGAGCCTGACCTGCCGCAGATCATGTTCGACCATGTTCGTATTCGGCAGGTGCTATTGAATCTGCTCACCAATGCCGTTCGTTTTACGACGGAAGGTGGAATTACGATTCGCGCATGCCGCAGTATGGTGGAGCAAACGGGCGCATCTTTGGAATCGGCCATCGTGATTTCCGTGAGCGACACTGGTATCGGTATTGCAGAAGCAGATTTGCCACGGCTGTTTCAAGTGTTCTGCCAACTTGAAAATGCATATCGATGGAATCGTGGCTCCGGGCTGGGTTTGTCGATCAGCAAACAGCTGGTCGATTTGCACGGTGGGCGCATCTGGGCATCGAGTGAGGTGGGTAAAGGCACGACATTTTCGTTTAGTCTGCCGCTGGAAGGTGATTTTGGCGTGTCTGCGCGCGCATTAAATGGTTCGGAGTTGAACGAATCGCGTTTCTGGAGCCAGCTTGAGGACAAGGCATGTGAGCATAAGCGCGTGATGGCCATCACGGATCAGCCGCAGGCGCAGCGCCTGATTACCGGACAATCTGATCGGAACGATGTATACGATGTGACGTGGTTGGATGCGTCTGCGGGTCCTCATGACGTGCAGCGTGCGGTTGCCAGCGTGCGGCCGGTGGCAATTTTGATTGTGAGTGGAGATGCCGAGTCTGTGGCGCGCATGAAACAGCGTGTTGAATTCATCGAAGGGATTCCGCTCGTTTCACTGCTACTGCCTGGCTTGGGGCGGCCATCTTTGCCTGAGGCGCTGGATGATTATCTGATCAAACCTGTGTCACGTCGCAAACTGGCTGATGCGCTGCTGCGTCTGGAGCGCACAGGGCGAGAGATTCGACGGGTGCTTGTGGTGGAGGATGAGACGCCCATGCGAGAATTTCTCGTGCTGGCGCTGCAACTTATTCTTGGCTCTGCCGTGATCATTTTGGATCGAGACAGTGGTTCGACTGCGCTGGCGTGTATTGCAGAACAGCCGCCGGATCTTGTCTTGGTTGACCTTAATTTGCCGGACATCGATGGCCTCGAACTTGCAGTCATCATCCGCGCGCATTGCCCCGGCGTTTCGATCATTGCAGTGACGGCGCGTGATCTGAATTTCAATGAACATGAACTCGACGTGGCACCGGATGTGGTCACCTGTACGCGCACCAATTGTTTTTCGCAGCGTGAGCTTGAAAATATACTGGCTGCATTGACGGCCGGATTTTCAGCAGGAGTCGCGCTGGATGACGAAGGGCGTAGCGTGGCTGAATCGGCTGCATGAGCACGAATTTTTATGCCGTAGTCAGGAGTTCGTTCACAGCATGAATGAGGTGGTGCCGCAGCACAGGTTTTCTTAAGAAGCGTGCTGCGCCGAGCGCATATGCCAGCTCGGCGTCATTAAGTACTGAACATGCCACGATTGGTACGTCACGCATCGATGGCATGTGGCGGAGCCGCTGCAGCACCTCCCAGCCGTCCATTGCCGGCATCATGATGTCCAGCATCACCAGATCCGGCCGCGTAGCTGTGATGCTCGGCAGCACGTTTTCAGCTTTGGATTCGGTGATGACTTCATAATTTAGCCCGGACAAATAGCTGCGAAACAGCTCGAGCGCGGATGGCTCGTCGTCGACGATTAGCACAGTGCGTGTGTGTGGGCCTGCGGGCAGGATGAATGAAACTGAATATGGCTGCCAGTCGAGGTCTGCGCCGAGCGCCTTGGCCAGCATGTGGCACAACTGCGGCTGCTCCTGATTTGCTTTAGACTGCATCTCGCACGAACTTTCGAAACGAATGCGCACCTGCATATTTTCGCGCATGGCGTACATCGCCGGAGTAGCGCTCTCAGAACCGGGTTGTACACAAAGTTGTGCCAGCTTCAGCAGCAGCTGATGCATGATGCCGCGGTCCGTGAATATTTTGAGCGCCGGTGGATCAACGTGTACATCGAAGCGCACACTTGGGGTGTTGTGGCGCGCAGCGTGTGTGTGTGTGAGGATGAGCGCGATATCTTCTGCGAGATCAAGTAATGGGAAAAAACTGGGCGCCGGAGTGAGGCGCTGCACCGCTTCAGCCAGCGGCACCGGGTCTGACTCGACGTTCATCTGCTTTGTCTTACGCAGGTGCGCCTGCACCAGCATGGACAACGCCGCTAACGCACGCTGATGCTCCCTGCGCATCTGGCGCTCCCCAAGTGCCAGCTTGTGCTGGATTTCCCACAGCGGCCGCTGCAGCACGTAGCGGTCGTTGAGGATGATGTAATGCCGCCACTCCGGAGCAATGATGTCGAATGCCTTGTTTGGCTTCAGTTGTTCGATTAGTGCCAGCAGCAGCGAACGCAGGTCCAGCCCGGATGTCCCCGGCGTGCGTGACAACCTGTGGACCAAGTCATCGACAATCGGCTGGCTGGCAAGAAAACCAAGATCATGGAGGTGCAGCAGAACTGCCTGAAGTTGTTCCGGGGCGATACGGTCATCCCTCTTTAGCACGATTGGGATGATAGCAGTGAGTGTCATTGCGCGAAAATCACTGTGCTGTCAACCACCATTTGGCCGGATGTCCATTTGATGACCGGTGGATGACCGCCGCAGTTCGCCGAACTTGCTACTATTATTTTTGTTCGTAATAATCAACGTGACTTGTTGCTTTACCTTGTCATCTCCTGAATCGCACCATTTCTCTTGCGTATATCCGATGTTTGGGGCGAAGGCCGCGGATGAAACGCCTCAAGGTAGTCAAGTGGGCAGGTCGCATTGGTTACGAAAATCTGTAACTACTTAGTCCATTCGGTGTTCCAACACGAAACATGCGATTCCTCCCCCCCATGGGTCCTCCACGGGTAGCACGGGTAGCACGGGTAAAAGGAATTGCATGCTTCGCGGAAGATGCTGATCTAAGTGAGTCGCCAAAAGTTCTGGCGGCAGATTCGCCTCCCCCGCAAAGCGGGGGAGGCGAATCTGCCGGACAAAACTTATGGACAGGAACTTAGGCCTGAGTAGTTACGTAAAGCCTGATTTGCAGGAATATCTGAACTGGTCTGATTTGCCATAAAGCGTAAAGGTCAAATGCTGCAAGAACAGCGTTCCACCCCACCTTCGTCTGCGCGACCGTCTATGGCCGTGCTTTCACGACGAGAAAAAATAAGCCGCTGGCGTTATCGCAATCGACATGCCGTTGAAGGCTGGCTGATTTTGACGCCGATCCTGTTGTACTTTTCGTTCTTTTTCTTCTTTCCGGTTGTTAGCAACCTGCTGCTGAGTTTTACGAAATGGTCTGGACTCAGCGGAGCGCCGACCTGGGTTGGTTTAGCCAACTATCGCAGGTATCTGACCGACTCGACATACCTGCAGGTAATCACGAATACGATCGTGTTCGCGATATTGATTCTGGTGATTCAGACGGCGCTGGCATTGTTGATCGCACTGCTGCTGAATACGAAAGTGCGCGGTCGTGGATTGTTTCGCTCGGCATGGTACATCCCGACGTTGACTTCAGCGGCGATCATGGCGCAGGTGACGGCCGTGTTCATTGCGCCGAGCGGGGGTGTGATCAACTCTGTATTGACCAGCCTGCATCTTCCACCGGTGATCTTCTATGTGCAGGTGGACTGGATGCGCGCCATCATCGTCGTGTATTCAGTGTGGCGCGGAGTTGGCGGTCCGATGTTGCTTTATCTTGCGGCACTTCAGGGTATCCACCAGGAGTTATACGAGGCAGCACAGGTTGACGGCGCAACCTCGCGGCAGCTGCTGCGTTACATCACGCTGCCACTGCTGGTCCCGATGACGATTTTTGTGCTGATCACGGGTGTCATCGGAACAGCGCAGATCTTTGAGGCGGTACTTTTCTTGAGTAAAGGCGGGCCTGCCAACCAGACGAACGTCCTCATGCTGCAGATTTTTCAAGATGCATTCTCTAATCAGAGCCTTGGCATGGCCAGCGCCGGCTCCATCGTGCTTGGCTTGATTTTGCTCACATTCTCGATCGTGAATATTCGCATCATGAGCCGCGGCAGCGTCGGCAACTGAGTGAGTCAGTCGTAAATTTTCGCCATTCGCAGGCACTGTTGAACTTTGAGGCTGAATAGGGAGATGCTTTCGAAATTCGAACGATCTTTGGATGAGAAATATGCAGAAAAAATCTGAAAACCGGGTGAAGCCCGAACGTGTGTTGCTCTACACGGTGATCATTCTGACGTCGATCGTGATGGCATTCCCGTTGCTCTTTGGCCTTGCTGGGTCGATTAGCACGATAGAAGACTACGTGCGCACGCCGTGGTTTCCAATCCCATATACGCCCACGGCGCAAAACTACGAAATTATTCTGAGTGGAGGCAGTGATGTCTTGTTGTGGGTGCGGAACACGCTGATTCGAGCCGCTTGGTATATCACGATCCCCGGCGCAATCGGCATTCTCGGTGGTTATGCATTGTCACGGCTGCGCTTTCGCGGACGGGACAACGTTTTTCTCTTTTTGCTGAGCTCGATGATGATGCCCGGCATTGTCTACATGGTGCCGACGTTTGTCATGATGGCACGCATGCCGCTGGCCGGCGGTAACGATATCTTCGGCCAGGGCGGGAGCGGTGTAATAAATCAGTGGCCGGCTCTGCTGATTACCGGGCTGGTAAACGTTTATTACATCTTCATGTTTCGTCAGACGTTTGCGACGATCCCGATCGACTTCGAAGAAGCCGCTCGTGTGGATGGCGCAGGCACGTTGCGCTGTCTGTGGAGCGTGTACCTGCCGATGCTGAAACCGGTGCTCACCGTGCTCGTCATTTTTCAATTTGTGGCCATCTGGAACGATTACACCTGGCCATTATTCGTATCGACTGGCAATCCAAAAATATGGACTTTATCGCTGGGCTTTCAATACCTTGCCCTCGGGGGTGCTCAGCGCAAAGGCTTGCCCGGGTCGATTACTGATTACACGTTCGTATTTGCGCTGGCAACGTTTGCAATTCTGCCCCTCATCGTCCTCTATATGGTTATGCAGCGGTTTTTTGTAGAGGGCGTACAAGGATTTGCAATCAAAGGCTGACGCAAGTTTTTTTGTTCTAGTTAGGAGGTTGAAAATGTCCGCAGATCGAAATATCTCTCGTCGTCGGTTTCTGAGGGTTGCCGCCCTCGGCGCAGGTGGCCTTGCACTGGCCGCATGTGCACCTGCTGCCCCCGCCGCGCAGCAGGTCGTTGAAGTCACTCGTGAAGTCAAAATCACTTCGGAAGCTCAGCAGGTTGAAGTGACACGACAGGTTGAAATTCAGGTGACCAGCACACCGGCGCCGGAAGGACCGCGCACGATCACCGTGTGGGGCTCTGGTCTGGATCTGATGCAGATCGACAAGGATCCGACGAAAACGGGTGCCGCTATGGTGGCCCACAAGGCAGCGTTTCTCGCCAAGAATCCGGGCACAACCATCGTCTGGGAAGATCATGGCTGGGATGAGGCGCTGCGGCAAAACGTCGTAACGGCACTACTGGCTGGCACACAGCCGGATGTCATCGTCGGTGAGAACTTCTTCCAGCAGTACGCTTCGCTCGGCGCACTATTGCCGATCGATGACGCACTCAAGCAGAGCCCGAAGGTGCTCGACAATTCGATCGTCGGCACGCATAAGGCGGCGATCTACGACGGCAAGCACTACGGAATGTCCTGGATCTCCGGATGCTTCGGCTTCGAGGCAAATCCGAACGTGTTGCGCGATGCCGGCCTTAAGGAAGAAATTCCTGCTACATGGGATGAAATGCTGGCTGTGGCGCAGACGGTCAGTGAGAAATCAAAGGGCGAAATCGGCGGCTATTCCCTTCAGGGGCCGCTCGGCTTCTCCGTCGGTGGGATGTTCCGCCTGGCTGTTTATATGCAGCAGCTCGGCTCGACATTGAACAAGGCGGACAATCCCTTCCAGCCCAACTTCGATGACGAAAAGGGTTTCGCTGCCTGGGAATTTGTGCGCAAAATTCTGCCGTACACGCCGAAGGGCCTGGTCTTCGAATCGGATGAGGGTAAGGTCTATAGCCAGCTCTTCGCTGGAAAGTCAGCCATGCAAATGGCTGGTTCCTGGCACGTGGGTTGGGCGAAGGATAGCGGCCTCAAGAACGCTATCTATGGCGCGATTCCGGTACCTGCCGGTGGTAAGCCTGCCAGCTATGTTGTCGGCAATGTCATCTATGGAGCACTGTCCGCCAGCAAGGTGGCTGACTTGGCCGTCGATTGGATCATCACCAGCCAGGATGCGTCTGTTCAGGACAATGTATTCAAGTCTGGTCGCCTGCCGTCCACCAAGGGCTCGATTGAGCTGCTTCTCAAGGATGGCAACGTTGACGATGCTACGAAGAAATTCGGTGGGCTGCTCAAAGATAGCGATTTGGGCATTCTGCCGCAGTGGAACAAGGAGCCGAATAAGCTCAATACCATCTGGAACGATCTCTTCACATCTGTGCTGACGACTGATACGCCCATTCCCGCCCTCGCAGGGGATGCGCAGAAGAAAGCGTTGGAACTGCTGGGCGCAGCCTGAGTTCCTGTCCATAAGTTTTGTCCGGCAGATTCGCCTCCCCCGCAAAGCAGGGGAGGCGAATCTGCCGCCAGAACTTTTGGCGACTCACTTAGTGTGATTTGGTTTCGTGGTATGTAAACCACCATAATCGGTAGTTAAGTAGTAGTGAAATGCCTGCACATGCACGCAAGCCCTGAGGGCATGTGCAGGCATTTTAAAGAATGGCAATGGGTAAATATAAGGTGCTGACGGAAGACCAGGTGCAGAGTTTCTTTGAAAAAGGTTACTTGATTGTCAAAAACTGCGTTGACTTGTCGATTTCCAATCCCTGGATCGATCAAGCGTATCAACGGCTCGGCTACGACAAAAACAACCCTGCTACTTGGGAGCGTGGCCTGGTGCACATGGATCACTGTAATCAGGTGCCGGTTCGACAACTCGCACCTAAGGCGTGGGACGCGATGATGGATGTCATCGGCGGCGAGGATCGCCTCGAAACCACGGTCATGCACATCGAGTCGAGCCATTTCAGTGCCATCAACTCGTGGTCCTGGTCAGATGCCTTTATCGTGAATTTCAATCGTGGCGCAGATCAGCCCTGGCAGCCACCTTCAGCCGAAGTCAGCGGCTGGCACAAAGACGGCAGCTATTTCCGGCATTTTCTTGACAGTCGCGAACAGGCGCTCCTGCCGATCGTCATGTGGTCGGATATGCGCCATCAGGGTGGTGCCACGTTCATCGCTCCTGATTCAGTTCGCCTGATCGCACGCTTTCTGGCGGATCATCCCGAAGGCGTCCCCCCGGGTGACTTTAAATTTCAAGACATTATTCGCCAATGCAAACAGTTTGAAGAGGTTACTGGCGAGGCAGGCGATATGGTGATCATTCATCCGTTCATGTTGCATGCTTCATCACAGAATGTGACGGGTGTTCCGCGCTTCATGAGTAATCCTCCTGTCGTCCTCAAGGAGCCGATGAATTTGAATCGCGCAAATCCTGAAGACTTCTCGCTGCTCGAGCGCGCTACGCTTCATTACCTCGGTGTCGATCGACTTGATTTTCGTCCGATGGCGCCACGTGATTCGTACTGGTGGCCGGAAGGGTCCACGCCGCCTGTAAAGTGAAGCGGATGGTGGGCGGAGAGCAGATAGTGGAGAGCAGATAGTGGAGAGCAGATAGTGGATAGTGGATCGGCGCATTCTTGTGCATACTTGCCAATGCGCATTATCACGATCTACTATCACTACTCCACTACTCTCTGCCATCACTCTCTGCCATGACTTCAACTCACCACGAACCTCTCGCTCGCACCACACAAACGCAGCGCTGGCTGTACGGCGTCGCCATGATGGGCGTGACCATGCCAGGTCAGGTCTTCGGCGTTTCGCTGCTGTTTTTCTATACCGATGTGAAGCACCTGCCGCCCGCGTGGGCCGCCATCGCGCTGACGATTTATGCGTTTTACAACGCGATCAACAATCCGCTGATTGGCTACTGGCAGGATAAGACGCACACGCGCTTCGGTCGGCGCATCCCATGGCTGCGCTTCGGTGCATTTCCATTCATGATCATGTTCGCGGCGCTGTGGCTGGCGCCGTTCGATGGGATCACGCAACCGTACGCACTACTGGCGTACTTCGTCGTCGTGATCGTGATCTATGACGCGATCAACACTGCGGTCGGCAACGCCTACTACGCACTGTTGCCGGAGATGTTCACGAACTACCGCGAACGCACCGACGTCGCCGCAAAGATGATGATCTTCCTCACCGTGGCGCTGCTGCTCGGTGTTGCCCTGCCGCCCGTCATCGGCGATCGCCTTGGCTGGGGAACCATGGGCATCCTCTTTGCCGTCGCCGGACTGATCGCGATTCTGATCGGCCAGCGCGGCATGTTCGAAACTGGTCAGGCGCATGAACCGGATATGACCTTTCCGCAGGCGCTGCGGGCGACGTTCGTCAATCGCAGCTTCATGACGCTGACCGTGGCGCAGACGCTGCGCTTCGTCACTACCAATGGCATGGCCGCAGGCATGGCCTTCTTCGTCAAGTACACGCTGAAGACTGACGGCTCGCAGACGGCGATCATTCTGGCGACGGCGTTTATCGTCTCGGCGCTGATGCTCTATCCGTGGCGACAGCTGGTGGCGAATCGCTTTGAGCCGCGCACCACCACGCTGGCGGCGTATGTCGTTGTCGCCCTCGGTACGCTGTCGCTGTGGTTCGTTACCGATCTGACGACTACGCTTGCGTCCGCTGCCTTCGTCGGTGTCGGCTTCGCTGGAATTTTTCTGATGGACAATATTTTGTTGTCTGATGTGATCGATGAAGATGAGACGCGCACCGGCGCGCGGCGCGAAGGCATGTACTTCGGCATGAATGGCATGGTGATCACGCTAAGCACTGCGATCGTGTCGGCGGCGTTTGGTCTGGTTGCACAGATTTATGGCTACGACGCGACGGCGGCTGTGCAGCCGGCGAGCGTGGCGCTCGGCTTTCGCGTGTTCATGACCTTCCTGCCGTTTGCTGGATGTGCCGGCGCTTTTCTGGTGCTGCTGGCTTACCCGCTGCATGGTAATGTGCTGCGCGCCATGCGCAAGCGGTTGGTGGAAATGTCACAGCGGCCGACGAATATGGCACAAGACATGCAGAGCGCGTCTGCAGGGATGAGCGCCAGTGTCGAGCACGCAGCAGATCGTGCATGAACCATGCCTTCCCACATTACTGATTCGATTTTCCTGAAGGACCTTTACGGCACCGACGAAATGCGTGCCGTGTTCGACGATCGCGCGTTATTGCAAAAATGGCTCGATGTCGAAGTGGCGCTGGCACAGGCCGAAGCTGAGCTCGGCATCGTGCCGCAGGCGGCGGCCGATGAAATCACGGAGCGCGGGCGCGCCGAGTGGATCGATGCGACGTGGATGAAGCGCGAGATCGATCACACGCTGCACCCGATCGTGCCGCTGATCCGCGCGTTCAAGTCCATCTGTTCGCCCGCGGCCGGCGAATGGATTCACTACGGCGCCACGACGCAGGACATCATGGACAGCGCGGTGGTGCTGCAGCTGCGCGATGCGACCGCGATTTTTGAGAAGCGCATTTTCCAAATAGATGCGGTGCTGGTAGAAATTGCGCGCGCGCATCGTGACACGATCATGCCTGGCCGCACGCACGGCCAGCATGCGCTGCCGATCACGTTCGGCTACAAGGTGGCGATCTGGATCGAAGAGCTGCGGCGCCACGCAGCGCGGCTGCACGACTGCAAGCCGCGCGTGCTCGTCGGGCAGTTCGGTGGTGCAGCCGGGACGCTCGCCGGCGTTGGCGCGCATGGCCTGGAAATTCGTGCGCGCATGATGCCGCGCCTCGGGCTGGCCGAAGCGGCTGTCACCTGGCATGTCGCGCACGACGGCTTCGTCGAATTCGCATCGGTTGCGGCCATGCTCGCCGGCACGTGCGGCAAGATCGCGCACGAAATTATTCTTCTGCAGAAATCGGAAGTGATGGAAGTCGAAGAGCCGTGGAATGAGGGCAAGATCGGCAGCAGCACCATGCCGCATAAGCGCAACCCGATGTTGTGCGAGGCTATCGTCGCGCTGGCCCGGCTGTCGTTCAATCATGCGCGCGCGGCGTTCGACGGCCTGATTCAGGAGCACGAGCGCGACTGGACGGTGAATCACATGGAGTGGGCATATTTGCCCGAGTTGTGTGTGATGACCGACGGTGCACTGGCGCAGACACTGCGTGTGCTGCGCGGGTTGCGCGTGTATCCTGAACGCATGCGCCGCAATGTCGATGCGCTGGGCGGGCTGATGCTTTCCGAGGCGGTGATGTTCGCGCTGGGTGAGCGCATCGGGCGCGTGAGCGCGCATGATGTGGTGTACGACGCGGCGATGCGCGCAGTCGAAAGCGGGTATGCGTTCGCCGATCTGCTCGCCGAAGACGAACGCGTGAGCGCGCATCTGTCGCGCGCGGAGATCGATGCGCTGCTGGAGCCGACGCGTTACACCGGGCAGTGCGGCGTGTTCGTAGATTATGTAATTTCGAACCCGTCTTCTTAGATCTCGGGTTCGCGCACGTCAAATGTCAACTTCTGTCAGCCTCGTCTGGTTCCGCAATGATCTGCGCACGCACGATCATGAGCCACTGCTGCGCGCCGCCAAGGCTGGGCCGCTCGTCGCGGTGTACTGCCTCGACCCGCGCGTCTACGCACGCTCGTCGCTCGGCATGTCGCGCATCGCCCCGCAGCGCGCGCGCTTCCTCGTCGAGTCGGTCGCGGCGTTGCGCGCAGAGCTGCGCGCGCTCGGCGGCGACCTGATCGTGCGGCGCGGCGCGCCCGAGGAAATTCTGCCGGCGCTCGCCGCTGAGATCGGCGCGCGTGCGCTGTACTTTCATCGTGAGGCCGGCACGGAGGAACGCGCGGTGGAAGATGCGCTCGCACGCACGCCGCTCGCGCTGCATGCCTTCGACGGCGCGTCGCTGCTGCACCCGGATGACCTGCCGTTCGAAATGCACGATCTGCCGGACTTGTTCACGCGCTTTCGCACGTGGGTTGAAAAACAATCCGTGCGCCCGCGCGATGTGCTGCCGGCGCCGGATCGGCTGCGCACGCCTGTGTTCGATCCCGGCGAATTGCCGACGCTGGAAGAGTTCGGCTTTACGCCGCCGACACATGACCCGCGCGCGACGCTGGTGTTCGTCGGCGGCAGCACGGCGGGGCGCGCTCGATTGCAGCATTACATCTGGGATGCTGATCGACTGCGCACGTACAAGGAAACGCGCAACGGCATGCTGGGTCCCGATGATTCTTCACGCCTATCGCCGTGGCTGGCGCTCGGCTGCCTTTCGCCGCGCGAGGTGTGCGCCGAAGTGCAGCGCTACGAACGAGAGCGCGTGCGCAACGATTCGACCTACTGGCTGTTCTTCGAACTTCTGTGGCGAGACTATTTTCATTTTGTGAGCGCGAAGTACGGCGCGAAGTTGTTCCGCGTCGGCGGCTTGCGCGATCTGCGTCTGCCCTGGCGTCGGCCGGATCGCGACGCAGCGGCACGACGTGACTTCGATGCATGGTGCGAAGGCTGCACTGGCTTTCCACTCGTAGACGCGAACATGCGTGAGCTGCGTGCGACCGGCTTCATGAGCAACCGCGGCCGCCAGAACGTCGCCAGCTTCCTCACAAAAAATCTCGGCATCGACTGGCGCTTTGGCGCCGCGTGGTTCGAAGCGCAGCTGATCGACTACGACGCCGCCAGTAATTACGGCAACTGGTGCTACACCGCTGGCGTCGGCAACGACACGCGCGCGTACCGCTTTTTCAACATCTACAAACAGTCTGAAGACTACGATCCGCACGGCGACTACGTGCGGCACTGGCTGCCGGAACTGCGTGGTCTGCGTGGCGCGCGCGCGCATCGACCGGATCTGCTTACGCTGGAGGAATGCCGCCGCGACGGCGTGGCGTATCCCGAGCCGCTGGTCGATCTGTTCGAATCGGCGCGCGCGAACGAGGCGGCGTACCGGCGGGCGGCAGAATTGCGCTGAGTCGGGCGCGCACTTTGCAAAAATTCGCCCGACATGGCGGATGTGCCTGAGCAGCCATGTCTACGGTATTTTGTAGCCATCGCCGGATACAGTGATGCGTGCAAAGGTATCACTATGAGTATGAAAACCATTCTCCTCGCAGCTGTCATGGCTGTATCAACGTTCGGATTTTCCGGCGTCGAAGCGCAGCCGCCGACGTTCAAGGATGGCGTACATCTGGTGAACGAGCAGATTCCGCCGGGCCTCTATCGTTCGATGGGCAAGGGAGCCCGCTGTTACTGGGAACGAACAGCGGAGAGCGGCGACATTCTTGCGAATGATCTGACGAGCCCCGGCGGCGCTGTGATGATTCAGCCGGCGGATTACAAATTCCAATCCAACGGCTGCGGTACATGGATGCAGCTCGATCCGACGGCGCTTCCGGCTCAGCCGATCGAGAAACAGACTGCATCGCGTAAGGACGGGCACTCGTTGGTGAATGTAGACATGGCACCCGGGCTCTGGTGGTCGAACGGGATGAGCGCCTCCTGCTATTGGGAGCGTTTGAATTCGACGCAGGATATCAACGGCAACCATTTCGGCTATGGCGGTGGTGCGGTGATGATTCGTCCAGATGATTTCGAGTTCTACTCACGCGGCTGTGGGGCTTGGACGATGCTGGATACGAATAACCTCCCAGCACTTTCTCCTGCAAAACAGGCTGCGGCGAAGCGCGATGGTATTTACATCATCGGTCTGAACATGACCCCAGGGCGTTGGCGCTCGAACGGCAGCGGTATGAAATGCTACTGGGAGAAAAGTGATCGAGATCAGGAGATCATCGACAATCACCTTGGTGAAGCGAGTGTGATCGTCAATATCGAGCCGATGACGTTCGAGTTTTATACCACCGGCTGCGGCACGTGGACGCTGACGCAGGGCAACGGCGTCGGCACACCGTTGGAAGCCGGACAGGCTGCTCCGGCGGCGGTTGCGGGCTCGGCGTGTCCGACTGCGAACGTGTGCATCGTACGGCCGGCGTCGGGCACACGCGTGGCGCGCGGCAATGTGCTGACGTTCTCGGGCACCGCAACGGGTGACAATTTCGCGCGCTATCAGTTCCAGGCCGGCGTCAATGACAGCTGGGGACATATCGCCGATTTTCAGAAGCCCGTAGTGAACGGCGACTTGATGGAGCTGCACACGGATACGCTGCCGCCCGGCACTTACAAAATTCGCCTGCAGGTGATCGACAACACCGGCAATGCAAAGGCGGAGAAAGCTGAGGTGGTCGTGACGATCGAGTAGCGCGGCAGTATCATCCGTTCATGCTCAAGCAAACGGCGCTGCATGCGGCACACAAATCGCTTGGTGGAAAGATGGTCCCCTTCGGCGGCTGGGACATGCCGGTGTGGTATTCCTCGGCGCGCGAGGAACATCTCGCCGTGCGAACCGTCGTCGGCCTCTTCGATGTGAGCCACATGGGCGTGCTCGATGTGCGCGGTCCGCACGCCTGCGCGTTTCTCGATCATGTGGCCACGAACGACGTATCGCGCCTCGCCGTCGGCCGCAGCCAGTATGCCTATCTGCTCGACGACGCCGGTGCGGTGATCGACGACATCATGATCTATCGCGTCGCCGACGAACGCTATCTCGTTGTCGTCAACGCCGCCAACAACGACAAGGATATCGAATGGCTGCGCGCGCAGAACGCCGGCGAATTCGCCTGTGACCTGCGCGATCTGCGCGATCCGACCGCTGGCGCCGACATGCGCGTCGACCTGGCGCTGCAGGGGCCGGCGTCGCAGGTGTTGCTCGAAAAGCTGTTGCCTGATGCTGCAGCGATTGCCGCACTCAGTGCGCTGCCGTGGGCGGGCATCTTCGAAACGACGCTCGCCGGGCACACCGCTTTTGTTTCGCGCACCGGCTATACCGGCGAACGTATTGCGTACGAACTCTTCGTGCACCCCGATGAGTCGGTTGCGCTATGGCATGCGCTGCTCGACGCTGGCGCGCGCCCGTGCGGACTCGCCGCGCGCGACTCGCTGCGCACCGAGGCCGGCCTTCCGCTCTATGGCCACGAACTAGCTGGACCACTTGCACTCGCGCCGTTCCACATCGGCTTCGACAACTTCGTTAAACAGCAGAAACCAGCCGACTTCATTGGCAAGGCCACCTACGCTGCGTACGCTGCCGCTGCGAAGAGCCGCCTGGTGCGCTTTCGCATGAACGAAAAGGGCGTGCGGCCGAGCAAGCTCGGTGACCCGGTGCTCGACCGCCGCGGCCGCGTCGTCGGCACGGTGACGTCGTGCGCGCAGGACACCGCTGGCTTCCTCACCGGCCTGGCGCTGCTCGAAAGCGCCGCCGAACCCGGCACAGGCTTCGCCGTGGTCGCGCTGCCCGAACGTATGCCTGACCTGCTCAAGCCGTTTGCCCCTTTCGGTTCGCGCGCACTCGTGCCGGATGCGATGACGGTGGTGGGGCGGTGGAGGAAGGAGTAGAGAGTCAGAGCGAACAGTCGCTGTCTATTCTGGTAACTACTCAGGCCAGCCATTTTTCCAACGCGAAACACACTATTCTCTCCCCCTTCGGGGGAGAGAATAGTGTGTTTCGCGGGAAGTACTGATTTGGGACTGAGTAGTTACCTATTCTGACTATCCACTCTGACTCTCTGCTCTCTGCTTTCTATATACTGAGAGCGTGCCTATCCTCCTCCCCCTCCGTAATTTTTTGCGCGCGCGTCGTGCGCTGGCACCCTTCGTGCTGATCGATTTGAATGGCGCCGTCACTGAGCTGCCGCCGCCGACGTCCGGTGGGTTGTGGGCGAAACTGGCGATGCGTTCCGGGCTGCTCGTCGAATCTGCGCTGAGTGTGCAGGGATTGCGCGCTTCTTTTGAACGACTGGCCGGCGATGCGCGCGTGCGCGGCGTCGTGTTGCGCATCGCCTGTGAAGCATCGGGCGCCGTCTATCAAAGCCTGTATGCCGAAATTATGCGTTTCCGGGCGACGGGCCGCCGCGTCATCGCGTATGCCGAAAGCTTCGGCCCCTTTCAGTATTACCTCGCATGCGCATGCGATGAAATTTTGATGCCGCCGAGCGCGGACTGGAGCGTGATCGGGCTGGCGAGCGACTACACATTTTTTAAAGATGCGCTCGACCGCATCGGCGTCGGCGTCGATGTGGTCGAGCGTGTCGCCGTACAAGAGCGCCGGCGACGCGTGGTCGCGCACAGATTTCAGCGCTGAGTCGCGCGCGCAGGCGGAATGGTTGCTCGACGCGCGCTTCGACGAATTGCTGCGCGGCATCGCCGTGGGTCGCGGCTTGTCGCTCGAACAGGTGCGCGCCTGCATCGACCGCGCGCCGCTTGGTGCGCGCGAAGCGCAGCAGGCTGGCCTGATCGACGCTGTGGCGTACGAAGACGAAATCGAACGCCGCATCTACCCTGTGGGCGCGACGAATCTCGCGCGTCCGCGCCGCAGCCTTTTTCGAAAAGCCTCACCTGCGCGCGAGGCTGCCCCTTCTTCGATCATTCAATGGCGCGATGCCGAACGCACGCTGCGCATTCCGTCGCGTGTGCGCCATTCGCGCGGCATCGGCGTCATCGCCGTCGAAGGCATGATCGTGCGCGGCGGCGGCCTGCGCAGCCCATTGCCGCTGCCGCTCTTCGGTTCGACGTCAACTGCGGGCTCGGCCGCGGTGGCGCAGGCGCTGCGCCGCGCCGAGCGCGACGACTCGATCGCCGCTGTAGTGTTGTTCGTCGATTCGCAGGGCGGCGATGCGCTGGCGTCGGACTTGATCGCGCGCGAAGTGCGGCGGCTGCGGACGAAGAAGCCGGTCATCGCTTATATGTCCGGCATTGCTGCGTCGGGCGGCTATTACGTCGCCGCGCTGGCGCAGCAGATCATCGCGCAGCCGCTGACGATCACCGGCAGCATTGGGGTGATTTCGCTGAAGCCGAACGTGCGCGATGCGCTCGAGCGCCTCGGCCTGCATCGTGAATCGCTCGCGCGCGGCGCCAATGCGCTGATGTTCAGCGACGCCGCACTCGACGCACGCACGCGCGGCGCACTTGAAAGCAGCCTCGGCCGCGTTTACGGGGAGTTCAAGGCCATCGTCGCGGAAGGACGCAAGCGGCCCGATGATGCTGCGCTTGAGGAAATCTGCAGTGGGCGCGTGTGGACCGGTGCACAGGCGCAGGCGCACGGCTTGGTCGATTTGTTGGGTGGCTTCGACCTCGCCGTGCAGACCGCCATCGAGTGCGCAGGCCTCACCGGCACGAAGCTGCGCGTCGGCTGGCGGCGGATCGAAAGCGAGCGCCAGCCGTTGCTGCCACTTGCGTTTGACCCGCTCGCGCTGTTCGATCCCGGCCGGGCGCTGCATGCGCTGCTGCGCCGATCACAGATCTGGCTGATCGCGCCGTGGGGGGCGCAGAGTAGAGAGTAGATCAGTAAAGAGTCAGAGTAGAAAGTCAGTAAGTGTTCACTCGTAACTACTCAGGCCCAAATCAGTATTTCCCGCGAAACACACTATTCTCTCCCCCGAAGGGGGAGAGAATAGTGTGTTTCGCGTTGGAAAAACAGCTGGCCTAAGTTACGTTCACTCTGACTCTCTACTCTTTACTCTCACTCTTCTCCTTCCACTGTCCGTCGATCGTTTCGCCTTGTTTTGCCGAAGCATCGGCGTTGCCGGTGAACGGTGCGCTGCCGTTGAGTTCGGCGCGGATTTGCGCGACGATTTCCTGTGGGCAGAGGGCGATGAAGGTTTCGATACCGACGAGCACGGCGGCCAGGTCGTCGAGCTGGCCGAGGATCGGCATGAAGTCAGGCAGGAAGTCGATCGGCCAGACCAGGTACACCAATGCCACAACCGGAAGCGCTTTGAGATAAATTGGCACACGCGGATCACTCATCAGGCGCAGCACCAGGCGTGCATGGTTGATCAGGTTCTTCAAAACGCCGAGCTGTTGGTTCACGTTTTTGTTTGAATTCATTGTGCGTCCCTCTTTTCACGCGTAACTACTCAGGCCCAAATCAGTATTTCCCGCGAAACACACTATTCTCTCCCCCTTCGGGGGAGAGAATAGTGTGTTTCGCGTTGGAAAAATGGCTGGCCTGAGTAGTTACTTTCACGCTGACTCTGATTTTGACTGCGCTTTCCTGTCTCTGGCAGCAATAGAGTCACGCCGCTGATGATCGCTGTGCGGTCAAGTGCCGCGGCATCGGTGGGCATCGGTGTGATGCTCACGGGATTGGTCGCCGTACTCGTTGGTGCGATCGATTTGGCTGTAATCGGTGTGGTTGCTCCGCGCAACGCGGTCGCAGTCCTAGTTACTGTCGCGGTCATTGTCGCAGATGGAAATCTTATGCCGGTTGGCGTCTTTGTAGCGGTTGCAGTTATGCCTGTGGTGGGCGTTGCTGTTGTGATCGCTGTTGCCGTGGCTATTTGGGCCACGGACGCCGTCGCCGACACGGACGGCGTCGCCGACACGGACGCCGTGGCCGACACGGACGCCGTGGCCGACACGGACGCCGTCGCCGACACAGACGCCGTCGCCGACACAGACGCCGTCGCCGACACGGACGCCGTGGCCGACACGGACGCCGTCGCCGACGCTGTCGCTACATACGTTGGCGTCATTTCCTGTGTGGGCGCTGGTGTGGCGGTGATGACGATGGTCTGCGTGACGACTGTAGTCTGGGGCGGGTTACCGGCGACGATGCCCACGACAAGCAGTATGACGCCGAGGGTGGTGAGGATCAGGTCGATCGGCCAGAGCTGCGTGCGTCGCAGCCAAATTCTGCGCCGTGGGTTCATGACGACTTGGCCTTGCCTTGCCGGGTAGCGGCGAGCTCATCGAGCGCCTCATTGAGGCGGGCGCTGAGTGCGGCGACGTCGGCGTCGCGGCGTTGCAGATCGAGGGCGTGTTTGCGGCGTGTGATTTCGGCCGCGGCGTAGTCGGCCTTGAATGTGGCCGACTGCGAGCCGAGTTCGGCCAGCATCTTTTCTGCGACTGCGTGTTCAGCAGCGAGGCGTTCGTATTGCAGGCTGATGCGCTCGATCTCTGTCTTGGCGTCCTGCATACGTGCGAGTGTGGTTGCGGCTGCGCTCTCGAGATTTTCGAGTTCCTGATCGCGATGTGCGAGCAGCATCTGGAGTTCATCGACTTCGTTGGAGCGATCACCGGGCAGTTTGCGTCCGAAGACGCCCATGGCGAGCAGCGTGCCGAGGATGCCGACGGCCAGTGGCAGTGCGTAATAGGCGAGTGCGTCGCTTGCGCTCACGTCTAGATTCCTCCTGCGTGGACGGAGATGAAGGCGCGTACGCCACAGGCGCTGGTGAAGAGCAATACGGCGCCGTAGATGAGCAGCATGCCGCGATCGTCGCGGCCGCGGGTGAAGGCGAAGGCGGCCGGCACGTTGATCACGACGAGCACGCCGTACAGGAAATGCACCAGTCGTGCGGCACCGCCGAGGCCATTCACGATCAGTACCAGACCGAGCAGCATCTGCACTGCGCCGAGGATTGGGCTGAGCGCCAGGCCGCCGGCATAGTTGCCGTCGACGGTGTCGCGGCGGAAGTACTTGATCAACCCCCACACGCCGAGGATCAGGTTGAACAGGATCACTGCAGTGGCGAGGTTGCCGTGGATTTTGATGAGTGCTTCCATAAATGTTTATGACGGCGCCATTCCCCGACTATCGGAAAGATGGCGCGTTTTGCGCTGAGAAATTGACTGGTTTGAGCAGCCCCTATTTTTACAGCACGATCAGCGCCGGATCCTGTACGACGACGCCGGTCAGATCATATTCGAGTGCGCCTGTGATTTTGACTGGGACCATTTCGCCCATGGGGACGAGGCCTTCGATGATGACGAGGCCATCGACTTCGGGTGCGTCGCGGTAAGAGCGGCCGAAGGAGAGGCCCTGTTCCTCATCGACGCCTTCGATGATGGTGGTGAGTGTGCGGCCGACGAAGTTCTGGTTGCGGGAGAGGGAGATGCGCTGTTGCTGTTGCATGAGCGCATCGCGGCGGGCTTCGGCGATTTCGGTCGGCACCTGATTGGGCATTGCGCCGGAGGGCGTGTCAGCTTCGTAGGAATAAGTGAACACGCCGACGCGGTCGAACTGCAGATCGTCGACCATTTTCGTCAGGCCGGCGAATTCCTCGTCGGTCTCGCCGGGGAAGCCGACGATAAAGGTGGTGCGCACGCACAATTCGGGGATTGCGGCGCGCATTTTGGCGATGGTGGAATAGACCCAGTCGATGTTTGAGGGGCGGCGCATGCGGCGCAGTGTGGCGGGGTGGCCGTGCTGCAGCGGGATGTCCAGATATTTGACGACCTTCGGTTCGCGAGCCATGACCTCGATGAGCCGGTCGGTGACGGCGCCGGGGTAGGCGTACATGAGGCGGACCCAGTCGATGCCATCGATGCGGCACAGGTCTTCGATGAGGTGCGAGAGGCCGTCTTTGATACCGATGTCGGAGCCGTAATCGGTGAGGTCCTGAGCGATGAGGACGAGTTCGCGAATGCCTTCCTCGGCGAGGCTGCGCGCCTCATTGAGGATGAGTTCGCGCGGGCGGCTCTTCATGGTGCCTTTGATGGTTGGAATGGTGCAGAACGCGCAGGGGCGGCGGCAGCCATCGGCGATTTTGATGTAAGCCGAGGCGCCCTGCACGGCGGTGCGCCATGCGCCCTTTTCGTCGTCACCGACGGTGAGGACGTTTTCGGGAATATGGAAGAGTGGCTCGGGGCGCGTGCGGCCGCGGACGCGGTCGATGAAATCGACGACGTCCATCCAGCGGCGGGTGCCGATGACGCCGTCGAGGCCGGGCACTTCGGCGGCCAGCTTCGGGCCCCACAGCTGCGAGAGGCAGCCGGCGGCGATGAGCTGCTGGCCCTTCTTCTTGGTGCGTGCCAGTTCGCGCAGGCTGTCGATGCTTTCGTCGCGGGCGGGGCCGATGAAGCCGCACGTATTGACGATGAGCACGTCCGCCTGCCCAGGTTTTTCGACGCCGCGGTAGCCGGATTCGTTCATTAGTTGCGAGATGCTTTCAGAATCAACGGTGTTCTTCGAGCAGCCCAGCGAGAGGAGGTAATACTTGCGAGGTGACATGGAATTTCAAATTTTGTAATTACTTGGGCCATCCGGTTTTTCAACGCGAAACACGCGATATCCTTCCCCCACAAGGGAAGGATATCGCGTGTTTCGCTGGAAATACTCATTTAGGCCTGAGTAGTTACCAGATTTCAGACCCCAGATTCTAGATTGGAGATAAATCTGAAATCTGAAATCTGAAATTCACGAAAGGTAATCCTTCAGATGTTTGCTGCGTCGCGGATGGCGCAGGCGGCGGAGCGCACGCGCCTCGATCTGGCGGATGCGCTCGCGGGTGAGGCCAAATTTCTGACCGACTTCCTCGAGGGTATAGCAGCGGCCATTGACGAGGCCGAAGCGCAGGCGCAGGATGCGCTGCTCGCGGGGCGAGAGCGTGTTCAGCACTTCCTCGATTTTGTCCTTGAGCAGATTTTCGTAAACGGTCTGCGAAGGTGAGGGCGTATTTTCGTCCTCAACGAATGAGCCGAACTCATTGTCCTCTTCCTCGCCGATGGGTTGCTCGAGGGAGAGTGGACGCCACGAGACCTTTAGCATCCATTCGACCTGTTCGCTGTCGATGCCGAGCTCAGTGGCCACTTCGGCGGGTGAAGGCGCGCGGCCGAGGCTTTGCTCGAGTTCGCGCGTGACTTTATAGAGCCGGCGGATGCGGTCGTTCATGTGAACGGGGACGCGAATAGTGCGGCTCTGGTCAGCGATGGCGCGCGTAATGGTCTGGCGAATCCACCAGGTAGCGTAGGTACTGAAGCGGAAGCCGAGTTTGTAGTTGAATTTCTCGACCGACTTCATCAGACCGAGGTTGCCTTCCTGGATTAGATCGAGGAATGGCACGCCGCGTCCCATGTACTTCTTGGCAATCGAGACGACAAGGCGGGTGTTGGCTTTGATGAGGTGTTCGCGGGCGCGGCGGCCCTCTTCGATGAAAGCCTCATATTTATGCCGTTCAGCGTCGGTGGCGCGGGTGCCTTTGTTGGTGAGGCTGCGTGAGGCGGCACGGCTGCGTTCGATGGCCTTCGCCAAGTGCACTTCCTCCTCGTTCGTGAGGAGCGGCACACGCGTCATTTCGCGCAGATAAAGGCCAATGCCATCGTCGACGCTGATGGCGGCCAGGTCGTCGTTGTCGTAAGGCAGATCATCGTCGTCCTCGTCGTCGTCCTCCTCTTCATCAGAGGATTCGTTGGAGAGCAGGAAGAGTTTGTCGGCTTCTTCTTCCTCCTGGACGGACGGATCCTGAACCTTGACGCTCGCTTCTTCCAAAGCAGCGATGACTTGTTCGATCAGATCGAAATTATCTTCGTTGTCGGGCAAAAGCTCGAGGATATCGTCGATGATTACGTATCCCTGCGTCTCGGCCTTGATCAGCAATGCACCTACGATCTGATCCTCGTCAAAAGACGTCATCCTATTAACCTCTGTTCCTATCGGGCTGGTGTTAGTCCTGTGAATTTCTGTTTTGCGTTTTCCAGCGCACCGTGAGCCAGTCGCGATCTTCGTCGTCAAGCTTCACTTCATCCGGCAGGGCCGCCAACGCGGTATCACTATAGCGCGGACTGATTGGATTGATCGGTATCGCCATGACAATTTCTTCGCGCAGCATTTCTGTCAGGTCCAGCCAGCCGTCGTCGGCGACGAGCCTGTCGGCTTCATCCACCTCGTCGACTTGCGCACCTGGCAATGCATAGGCGATGCCCTTGAATTCGATGGCGATGAGCATCTCGAAATCCTCCAGCGAACGGACGCATTGTACGGTCGTCGTTGTTTGGACGCGGCCGCTGACGAGTACAGAATCGTTGATTCGTACAAATTCGATGGGGCCGCGCAGGTACGCAACACAAAGATCTTCGTCGAATCGGGTAGGGCCGATGTTCAAAATTTCGTGCTGCGTCTTGCCGACCGGGCCGGACACCAGCTTGTGCAGTCGGAAGCGCATGTTGGCATGGTAGCACGTTCGGGAAAGTGAAGTCAACCATGAACAGCTTATCCACACGCATTGCAGAGTTATCCACAGAGTTATCCACAGGCAGGCTGTGGATTTCTTAAGTTTTCTACCTCTGCGGGGCGCCAAGCCGGGTTTTTATTTGTGTGTGAGTCTTGAGCGAGAGAAATTCGAGCGAAGCCTGCGGGGGTAGGTACAATTTACGTAACTACTCAGGCCCAAATCAGTATTTCCCGCGAAACACACTATTCTCTCCCCCGAAGGGGGAGAGAATAGTGTGTTTCGCGTTGGAAAAATAGCTGGCCTGAGTAGTTACCAATTTACCCATTCGACAGACGACTGGTGACGAGGCGCAACAGCGTTTTGGACCAGCGCTTTTGTCGGTGCGAGGAAATCATGCGACCGGAAGATGCGTGGCAGGCAGTGCTCGGCGAAGTCGAGCTTACGATGGGAAAGAGCAGCGTTGTCACGTGGCTGAAGAGCGCGCGCCTTGTTGCGTACGAAGATGGCCATTTCATCATCGGCGTTTTCAATGGATACGTAAAAGAGTGGATCGAGCATCGCAAGCGTGCGGAGATTCGCCGTATGCTGGCGGAGCGTATGGGCTGCGCCGTCGAAGTTTCGTTCGCGGTGATTTCGCAGAGCGGGGCATTGTCGAATGCGGTGGTTTCTGATCGCTCGGCACCGGCACGCGTCGTGGTTTCGCCGCCGCGCCCGCCCGTCGTAGCGCCGCCCGTAGCACCGCTTTCCACCCTGCTACCTGCACCCGTTGCTGCACCTGTGCAGGTTTCAACTGTGCCGGCTCCGGTCGCGCCGCTGCCTGTTGTGCAGTATCTGCCGCCGGTGGACGGGTTGAATCCGCACTATGTGTTCGAGGCATTCATCGTCGGTTCTGGCAACCGCATGGCGCATGCAGCGGCTTCGGCTGTGGCCGAGGCGCCGGCGTCGCGCTACAACCCGCTTTTTCTGTACGGCGGCTCCGGCCTGGGGAAAACTCATCTGCTGCACGCCATCGGCCATTCGGCGCGCCGGCGCGGCATGACGGTACGTTACGTCACCAGCGAAACCTTCACGAATGAGCTGATCGCATCCATTCGTGGTCAGTCGCAGGAGGCGTTTCGTGCCAAATATCGCAGCGTCGACGTGCTTTTGATGGATGACGTGCAATTCATCGCCGGCAAGGAATCCACGCAGGAGGAATTCTTCCACACGTTCAACGCCCTGCACGGCGCCAACAAACAGCTGGTCGTCACCAGTGACCGGGCGCCAAAGATGATGGTGACGCTCGAAGATCGCCTGCGCAGCCGTTTCGAATGGGGCTTGATGACTGATATTGCGCCACCCGATCTCGAGACGCGCATCGCGATTTTGCTGCAAAAGGTCTCCGCCATCGGTGCTGAAGTGCCGATGGATGTCATCGAATTCGTCGCCAAACAGGTGCAGAGCAACGTGCGCGAACTCGAAGGAGCACTCACGCGTCTAATCGCCACCGCCGAAATGACCGGCCGCCAGATCAGTGTGCAGACTGCGCGCGATTCGCTGGTCGATCTGGTCGGCAAGCGTTCGCACATCACCCCGTCGCAGGTGATCGAGACCGTGGCGAAGTATTACAACATTTCTGTGCCCGAAATGGTGTCGCCTTCGCGCAACAAGGAGCTGGTGCAACCGCGCCAGCTGGCGATGTACCTGATTCGCCAGGAGACGGAAGCTTCGCTGCCTGAAATTGGCGGGCTGCTTGGCGGCCGTGATCACACGACGATCCTGCACGGCGTCGAGCGCGTGAAGAACCGCCTCGAAACCGAGGAGAAGCTGCGTCGCGATGTGATGAGCTTGCGTGAGCAGCTGTATTTGAATGTGAAACCGTGAGGAAGAATTTTAGATTTTAGATTGACGAAATCGTAACTACTCAGGCCCAAATCAGTATTTCCCGCGAAACACACTGTTCTCTCCCCCGAAGGGGGAGAGAACAGTGTGTTTCGCGGGACACATCGACGTAGGCCTGAGTAGTTATGAAATCTCAAATCTCAAATCTGAATTCCTTCAGCCCTTCCGCGAGCGACACGCGCGGCGCCCAGCCGAATGTGCGTTGCAGCCGCGTCGAATCGGCCGAGGAGTGCATGATGTCGCCGGCGCGCGGGGCGGCGTGTCGCACGCGCAGGGGCGCACCGGTGGCGCGGCCGAGTTCGGCTAGCACTTCGTTCAGTGTGACGGAAGCGCCGGTGGCGACGACGAAGAGCGGATCGGGTGTGGGGAGTGGGTCGGTGAGGGCGGCGAGATTGGCCTGCGCCACGTCGCGGACGTGCACGAAATCGCGCGTTTGTTCGCCGTCGCCGAAGACGACGCATTCGTCGCCGGCGCGGGCGGCGGCAGTCCATTTTGCCAGCACGCCGCTGTAGTGCGAATCGGCACGCTGGCGCGGCCCATAGACGTTGAAATAGCGCAGGCGCACGACGGGCAGATCGTAGCTGCGCGCGTAGACCGAGATCAGCTCTTCGGCCATGAGTTTGCTGGTGGCGTAGGGAACCAGCGGCGCGAGCGGCGACGATTCGTCCTTGCAGCCCGGCAGGTCGCCGAAGATGGCGCTGGTGGAGGCAAGCACTACGCGTGGCTTGCGCGGTGAGAGGCGTGCGGCTTCGAGCACATGCGCGGTTCCCGTGGTGTTGATGGCGAAAGTTTCGAGCGGCATGCGCACCGACAGCGGCACGCTGACGAGCGCTGCCAAATGCAGCACCGCGTCGATGCCGTCGACGGCGCGCGCGACCGCGTCGGCATCGCGCAGATCGCCCTGTACGAGCTCGACCGATTTGCCGGCCAGGTTATCCACATTCCCTGTGGATAAGTTGTCAAACGCGCGCACGGAGTGTCCGGCCGCGAGCAACACGTTGGCTGAGTGTGAACCGATGAAGCCGGCGCCGCCGGTGATGAGAACATGCATGGGAAGAATAGAGAGTCAGAATAGAGGTAACTACTCAAGCCCAAATCAGTATTTCCCGCGAAACACACCATTCTCTCCCCCGAAGGGGGAGAGAATGGTGTGTTTCGCGTTGGAAAAATGGCTGGCCTGAGTAGTTACGAATAGAGAGAATACTCTGGAAAAGTGTTCAAGACACGGTCAGCAGTCTAAAATGATTACTCTCTACCCCATGCTTCTTATTCCCGCCCGATCCGACATGCAATTCGAGCAGATTCGCCTGCTGTGGCGTGAATACCGCGCTGAGGTGGAGCATCGTGCCGGCCTGACCGGTGCGTGTGGGTGATTCGACTCCTTCGATGCGGAGCTCGTGCAGCTTCCGGGAGAGTATGCGTCGCCGGGCGGCGTGGTTTTGATGCTGCTGGGCGAGACGCGGGTGGCAGGGACGGCGTCGCTGCGGCCGGCGGGCGACGGCGCAGCCGAGCTGCGGCGCGTCTACGTGCGGCCGAGTGAGCGTGGCCGTGGTTACGGGCGGGCGCTGGTGGTCGAGGCGCTGGCGCAGGCGCGGCGGGCAGGCTATGCACAGGTGCGGCTGGAGACGCTGGAGGCCATGGGCGAGGCAGTCGCGCTGTACGAGTCGCTCGGGTTCGCGCTGATGGAGGAGGAAGAGGGTGTGCGGCGGTATGAGAAGTGGGATGGTGAGTAGTGATAGTAGATAGTCAGAACTGAAGAGCGAGACGGGTTCAATCAAAGTGGTACTCATGGCCCGCTGAGTCACTACAAGAAATATGCGATGCATCAACCGCACGGGTGCATTCGCCAAAAGGGGCGAAATCTGACTGACGCGTCGTGTCGCTGCCGTTGCCAAAGCAGCGCCCACTGATAAATTTGCCCAAAATGACGGATACACCCCTGCCTCAACTGCGGCATTTGCCACTACTTACGTCGCTCTATGCGTAGGGATGATGCGTAGGGATGATGCGTAGGGATGATGCGTAGGGATGATGCGTAGGGATGATGCGCAGGGATGATGCGCAGGGATGATGCGGCAGGGGTGACGTAAATACTGCCTTTACGGGCGAAACATCTGCTGAAATTTCAGCAGCTGGCTCATATCGCCTTGCACACGCAGCTTGCCGGTCATGAACGCGTGCGTGGCGTCCATTTCGCCGCGCATCACAGCAATCCAGTCGTCGACGGCAACGTCGATTACGAGCGCCGGATTCTCGGCTGGGCCGTTCAGAACCGTCGCTTTCCCACCCGCAACTGCCAGTGTATACACGCCGCCACCCGTGCCGGTTGCGTTCAATTGAAACTTCGCGTCAACTCCCTGTGCCGCCACCGGATTGAAACGAGAAACCATTTGCGTCATAAGTTCTTTGAGTTCATCAGCCATGTGCGGATTGTACGAGAAAAAGTTCCGAGTTCGGAGATTGGGAGTGACTAAACTCAAAGATATGCCGTGATTCGCGGGTTCATGTAGTCGAGTTTAGCCACTCCCCGGAGATTCAGCACCCGCAATTTTTGATAGCACCGCCTTTGGCATGCGGCACACCATCGTGTAGGCAGGGTCAAAAATATTGCCGAGGTCGTAGCGCACGCACTGCCCCATCAACACTCCGATCGCGTGGCCGTCGAGGCCATAGTCGGCGGCGAGCCAGCGCGCCATTTCGGTCGTCGCGTGCTGCACGGCCTGGTCGAGTGGGCGCGCATTTCCGACAGTAAAGATATGCGTTTCATCCTCACCGCGCACTGTGCCGATGGCCTTTCCGCGGATCACCGTAGCCGTAAACGCCACTTCGGCCGAAATTTCGATGCCGGTGCCTGAGATTTCTCCATCGCCTTGGCGCGCGTGCACGTCACCCAGGTGAAAAAGCGCGCCGTCAGCGAATACCGGAAAATAAACCGTCACGCCAGCGGTGAAGCCGTTGTAGTCCATGTTGCCACCGTACGGGCCGGAAGTGGCGGTGGAAATTGCCTCACCACCGTCCGGCGCGACGCCAAAGCAGCCGATCATCGGCCGCGCCGGCAACACCAGACCACCGATGCGCGGATTCGGCGTCGTCAATGTGACGGTGCCGGCGTTCATATCCACATCGAAATGGCCAAGCGCAGTCGAACGTACCGGAATTTCGCGCACATAGTCTGGGTCGACCACGTTGTATGCCAATGGGGTGCGCACCCAGCCCATGCGGCGGTTGGGGGTGATGCGATCGATGTGCACCGCCAGCGTGTCGCCGCGCTCCGCGCCGCGCACGTAGATCGGGCCACTCATCGGGTTCGGCTCGGAGGCGGCATGACGAACTTCCTCGTCCTGGCCCCAAGCATCCAATGTGGAAATCACAACAGTGTCGCCGCTGTCGATCGAAAATGCCGGCTCGTGGGAACCGATCGTGTTGTAGTAACGAGTAGGAATAAAGCGATGTTCAGCCACGCCCGAAGGATAGACTGAATTTCGAATTTTGGGTTTAATGCACCCCAGCGTTCTTCGATCACAGATGTAACGCACACAGCCGTCCATCGGACGTTTGGCGTTGGACTTGCGCAACGCCACCAGCGACAGAATTTGCAGGCCGGCGATCCAGCCGGCGGCGCGGCGTTTGATTTTTTGCAACTGTGCGACGTCGAGATGTTCGAGTGCGCTGCCATGAACGCAATCAGCGAATTCATCTTGATCCAGGCGGAGCTCTGCTTCGACTAAATCGAGTAATTTTTGAAGCACATCGAGTGCGGCTGCGCTGTGAAGAAGATGGCAGTCATCGAAAATGTGGATGATGTGCTGCTTCAGCGCGTCTCTCAGGTGTTCCAGCCGTACGTCACGCGAATCATCTTCGGAAGACAGCGACTGCCATGCAACGGACGTGTGCTTCGTTTGTTGCCGCGGTGATCTGCCCCAGCCAGGCGGCTGCCAGCGTGGTTTTTCCGAAGCTGGCTGGTGTGGTGATGCGAATTAGTGGCAGCTCGCGCCAGTCATCGAGCGCACGCAGCGGACGGCGACGCTCGACAAGCCGGATGCGTGGGAAGGGGATGGTCTGGCGCATCGATGAGGGGTGAAATGTACGCCTGAAAAATCCTCACAGATATTCTCTTGTTTTCTCTTGTGTCGGGCGTTGTTGCACAAAGGGGTAGCCGAGGGCACGGCTCAAGTAAGCTTGAATCGTGACAAACAACACAAACCAAAGACGTGCCCGCGACTGGTCTCAATATAACAAAGCACTGGTCAATCGCGGGCGGTTGCAGATGTAGATCAGCATGCACGCGCTGACAACATGGGAGCAAGGTCAGTCGGCAGAGAGCCCTGGGCGGCCAAAGACGTACTCAGATGCGGCCATCGAATGCATG
>CANJQH010000025.1 GCA_947476335.1 Anaerolineae bacterium | reverse complement strand
TCGCCGCATCCGCCATCTCGTATTGCTGATTGTTATTCGGCTTGCGCCGATCCGGCAAGCTGGCCCATCGCCCCTGCAGCTGTTTTATGACTGCATCGAGTTTCATCACCCTCTATCTTCGCCCACCTTTCAGATTGAGAATTGCTGGGAAAGTCACTCTGACTCTCTACTTCTTCTCCGCCTGATATATACTTGCCCGCGTTCGCGGGAGTAGTTCAGTGGTAGAGCGTCTGCTTCCCAAGCAGAATGTCGCGGGTTCGAATCCCGTCTCCCGCTCTCAAATACGCCGTTTTAAAACGGCGTATTTTTTGCAACATTCTGGTTTAGTCTTTCCCTGATTTTCAGGCTTCGAGTAAATCATCATACACACGCCGCGTCGCCTGCGCCGCCGCCTGCCACGTGAATCGCGCAGCCCGCGCCGGCCCGCGCAGCTGTAAATCGCGCCGCAGCACATCGTCGGTCCACACGCGCTCCAAAGCACCAACCCACGCCGATACCTGCGTCGATGGCAGCAGCAGCGCCGCATCCCCAAGGATCTCCGGCAGCGACGACGCATCGGAGCACACCACTGCCGCGCCGCATGCCAGCGCCTCCAATGGTGGAAATCCAAAACCTTCGTACACCGAGGGCAGCGCAAATATTTCGGCCAGCGAATACAGCACCGGCAGATGTGCATCTTCGACGTAGCCAAGAAAACGCACACGGCCCGTCATACCGCTGCTGTGCACCGCACGATACGTCTCTTCAAACAGCCAGCCCTCGCGTCCAACAATGATCAGCTGCGACGTCTCGTCATGCTGCCGTCGCATCAACTCGGCGAAAGCCTCGATCAGCAGCGGGTAGTTTTTGCGCGGCTCGATCGTGCCGACCGAAAGTACGAAACGCTCCGGCAATGCGTACAACTCACGCACCACCTGCCGCGCCGCGCCATCATCGATACGCCGAAATCGCGGATGCACGCCTTCATGGATCACTGTCATCTTTTCCTCGGGAATGCCGTAGGCCGTGATCGCATCGCGCCGCGTATGCTCGCTGACGCAGATCACCGCATCCGCCCGCCGCAAAAACAAGGGCATCGCCACGTTCAGAAAAATACGATTGCGCGGCAAATGATGCTGCGGGAATTGTCTAAAAATCAGGTCGTGCAGCGTGAACACCGTGCGCACTTTTTTGAAGCGCGGCAGCAGATGTTCGGTGGCATGAAACACGCGCGCGTCGGGAATGCCGGCGAGCAATGCGTCCTGCGAAATATTCGCCAGCTGCGCCAGCAGCGCACGCAGCCGCCAGCGATAGGGAGTCTGCGCCACGGCGATGCGCGGCAGCGACTGAATCAACGCACTCGGCTTCGCATGCGCCGCATCATGGTACAACGCCGCATAGCCGCTGCGTGCCGGCGAAACCCGCGGGTCGGCATATGCCAGCGCCCCAAGCAGCTCTTCAGCGTAACGCGCCAAACCTGCCTTGTGATGCACCGCCGGGGAAGCGTCGATTACGATCATGGCGACGAGTGTACAGGGCGACGATCGCCGCTCGCCATTCCCTATTCCCATGTCCCTCCACGATTCCCTCCTTTTTCTGCGCGGCTTTCTGCGCAATCACGCCGCCGTCGGCTCGGTGACGCCCACATCGCAGCACGCCGCGCGCGCACTGTCATCACGCTACGCCGCTGCGCTCTCCACGACCACGCGCCCGCTGCACGTGCTCGAAGCCGGCGCAGGTACCGGCCCGGTCAGCGCCGTGCTCGTCGAGATGCTGCGGCCGGGCGATGCACTCACGCTCGTCGAGCGTGAACCGCGTTTCGCGCAGCGGCTGCGCGAACGCTTCGCACATCGCGGCGTCGACATCCGCGCACAAAGCGTCACCGATCTGCACGCCTCCGCTCAATTCGATTTCATCGTCTGCTCGATCCCGTTCCGTGCGCTGCCCGCCGCCGACGTGCGCGCGATCCTCGATCACTTCGGCGCGCTGCTGCGTCCGGGCGGCGAACTCAGCTTCCTTGAATACATCGGTGGGCCGTTCCTGCGCCGCAACGCCGCGCGACTGCTGCACAACCGAGAAGCCCACGACAACGCCATCGCAATCGATCGACTGATCGCAGCCGATGCTGCGCGCCTCGAATTCAAATGCGACGTCGTGCTATGCAACCTTCCGCCAACGCGGATTCGGCATTGGCGAAAAACGGCGCAGGCCTGAGGCGCTGCTGCGCCGAACCGGGGATGCATCCACAGTGCGGATGCACTCGTCGTTGTCGCAATCACCAATTCCGCCGTAGCATTGCACCGATGAAAGCCGTCTATCTGCTTCCTGAGCGCAGCTTCAATCTCGTCTACGGTCCCGACGAACAGCGCGACATCGCCGCGCGCGTCACATTGGCCGCACCACGACTCGACCCGAAGAATTTTCTCGAGCAACGCGGCAGCTTTGACGACGTCGAAGCGATTTTCTCCAGCTGGGGCATGCCGCCCATGGACGCAGCGTTCTTTGAAGTCTTTCCGCAGCTGCGCGTGCTGTTCTACGGCGCTGGCGCGGTGAACGCATTCGTCACCGATGAGACCTGGGCGCACGGCGTACAGATCTCCAATGCCAATGTCGCCAACGGTGCGCCTGTGGCCGAATTTACGGTGGCGCAGATCATGCTCGCGCTCAAACAAACCTGGCGCATCGCACTACAGATCAAACACGAAAAGCGTTACGTGAAGCTCGGCGACGTAGCTGGCGGCTATCACAGCACCGTCGGCCTCATCTCGCTCGGCGCCATCGGCCGCATGGTCGCCGAACGACTGCGCTCCTATGATGTCGACGTCGTCGCTTATGATCCGCACGCACCGCCGGATTTTGCGCGCGATATCGGAGTAACGCTCGTCCCACTCGAAGACGTCTTCACGCGCGCCGATGTTATTTCCTGCCACACGCCATGGCTGCCCGAAACCGAAGGCATGATCAATGACGCACTGCTGCGCAGCATGAAACACAATGCCACGTTCATCAACACCGCACGCGGCGCCGTAGTGAACGAGCCGGAACTCATCGCCGTGCTGCGCGATCGGCCGGATTTGTTCGCCCTGCTCGATGTCACCTGGCCGGAACCACCCGCCGACGGATCGCCACTGTACGAACTACCCAACGTCATGCTCACACCGCACATCGCAGGAAGCATGAGCAACGAATGTCGCCGCATGGGCCGCGTCATGATCGACGAACTCGATCGCTGGCAACACGGTGAACCGCTGCGCTTCCGCGTCAATCGCGAATACGCCCGCGGTCGAGGATGACGCAAATCACACGCCAGATGAACCTCACGCGCATGCTCTCCTTCGCGGCTAGTACACTTCTTGCATGCCCGCCCCAAAAATCGAACGCCTCGACGAAGCGCTGCAGGAATACGCACGGCACCTCGACAAGCGCCTGATCGCCGACAACACGCGCAAGGCTTTCTGGGGCGACGTGCGGCTCTTCGAACGTTTTTTACAGCCTGACGATAAACAGCCCGCACCCCTGCTCACACAAATCAAAGGTGACCATGTGCGCAGTTTTCTGGAACACGAAGAACACCAGCGCCGCGCTGCCAGCCCCAAGTCGCTCGAGCGACGGCTGACGTCGCTGAAAGCTTTTTTTAAATTTTTGCGCGAACACGGCTATATCATGCTCGATCCTGCAGATGGCGTGCCGTACAAACCCCTGCTCGATCCGCTGCCGGATCTGCTAACCGACGAAGAGGCAGATCGCACACTGCACGCAGCACGCGAATATTCCCTCGAAGAAAAACTCGACACGCGGCCACTCACCGTGGTCACACTCGTGTTGGAAACCGGCATCAAGAAGAGCGAATGCATGGCACTCACGGTGCATGACATTGTGCGTGATCCGCGCAGCATCGCAATTCGTTACGCGAAAAAACATTTGAAGTTCAAGGAACGCACACTGCCCATCAGCGAAGAATGCCTCGCGCTCCTCGACGCCAACATCGAACGCTACGAGTTGAACGACAAGCTCTTTCCGTGCACCGGCCGCAACCTCGAATATCTGCTCACCGGAAAAATTGCGCCGCGCGCCGGCCTGCGCACACTCACCTTCGAAATGCTGCGCTGGACCTGCGCCATGCGCGACTTCCGCACCGGCCAGATGCACGACGACCAGTTGCAGTACAAGTACGGCCTCTCCCCCATCGGCTGGACGGAAATGGCAGCAAAATTGAAGCGGAGCCAGGAATCAGCGTAGAAATTGAACCGAGTCGTAACCCATTCAGGCCATCCGGTTTTCCAACGCAAAACACGCGATTCCTTCCCCCTGCAGGCGCCTGTACAGGGGTGAAGGAATCACGTGTTTTGCCGGAAATATTGATTTAGGCCTGAATAATTACAAACTCTCCCCTCACCGTACAATCGCACTGTGCTTCAGACCACCTCCCCTGCTCGCATTGCATTCCTGCGCGACGCCATCCTCATCATGTTGGGATGTGTGCTACAGGCACTCGCAGTAGTAATTTTCCTGAATCCAGCCGACCTGGCCTCAGGAGGCATCACCGGCCTGGCGATCATTTTGAATCGCGTACTGCCGGCGCCCATCCCCATCGGTATCGTCACTCTAATGCTCAACCTGCCGCTATTCGCCATCGGCCTCAAATATCTGGGCGGGTGGAAGTTCCTTGCGCGCACGATCTTCACCACTGTGCTCTATTCAATACTCGTTGCCGCCTTCGAAGAATTGAAACTTGCACCGGTCACGAACGACATCATCCTGAATACACTCGTCGGCTCAGTGCTCGGCGGCTTCGGCATGGGTATGGTCTTTCTCGCACGCGCCACAACCGGCGGCACCGACATCCTCGCACTGCTGCTTGTGCGCTGGCGCAGTATCCCGCTCAGCCAGAGCTACATCTTCACTGACGCTCTCGTCATCGCACTGGCCGGCCTCGTCTTCGGCTGGGAGAAAGCACTCTACGCGCTGATCGCGCTCTACGTCACCGGCGTCGCTGCCGAAGCCGTCTCCGAAGGCGCACATGTCAGCCGCATCGCCTTCATCATCACAAATTCGCCCGACACAGTCTCCGCAGCCATCATCGATCAGATGGGCCGCGGCCTCACCCGCTGGACCGGGCGCGGTGGCTTCACCAGCCAGGAACGTCCGGTGCTCTTCGTCGTCATCAGCCGTGCCGAAACCGCCACACTCAAAGCCATCGTCTCGCACGCTGATCCACAAGCGTTCGTCGTCATCGGTCAGGCACAGGAAGTCTACGGCGAAGGCTTTCGCCAGTTCGAAAAACGAAGTGGCTAACCCCACATAGAGAGACCCAGCGAATCACGGGCATCACCCGCCACCCCAAGGGTGACGGGTGATGCCCGTGATTCGCTGACTCTACTCGGATTTAGTCACTCCCTGAAAAACAGTAAAGGCGCGAAGATGCGATAGATTACTCTTTCGCGCCTTCGCGCCTTCGCGTCAAGCTCTCTCTCTGCAGCCCACTCTGCAGCCCACTCTGCAGCCCACTGTTGTTACACTGGCTGCATGTCCATCACTGCGCGGAATTCGACCGGATCCAGCGACTCCTTCTCCAGCAGTGCGCGAGCGACGGCAATCAGCTTCTCACGATTGTCGCTAAGCAGCTGGCGCGCGCGCGTGTAGGCGCGGTGCACAATATTGCTCACTTCGCTGTCGATCGTCTCAGCAACTTTTTCGCTGTAGCTGCGACCTTCCGCAATCTCACGGCCGAGGAAAACAAGTTCGTTGCGCTCGCTGTACGATACCGGTCCGATCTCGTCGCTCATGCCGTACTGCCGCACCATCGCGCGTGCAATGTTCGTCACCCGCTCGAGGTCGCTCACCGCTCCAGCCGTCACATCATCAAATATGATCTCTTCGGCGGCGCGTCCAGCCAGCATCGGCACCAAACGTGCTTCGAGACGCTTGCGGCTCGTGCTGATCAGATTGTCTTCGGTCTCGGGCGCATACCACGTCACACCACCGGCCATGCCGCGCGGAATGATCGTCACCTTCTGCACGTTCAGTTCGGTCTCCGGCATCAGCGCCGCTGCCACTGCATGGCCGGCTTCGTGATACGCGACGACTTCCTTCTCGCGCGGCGACATCAGGCGGCTGCGGCGTTCCGGTCCAAGTGCGACCTTCTCAATCGCTGCCTGCAACTCTATCTGCCCAATCTCCGTCTTGCCCGTGCGAGCAGCGAGAATCGCTGCTTCGTTGACCAGATTCTCCAGGTCAGCACCTGTAAAGCCCGGCGTCTGGCGCGCAATCACGTTCAGATTCACGTCGGTGCGCACCGGCTTGCCGCGCGTGTGCACGCGCAGAATCGCCTCGCGGCCGACGACGTCGGGCGCATCCACCATGACGCGACGATCGAAGCGGCCCGGGCGAAGCAGCGCCGGGTCAAGAATGTCGACACGATTCGTCGCCGCCACAATAATGACGTTCGTATCCGTGTTGAAGCCGTCCATCTCGACAAGCATCTGATTCAGCGTCTGCTCGCGCTCGTCGTTGCCTCCGCCAAGGCCTGCACCACGCATGCGGCCAACTGCATCGATTTCATCGATGAACACGATGCACGGCGCCGACTTCTTCGCCTGCTCGAACAAATCGCGCACGCGGCTCGCACCCACACCGACGAACAGCTCGACAAATTCGGAACCACTCAGGCTGAAGAACGGCACAGCCGCTTCGCCCGCGATGGCCTTTGCCAGCAGCGTTTTGCCCGTTCCAGGCGGACCCACCAGCAGCACACCCTTCGGAATGCGCGCACCCAGCTGGATGAATTTCTCCGGATTCTTCAGGAAGTCGACCACTTCAACCAGTTCAGCCTTGGCCTCGTCACAACCTGCGACGTCGGCGAAGGTCACCACCGGATTCTCCGAAGTCATGCGGCGTGCTCGGCTGCGGCCAAACGAAAAAGCTTGATCCGCACCCGACTGCGCCCGGCGCATCGTCACCAGGAAGAACCCAGCAATCAACAGCGTCGGCAACAGCCACAGCAGCGCTCCTGACAACTGCGTCAGAAGCGGCACCGACTCGACCGAAATCGCCAGCGTGCGCAGCTGATCCGGCGTGACGCCGTAATTCTTCAGCAGCTCAGTGACGTCGATCTTGTCTTCCTTATTTACAATGGCGGCCAGCGTAGTTTCATCTTTGTATGTCACCCGCATCGTCGTCCCTTCGGCCGACACCGTAACCGCCTTGACTTTGTTTGCGTTGATGTCCTCGACCAGCTTGCTCATCGTCGTCACAGTCGAGCCACGGCTCGTACTCGCGAACTGCGTCACCGCATACACGATAACCAGAAAGATCAAGATGATCGGAATGATGTTATTTCTCAGACTCTTTGGCATTGATTCGGTACCTCAGGGCGGATACGCCCTGCGTGAACTCGGCACGGACTGCATTCGGCACACGTCGTTTTGAGACGCCGTAAGGTAGCATGCCACCATGAGCCGTATGTGAGACTTCGCGTAAGTATAAAGCAGACAACATGCACACTTAGACCTGCATCAGTATTTTCTGCGCAAGACGTCTCTTCTATCTCTATTTTTTCTAGAGAGTTCTCAAATTTCAACTGGAGCCCGTGTTTCACGGTTTTCATCCATTGCGGTTTGAGCACTCCTTTTTCGTACCTACTCAGGCCAGCCATTTTTCCAACGCGAAACACACTATTCTCTCCCCCTTCGGGGGAGAGAATAGTGTGTTTCGCGGGAAATACTAATTTGGGCCTGAGTAGGTACCCTTTTTCTAATACTTCCTAATTAGCACGAATGCTTCCTGCTTCCTGCTTCCTAAAAAAAACGAGAACGAAAACGAAAACGAAAACGAAAACGAAGAAAATCCCAAACAAAAAGGAGAGCCTCTTTCGCAACGAAAAATTGACTGGGTTAAATATTTACTATTTGTATTAATCCAGTACTTGCGCGGCACGATAGCGCGCACGATAGCGCGCATATTCACCTAATTCGTGGAAATAAATCTTATGCTGCCCGATTTTCGCGTACGCCAGAGAGACTATCTGCTCGAAATCAGCCGCGCACTCACCTCGCGGCTCGATTTATCCGAAGTATTACGGCTCATCCTACAGCTCTCGACTGAAATCCTCAACGGCCAGGCTGCACTGGTTGCGCTCGTCGACGAAGATGGCCGCTACCGCATCCGCACCTCCTATGGTGTAGCACAGCCGCTGCTCGATCAGCTGCGGCCGCTACTGGATGAAATCGAAGACCCGCGCAAAGCCGAGGAATCGCTGCGCCGCAATCTCGTCGCAATTGCACAACGCGTCGGCCTGGGATTTTGGCAGGTGGTATGGCTACCAATGCAGATCGGCGAAGAATTTCTCGGCGCACTCTATGTCTATCGGATGCGCGGCAGCACATTCAGCGGCAACGACCGACGCGTGCTGCAAAGTTTTGCTGATCAGGCAGCGATCGCAGTGAATAACGCACGGCTGTATCAGCAGGTGAACCAGGACAAGCGCCGACTCGACGCAATTCTCGAATTCAGCGCCGACGGCGTGGCGATCATGGACGTGGCGCATCGCATCGTCACCTTCAACCGTAAACTAATCGAATTAACCGGCGTCAACGCTGCAGACGCGCTCGGCAAGCGATTCGAAGATGTGCTAACGCTGCAAAATCAGCGTGCCGGCCGCTCACTCGATGAGGCCGAAGCTCAGGGCTGGCCGCTGCACGGCAACGCTGCCCTCTTCGTCGAAGGCGATCTGCGCAGACCAGATGGGCGCTTCGTCCCCGTCGAGATCAACTTCGCACCTCTGCTCGATGCGCACAGCCGCATGGCGAACATCATCGCCAACGTGCACGATCTGACCCGCCTGCGTATGGCCGATGAAATGAAAAGCACCTTCGTCTCCGCCGTGTCGCACGAGCTCAAGACGCCGGTGGCGCTGATTAAAGGCTATGCCAGCACACTGCGCCGACACGACGCCGCATGGGATGAAGAAACCGTGCGCGACAGCCTGCAGGTCATCGAAGAGGAAAGTGACCGCCTCGCCGAATTGATCGACAATCTGCTCGATGCATCACGCGCTCAAGCCGGCAACTTCCGCATCGATCGAGTCGAACTCGACATCGACGAACTCGTGCGGCGCGTCATCACCCGCTTCCAGGCCCAGACGAAATCGCACACACTCATCGCCGACGTGCCAGCTGACCTGCCGCTCGTTTTCGCCGACGAAGCGCGCATCACACAGGTGCTGAATAACCTCGTCTCGAACGCCGTAAAGTATTCGCCTGCCGGCAGCATTGTGCATGTGACCTCGTCAGTTGACAATACGAATGTCGTTATCAGCGTGAGCGACGAGGGGACAGGCATCCCAGCCGAAGATCAGGAACGGCTTTTCAAGCGCTTCCAACGCCTAGAAGGCGCCGTGCGCAAGAGCATCCCTGGCACCGGTCTCGGTCTGTATCTGTGCAAATCGATCATCGACGCACACGGCGGTCAAATCTGGGTCGAAAGCGACGGCAAAAAAGGATCGACGTTCCGATTCAGTTTGCCGCGCTCGTAGGGGCGACGCCCCCACGCCTGTGATTTGGGCGACGCAAGCGTCGCCCCTACACTGTGCCCCATGACATCGACGCTGATCATCGTGAATCCCGCATCCGCCAACGGTGCCACTGCACAGCGCTGGCCGGCGCTCGCTGCACAACTCCGCGCATGCTGGCCCGGACCCATCGAAACAGTAATGAGCACAGCGCCTGGGCACGCGATTCAACTGGCGTCCACGTCCGCAGGACGTGCTGCGCTGATCTGCGTCGGCGGCGACGGTACAGTGAACGAGGTCATCAACGGCCTGATGCACATCAACGCCACACAGCGGCCGCCACTCGCGCTCGTACAGAGCGGCACCGGCGGTGATTTTGCACGCGCACTCGGCCTGCCAAAAACAGCTGATGCTGCGGTCGCATCCCTCGCGTCCGCACAACCACGACGAATCGATGTCGGCGAAATCGCATACATGAAGGGCCGCGAACTACGCACGCGCTACTTCATCAACGTCGCCGGTCTTGGCTTCGACGCCGAAGTGAGCCACGAAATCGCCCGCGCTGGCGAACGCGGACACAAGGGCAAGGCGGTGTATTTTCTCTCGGTGTTCAAATCACTCAGCCGCCTGCGTAATCACCCATTGCGCATCACACTGATGCCTCAGACAAACGGCGATGAACCACAAACGATCGAATGCCGCTCATCGATGGTCGCAGTATGCAATGGCGGCTTCTTCGGCGGCGGCATGCACATCGCACCACACGCAGATCCAAGCGACGGCGCCTTCGATATTGTGCTGCTGGATTCCATGAGCCAGCTCGAGTTTCTGCTGAATTTCCCGCGCGTCTATCGCGGCACACATCTCACCCATCCAAAAGTGCGCATCGCACGCGCGTCGGCGCTGCGCATCGAACAGATGTCGGTCGACGGCGAGCCGGTGCGGCTACAGGCGGAAGGCGAGCTGCTCGGCACCGCACCCGTCAGCTTCCGACTGATCTCTGGAGCCATCGAAGTGCTCGTCTAAAAATTTATCTCTACGGATTGTCGTACGCGTAGAAGATGTAATCCTGCGACACAGTCTTGATTCCCATATCGCTGAATACCCGAAAAATCTGCGCACGGTGATCTGTGCCGTGATTCACCACTTGCAACAGCACTTGCCACACGGCAAGATTTTCGTCCTCTCCTTCGAGGGGCTTTTCAAATAGCATTTCGTCGCGCAGCTGCGCAAGGTAATTGTGCATGTTCTGCTCGACGACGTCCCAATGCGCGCGAATGCTTTCACGGTTCGGGAAATTTGCAGGATGAAGCGGCTCCGGAAGCGCAATCCCGCGCAGGCCGCTGAACCAAACATCGTCAACCCAAATGAGATGCACAATCTGATTTTGCACGGACCCCAGTGAATAATTTATGGCTTGCGTGAACTGCTCATCGGACATCTGTGCAACGTAGCGATCCCACATGATGCGGTTTTCTGAAAAGTGATAGCCGTACAAGTGGCGAAAAGCGTCTGTATTCATGCCGCAGATTTTATGGCAGTCAGCACGAATTTTTTCGCCCTGGGGAGTGCTCAAATTCAAAATGACGATACCTGCGCAGACCCAAGTCAATATTATTTCGCGCGAAACACGCTATGCCTTATTTATTTCCCTTGCCTTATTTATTTCCCTTGCATTGAACCACGCCGAACTACGCCCGCAACAGCAAAGCGCACTGAAACGCACTCTCCATCCACCCATGAAGTGAGCGCGCTATCACTGTGCGGATACCCGCGAATTCGCCGCGAGAATGGCGCGGTCGGCGCTCCAGAAGAAATTATGCGCGCCGATCTCGGCGGTCAGCTGTGAACGATCGAGCATCTCGCGCACAGCCGGCTGCACCGCCGCCAGCAGGAGTTCACCACCGCATTTGCGCTGTTTCTCCCAGATTTCCTCGATCATCTCGAGACCGCTCACATCAATGTATGGCACGCCTCGCATCGAGAGAATCACAAAACGCTCGCATTCATGCTTGGCAAATTCGCTGTGCAATCGCGCAGCTGCGCCGAAAAACATCGGGCCCGTAATGTAGACGACGCTCATGTCCGGGTGCACGCTTTCGATCTGATGGCCAATGGCCTGCAGTGCTTTAATGTCAACTTCCTTGCGCTCCACAGAAACAGCGCTCGCACGCACCATGAACGCAAGCGCGCTCAGCGCCAGGCCGATGAGAATCGCCTGCGTCAGATCGAACACAGCCGTCGCCAGCATGGTGACGAGAAACGCAGCAATCGCACTCTTGAAGCGATGGCGAAACATCCAACGAATGTCATCCCAGTCGTTCATGCGAATGACGGTGACGATGAGGACGCCACTGAGCGCAGCCACGGGAATGCGCGCGATCACATTGCCCAGCAGCAGCGTAGCGAGCAGCAGTACCAAACCGTGCACGATCGTCGCCACGCGCGTGCGTCCACCAGCGGAAATGCCGACGCGTGTGCGCGCCACCGCACCGGTCGCCGGCACGCCACCGAAAAACGGAATAATCAAATTGCCAATACCCTGTGTGATCAGCTCCTGATCATTGTCCATTTTGCGACTGGTCAGATTGCCACACACCGCCGCGCTGAGCAGCGCCTGCAGACAACACAGGATCGTCACACTCAACGCAGGCACGAAGAGTTTGCCGGCCAGCATCAGCGTATCCGGGCCAAAGACGAAATGCTCCGGCAGCAGCAGCCCACGCGGCATTTCACCAACGACGGGTTCAGGAAAAGTAAGCGACAGCGCAATCACCGTAGCCAGCGTCACCCCGAGCAACGCCGCAGGTACAACGCGCCCAATCATCTTCGGCAGCAGAAACATCACGAGGATGACAATCGCGCCAGTCAGCAGCGTATGCCAATCCGGCTGTAGTACACCAGCAGACAGGCGGCCGGCAAAGTCGACCCACTTCTGCAGCGCAGTTGTGCCGCTCGACGCAGTGATGTGCATCAGGTTGTGCACCTGGCCGGTGAAAATCAGAATCGCGATGCCGCTGGTGAAGCCGGTTACCACCGGCCGCGGAATAAACAACACCACACGCCCGAGCCGCAGCACACCGACGAGAAGAATCATCGCACCCGCCATCAGCGTGGTGATCCACACGCCCTGCAGGCCATACTCACGCGCCACCACGAGCAGCACCGCCGACATCGCACCCGTCGGCCCACTGACCTGATTGGGTGTGCCGGACAACGCCCCCATGATCAGGCCAGCCAATATCGCCGTCACCAGACCAGCCGCGCCGGTGGCACCGCTGGCGATGCCGAAGGCAAGTGAAAGCGGCAGCGCAACTGCCGCAATGCTGATCCCAGCCATCACATCATTGCGTAGCGCAATGCCGTCATACTTGTGAAATTCTTCGCGAAGGACGTCGAGGAGCGCGATGCGATTCATTGTGAACAAAGGAGTGTCGTCGAGCTTGCAATGGGTGTCAAGAATACGGCGACTCAAGCCAATCAGCCTCTCATTGCCGAACACACGATCTCTTCGACCTTTAGCAGAACTCGCAGGAGAACTCACACGTTTTGCAGGGAAATACTTATCTGAAGCTGAGTAACCACCATTTTTTCTCAGCATCCGCCAGCCCATGTGGTCTACACTCACCGCATGAAACGCAACACATTCGTGGTGCTGATTTCCCTGTTAACGGTAATCACCTGCTGCATGTGCACCGTTGCAGCCGGTTCCGTATATTGGCTGGCCACACGAGACGCTGTGGAGGGGGGGAGCTTTGCTTCCGATCATCAATCCGCATCGACAACTGCTGATGCGGCGAATTTGACTTCTGACCAAAGCACGAAGGAAAGCGCTAACAGCCGAGTTGCTGCACCACCACCGCCGCAGGCAGAATTGCTGCGCATGAGCGAAAACCTGCGACGCGCCGAAGAAGCGGTGCTTCCGCGCGAGGATCTCGCAGACCTGGCCGTGCGCTTCCGTGGTGCATCACCAGATGCGATGTCGATCACCTGCACGCAGGAACGCAGCTACGCAACAGGCGCGACGCGCACGTTCACCATGAGCAACCAGGACAACAACACACAGTTCGTCATCACTGCGACACTGGCATATCAAAATGCACACGTCTATATGTGGGTGGAAACTGAGCCGACGGAAATCAAACTCGATCAAGAGCGCTTGAAAAAAGCGGCGGACACTTTTGATTCAGAAATCTACAAGCGCACGCGCGATTTCTTCGGCAGCGAGCCGCAGCCCGGCGTAGACTGCGATCCCCATCTGCATATCGTGCACGCTGCGGAAATCGGCAGCTCAGTCGGCGGTTATTTTTCTGCGCCGGATACATATCCCCGTGCGGTGCGCAAAGATTCGAACGAAGGTCAAGTGTTTGTCATGCACGCTGCGCCAGGCTACAACGGCAGCGATCCAGGCAGCAACACCTATATGAGCACGATGGCGCACGAATTTCAACACATGATTTCGTTCAACAACAATCATGCGCCGGACCTCTGGCTTGAAGAAGGTGCTGCACAATTTTCAGAACAGATCAACAACTATGGCAGCAACATCGGCACGCCATACGAATTTGCATCGAGACCAGAAACCCAGCTCAACACATGGGAGGAAAGTAGTGCAGGTGCAAACGGCGCGCATTACGGCGGTGGTTATCTTTTCTGGTCTTATCTGCATGATCGATTTGGAGAGGAAATCGTACGCAAGCTGGCGCGTGCTCCCGAACGCAGCGAACAATCTTTCATGCACGTGCTCGCCGACGCTGGCGTGCGCAATCCCGATACCGACAAGCCTTTCACCTTCGAACAACTCTTTGCAGATTTTGTCGTCGCCAACTACATGAGCAAGACGAAAATCGAAGCGAGCGGAAATCGCTACAACTACACAACGATCAGCGTGCCGCCGATCGCAAAATTTGCCAGCTACGGCGCCGGCGAATATCCAATCGATACAACCGAAACGCTCAATCAGTTCGGCACGCATTACATCGAACTGCGGGGCAACACGACAGTAACCGTGCGATTCAACGGCGCCGCCGTCGCTGATCTGCTGCCAATGAACGATCAACACGGCGAGTTCTGGTGGTCGAATCGCAGCGACGTGAGCGACCCGCGCTTGACGCGCGAGTTTGATTTGAGCAGCGTAAAAAAAGCGACGCTGAATTTTCGTGCATGGTACCGGCTCGAACACGACTATGACTACGCCTACGCCAGCGTGAGCATCGACGGCGGAAAAACGTGGAAGCTGCTCAAGACGCGCACGTGCACAACGAGCAACCCGCAGAACGCCAACTTCGGCTGCGGATGGAACGGAGCATCATCGAAGACGGCAGTGCATGCAACGGAAAAAACGCAGCCAGCACCGCAGTGGATTGACGAGTCAGCTGACTTGAGCGAGTACGCCGGCCACAAAATTCAACTGCGCTTCGAAGCCGTCACCGACGCTGGCGTCAGCCGTGAAGGGCTGGCGATCGACGACATCCGCGTGCCGGAAATCGGGTACAGCGACGATGCGGAGAAAGATGTGGCGGTCGGAGACGGCGGCTGGAACTCGGAAGGCTGGGTGCGCGTCGGAAACGCGCTGCCGCAGCGCTGGTGCGTGCAGTTGCTCGTGGTCGAAAGCACGGGCACGCGCACGCTGCAGCGCATGAGCATGAACGACGCCGACGGGTCCGGTGAAATAACGCTGAACTTTTCCCGCACAACAGGCGCGCGTAATGTGGTCCTGATGATCAGCCCGATCACGCAGGTGACAACCGAGCCAGCATCCTATCGATTGCGTATCAAATAACAAAACTGGTAACAACTCAAGCCATCTTGTCTTTCAACGCGAAACACTGATCTAAGTGAGTCGCCAAAAGTTCTGGCGGCGGATTCGCCTCCCCCGCTTTGCGGGGGAGGCGAATCTGCCGGACAAAACGTATGGACAGGAACTTAGGTTTCAGGGTTTACGTTGTTACCAAAACTGGCGTATTAACATGTGTGATGTCTGCCACGTGGTTCTTTTGTTCAGATAAATGCGACCGCTCGGTTTTTGTGAAAGCCATCCCGCGTCGACATGTCCCGCTCTCTAAAGCAGGCGAGGCGCAGCAATCCAGGGGATGACAGCAAAAGTGCAGAGCGGTTGCAGAATGCAAAACAACGAGAGAACTGCAGGCATGGAGAGGAAATCAAAATGGACGGCTTTAACTTTATTTCGATCATCGGCTGGGGGCTGCTGCTCCTGTTGTTCGCATATATTTTCTATATCGGCCAGCAGCGCGCACGCGGTGGCACACATAAATTTTCGGTCGGCATAATCGTGGCACTGCTCGTCGGCGGCCTCGGTCTGAATGCACTGAGCGCCGGCCTCGTCTCGATTCCGCCAAATCAGCGCGGACTGGTGCTGAACATCATCACCGGGATACGCCTGCCCGCACTCGAGCCCGGTGTGCATTTCATTACGCCAGTCATCGAGTCTGTGAAACGCTACGACATCGGTCAGGAAACGTACACGATGGCGAAGGACGTGAATGAGGGCGAAGTGCGCGGCGACGACAGCGTGACCGCACGCACCAGCGATGGCCAGGAAGTGTTCATCGACGCGAGCGTGACGTATCGAATCAACCCAGCCAAGCCATACGAGCTGCTCACGCGCTTCCCCAGCGATGACTGGAAGAACGTGCTGATCCGCCCACAGGTGCGCAGCATCATCTACAACCGTGTAGCAATCTATCAGGTTGAAGAGGTCTATAGCACCAAGCGAGCCGAGATGCAGAAGGCCATCGAGGACGAGCTGCGCACGAAATTGTCAGACAACGGCCTCATCCTCGAGTCGTTCCTGCTGCGCAACGTCACCTTCAATCCGGACTACGCCAAGTCGGTTGAGGAAAAGCAGATCGCGCAGCAAAACGCCGAACGCGCAAAATTCCTCGTCCAATCGGAGCGCCAGGAATCGGAGCGCGTGCGTGTGCAGGCCCAAGGCCGCGCAGATGCCGCCGTCACTGCAGCGAAAGGCGAAGCTGAAGCGCGCGTGATTCAGGCAAAAGCCGAAGCCGAATCACTCGGTCTGATCGCAGAACAACTGCGCAACAATCCGAATCTGCTCGCGTTTCGCTACATCGAAAAGCTGGCTCCGACGATCCATACGATCCTGCTTCCCGCGAATCAACCCTTCTTACTCGATCCGAAGGCGTTCGTCGGCCCAATTGGCGTGACGCCGGTTGTGACGCCATAAAAATGTGACCCTCGCCCTGCCTCTCTCCGTTCTGGAGAGAGGCAGGATTCCGTGACGCTCAGCTCTGAAGCGGCGCACTTCTGACCGCCCCGAATCACATGCTGCTGCGCCTTTTCGAGGGAAGCAGCTTGTGATGGGTGCATTCGCCAAAAGGGGCGATTGGGTCATCCGCCATCGCGTGCGGCCCATCGTTGGTAAATCTCTCGAAACGTGCTCTCTCCCTCCCCCGAAGGGGGAGGGAGAGAGCACGTTTCGAGGATTCCAATCAATGCCGATCGCCGGCGGTCGAAAATTTGCCCCTTTTGGCGAATGCACCCCTTGTGATTCGGGAGTTCGGGAGAATAACAAAGCAAGGCAAGTCACGTTGGTTACGAAAAAACGGAAACGGGAAGATTCCCTCTATTCCTACTAAAATGTTTGCGTGCTGCGCATTCTGCTTGCTGCGTTCGTCGCGCTCTGTATCTTTTTCAACGTCACGCTGCCGGCCTTCGAGGCGCCGGATGAAGTTTCACACTTCACCTACGGGGCCTGGCTGGCGCATGAGCGCCGTTTCCCCAACCTGAAAGTCGAGCAGCCCGCCCATGAAGCGGCGCAACCCCCGCTCTACTATCTGGCGATCGCACTCGTCATTGCGCCATTTGACAACAGCAACCTCGCAGAAGTTACGCACCTGAATCCGGACTGGTTCGACGCGGACGTGAACGCCGATTTCTCGAGCGTGCGTTACGTGCACATTCCCAGCGCCGCCGAGGAATTCCCATATCGTGGTGCAGTGCGGGCGCTGCACGCAGCACGCACATTTTCAACGCTGCTCGGCGTCGCCACAATTGCGCTTATCTACGCAATCGCACGCATGGTGCGACCAGGTGAAGAGAATCGCAGTTTTGCATTATTCACCGCTGCGCTGGTCGCGTTCAATCCGAAATTCATACACATCGCCAGCATCGTCTCAAACGACATGGCAATTATTTTTTGCGCCACGCTCGCATTGTGGCAAATTGTGCGGCTATTGCGCGCAACGCAGCCGCACATTGCGCAATTTGCCCTGCTCGGCGCATTCATCGGCACTGCAGTACTTTCAAAATTGGGCGGCTTCGCGCTGGGACTGCCTGCACTTCTCACCATCGGTGTAGACCGACGCCACAGTCCGTTGCGCCTCGGTGCAGTCGCAGCAGGCTTTCTGCTCGTATGCGGGCCGTGGTTTGCCTGGAACCTATTCGCATACGGTGACCCGCTGGCATTTGAACGTGTGCGCGCTGCCAACGCCGCACTGTTGCGCGCCACACCGCTCGGCTTCGCTGAAATGATTGCCGCACTGCCTCACATATTCATCTCGTACTTCGGCGTAATCGGCATCGACCTTTCGTTGCCGCAAACGACGATTGATCTGTACATCATTGGTTTCGTGCTCGCCGTGCTCGGCTGCGCCCTGCGCATCAGCATCACACTCAAGCGCACAAAAACGATACGCGACTGGCTGACGAGCAACAAACCGCTGGCCGCGCTCGTGCTTGGTCAGATTGCACTATCTGCGCTGTTCGTGCCATGGCTGCGCGATTACATCGCCACAGAAAACGGCCGGCTCATCATGCCCGGCGTCGCAGCGACCGCGCTGCTGGTCGCCACCGGCTGGCAGCAACTGACGCCGGCGTCGCTGCGGCGCGGGCTCGGCACACTTGTCGTTGCCAGCATGGGTGCACTGTGCATCGCCGTGCCACTCGTTGTGATTTGCCCAGCCTACGCACCACCAACTATTTCGAGTGAAGCACAGGTGTTGCAGCAGTTCGGCCTGCAACCGTCGAAGACCATCTTCGGCGGCAAAGTCGCCCTGCTTCATGCACGCCTGGCTGCAACACGCCTGGCTGCAGACGAGCCGGTGCGCGCCACACTCTATTGGGGTGCGCGCGCGCCAATAGAGCAGAGCTACCGCACCATCATCGAACTGCGCGACGCAGACGGCACGGTGGTGGCACAGCGACAGTTCATCCCGTACGGCGGGCGCTTCGATACGCAGCGCTGGCAGCCGGACGAATTTTTCGCCGACGAATACGCGCTTGCCGCACCGCCCGCACCGATGCAGCGCGTGCTGTCGGTGTATGTAGCGCTGCACCGCGTCTACGGTGAGCCACACCGCATCCCACTCGACGACGCCGGCGGTGCGGATGCATTTCTCATCGGCCGCCTAAAAGTGGCGGCGACAAAATCAGTGCCAACTGAAATACGTGCGCGTTTCGGAAATATGCTTCAGCTGAACGACGCGCGCATCAGCTCCGGCCACGTACGCTTCGATTGGAGCATACTCGCTGCGCCAGCCACCGATTACACACTGTTCGTGCACATCTACGATGCAACGGGCAAACAAATTGCACAGCAGGATGCGCAGCCGTTCGACGGACAATACCCAACTGGGCTATGGTCTGTGGGCGAATTTGTACGCGATGAGCGAACGCTCACTCTGCCAGCCGATGCACATGAAATCCGCATCGGCTGGTACGACGCACGCAACGGTGAAAGACTGCCGGCATTCAAGCCGGATGGCAGCGCGTGGGCGAATGGAGAAGTGGTGGTGGAGAGAAAGTAGAGAAGTAAAAAGTAGAAAGTCAGAGTCATGGTTGATTTTCGCGTATTGCCAAAACCATTCTTTACTCTGAACTCTGACTCTCTACTCCTTCGCCCCTTCCCACATACGAATCAAATCCCACATCTCACTCTCAAACTGGCTCTTGCCCTCTTCCTTCGGCAGAATGGAAAAGACCGCACGATATGTCAGAAGAACGGCGATGGCCATTGCAGCAAAACCCAGCAGCGTGAATGCAATGCGCGTAATCGCGTTGACATCAGCGATCTGGCTATTAAATTGCTTCGTATCAAACGGCGCGGTTACCATATTCAGATTCAATAAAAAATTTCCGATGCCCGCCAGTAAATTTTCTACACCGAGCACGATTGAACCAGCCATGAAGCTGCGCCGCACTGCGGGCTGTGACATCAGACGGTTCACTGAAGCATGCTGCTCGGGCGTCTCCGGCGTGAGCAGCTGATTAAACATCTGCTCACCGAAGAAGCGCATGAATGGCCGACCTATCGCCGCTGACCCAAGGAAGACCACGACCGCCACCAGCAGTCCCATGGTGTCCTTGATCGCATAACGCACCCCGTCGACGAACCAGAATACGAGCACGGCAGTCACGATCGACGACAACGCCACATACGTCGTGATCGCATTGAAGCGCCGCGAAATGACAAATGTATCGAGCAAAACATAGGTCACCGGAACAAATGCCGCCAGCACATAGGCGACGATATTGCCAAGTGGGTCGCTCAGATATTTAAGAATCAGAACAGGGATCACAGCGCCGATCAAGACGTCGACAAATAATTTTGAAGTGCCTTTCATGTCCATCGCATTGTAGGAGCGATCGTCCGTCGAATTCTTCTACAATCTTCATCATGAATATCCCGGATCTGCAGATTCGCTTCCAGCAGGCGTTTGGCCGTACCGCCGCGTTCGTCGCGCGCGCGCCGGGCCGCGTCAACCTCATCGGTGAACACACCGACTATAACGACGGCTTCGTGCTGCCGATGGCCATCGACCGTAATGTGACGTACGTCGGCGCGCGGCGCGCCGATTCAATCGTGCGCATCGAGTCGGCCAATTTTGGCATCCTCACAGAATTTGATCTGCGTGATATTCATAAATCAGCCGACGTCGAGTGGAGCAACTACGCGCGCGGCGTGGCGCATGTGCTGCAGCAAAACGGCCACGTACTCACCGGCTTCGACGCCATATTGTGGGGCGATGTTCCGATCGCAAGCGGGCTTTCTTCTTCAGCCGCCACCGAGATGGCCACCGTCAAAGCATTCGAAGCAGCGCAGGCCGGCCGCCTCGTCATCGACGGTGTGTCCGCCGCGCGTTATTCACAGACGGCTGAGCGCAGCTTCGTCGGTGTGAACTGCGGCATCATGGATCAGTTCATCTCATCACTCGGCCGCGCTGAGCATGCGCTGCTGATCGACTGCCGCTCACTTGAGTACGAGCTGGTGCCGATGCCCGCTGGTGCGAGTGTGCTCGTTGTCGACACATCCGCACCACGTACGCTCGCCGGCAGCGCTTACAACGAACGCTTCGCACAATGCCAGGAGGCAGCAAAAATTTTCGGCGTCACTTCACTACGCGACGTCACACCTGAAGAATTCGAACGGCGCCGCGGCGAGCTGTCCGAGATCGTCGCATCGCGCGTCGAACACGTGATCTACGAAAGCTCGCGCACGCTTGATGCCGTGCAGGCGATGAAAACCGGCGACCTTGTTCACCTCGGCCAGCTGATGAATCAATCGCACGACAGCCTGCGCGATTCATATGCAGTCAGCAGCTTTGAACTGGACACAGTCGTGAATATCACGCGCGGCATCCGCGGTGTGTACGGCGCGCGCATGACCGGTGCCGGCTTCGGCGGCTGCGCTATCGCGCTGGTCCGCAACGACGCGGTCAACGCCGCGCGCGATGCAGTACTCGCCGACTATCCACGGCTGACAAAGCGCGAGCCGAACGTATACGTGTGCGTCGCTTCAGATGGTGCAAACTGGTATTCAATTTAAATCAGCGTAACTACTCAGGCCAGCCATTTTTCCAACGCGAAACACACTATTCTCTCCCCCGAAGGGGGAGAGAATAGTGTGTTTCGCGGGTAATACTGATTTGGGCCTGAGTAGTTACAAATCAGCTGCTCAGCCTCAGATTTGCACGGCTCACAAAACAGCGTAAAGAAGCAGCCTGAATCGGGAACACAACTTGCCAGCTCGCGACAGTTTCGTCAATTTCACCCGCGAATTCGCACCTCCTTCTCCCTCTTCAGGCTCCCTCTTCAGGCTCCCTCTTCAGGGATTCAAGAAGAATTCAGGAAGAAGAGCGAGAAAGAAGAAGAGCAGGAAAAAATTCGGGTTCGGGACAGTCCGCCACAAGGTGGCAAATCACAACGACTCAGGCTGTTCTATTTTTCATCGCGAAACATATCAACGATGCCTGAGCAATTACCATTAGGAGGTACGTAAACCCAATTATGAATTTCATCATTACAGGTGGTGCAGGATTCCTCGGCGTCAACCTCACGCGCTATCTACTCGAGCGCGGCCACGCAGTCACCTGCGTCGATATTACAGAATTCGACTACGCAGACTGTAAGGACCACGTGCACGCAATCAAGGCTGACATTCGCGACAAAGCTGCGCTGGTGCAGGCGTTCGCTGGTGCAGACATCATCGTGCACACAGCGGCAGCGCTGCCGTTGTATTCGAAAGAGGACATCTATTCGACGGACATCGTCGGCTCACGCAATGTGGTCGAGGCGGCTTTCGAAAATAAGGCGCGCCGACTTATCCACATTTCATCCACAGCGGTCTACGGAATCCCCGACCATCATCCGCTCGTCGAAACCGATCAGCTGCACGGCGTCGGGCCATATGGCGAAGCGAAGATCGAGGCGGAGAACATCTGCGCAGAGTACCGTGCGAAGGGCATGTGTGTGCCGATCATCCGGCCGAAATCGTTCATCGGCCCGGAGCGGCTGGGTGTGTTTGCCATGCTCTACGACTGGGCGCACACCGGCCATAATTTCCCAGTGCTCGGCAGCGGCGACAACCTGTATCAATATCTCGACGTCGAAGATCTGTGCCAGGCGATTTACCTGTGCGCCACGCTGGACGAAAACATCGTAAACGATACGTTCAACATCGGTGCAAAAAATTTCGGCACCATGCGCCAGGATTTCCAAGCCGTGCTCGACAAAGCCGGCTATGGAAAGCGAATTCTTCCATTTCCAGCTGCGCCGGTAATCTGGATGCTGCGCGTGCTCGAACTCTTCAAGCTCTCGCCACTCTACAAATGGGTGTACGAAACTGCGTCGAAGGAATCATTCGTCTCCATCGAGAAAGCCGAACACGTGCTCGGCTATGCACCGAAATTTTCGAACAAAGATGCGCTGCTGCGCAACTACGCGTGGTACCTCGAGAACCTGCCGAAGTTTCAACACGCCAGCGGCGTATCACACCGTGTGCCGTGGAAGCAAGGCGCACTCGGACTCGTCAAAATGCTGTTTTGAAATGCGATGCTTCCATAGTCTGATCCTTGCTACTGCACTGCTGCTCAGCAGCGCATGTACATCGGCGCCAGCAGCGGAAAACCCAAAGACGCCAGCAGCTGCGCCCAATGCGCCGACGGCCGAGCCGACGCTCGACATTGCCACACCGGAGCCATCGCAATCGCAATGCCCACCGCTCGGCGCGAAGCACGAGGCGCCACGTCCAGCGGATTTCGCAGGCGCTGCCGCAACGCTGCGCAGTTACCTCGACGATGGCGCATCCCTCGAACAAATCGATGCGGCGCTACAGGTGTGGGGCATGCGCATCACGCCTGCCGACAGGCGAGAAACGCTGGGCGGCGCCGATTACGCGCGCATCCTGCCCGGCCCCGACATGCAGATCATCGCCACGCTGCTCGATGCGAATACCAACGATTCCGGCTCACACGCCGGCGACATCGTGGTGTACGCCTGCCGCAACGGGCACTACGAAATTGTCTACCGAGCGCTCGACGATCCTGCATTCGACGGCTATGTGCGCGATCCGCAGGTGCTCAGCGTGGAAGACGTCACAGGCGACGGAATTTTCGAGCTGAATTTTTCGACCGGCGAATGCGGCGCAGCGACTTGCCTCGGTGGCATCACGATTCTCTCCGCGCATGGCGGCGGCGCGCTGCATAACCTCGCACCGAACTTTGCCTACGTTCCGTATCCGATTTTTGATTTCGTAGCGAGCAAAAACAAAGCCATGGATCTGGTCGTGGTCGAAGGCATGCTGGGCGATGCAGCAGCCGGCCCACAGCGTGCGCTGACTGAGACATGGTCGTACATAGGTGACGTGTTCACGCGCACAAATGAAACGCTGGAGCCGCCCAGATATCGAATTCATGCGCTGCAGGACGGCGACGCAGCGCTGCGGCGCGACGACGCCCGCCAGGCCGACACGATGTACAGGCGCGTGATCGATGACCCATCACTGCAATCATGGGACGGGAATCCGAGTGTGGCGAACGAAGCGCAGATTTTGGCGGCATTTGCACGTGTGCGACTCATCGAAAGCGCGGCACGCCGCGGCGACGAGACCGGCGCACAAGTCAGCTTCGAATCGCTGCAGAACGCCGCACCTGAAAACAGCCCAGGAGGCATGTACGTCGCCGTCGGTCGCGCACTCTACGAAACATGGCGCGATACAAAAGACATCGCACGCGCCTGCGCCGCTGCGGCCGACTCCGCACGTGCGAACCCAGCCACCACACAAATACTCGGCGTCGATGCCTTCGGCACTGCGAACTACGACTACCAGGCGGAAGACATGTGTACGCATTAGCAGAGCATTGAGGCAGAGTAAATTTCCACAAGACTCGTAACGACTCAGGCCAGCTATTTTTCCAACGCGAAACACACTATTCTCTCCCCCGAAGGGGGAGAGAATAGTGTGTTTCGCGGGAAATACTGATTTGGGCCTGAATAGTTACCAAGACTCAGATTTGAGTCATTGTGCAAATTTACTCTGCCTCTTTACCAATGCCGAACGCTTGTGACTATTCAGGGTATCCGGTTTCCCGACGCAAAACACAAACATGCGAACACGCGCGAAGTTGCGGCCAGCCCGGCTAAAATCTCGCCATGTCCTTTCCGCTGATCATCGACGCCCATCTCGATCTCGCCTACAACGTAGAACGCTTCGGCCGCGACTACCGACAGGCAGCGCACACGACGCGCAAACGTGAAGAAGGTTCGGAGCACGTGAAGAGTGCCGGCGAGTGCACCGTCGGCTTTCCCGACATGCTGCGTGGCCGCGTCGGACTTGCTTTTGCCACAATTTTCGTGGAGCCAGCCACTCACCGCATCTCCGGGCAGATGCGTGGCTACACAAACGAAGCCGAAGCGCACGCGCTCGGGATGTCGCAGCTCGACTGGTATCACCGCATCGCAGACAAATGCGAGAACGTGGTGCTGGTCACCGATCAGCACTCATTAAATGACGTACTCAACGACTGGGGCGTCGGCGATGGAACAAAAAAACATGTAAAGCGCCATCGCATCGGGCTGGTACCGCTGATGGAGGGAGCCGATCCGATCCGCGAGCCAAAAGAGCTCGAGCGCTGGTATGAGCGCGGCCTGCGCATTGTTGGCCCGGCATGGGACACCACACGCTACGCCGGCGGCACGTGGCAGAAAGGCCGCATCACAAAACTCGGCCGCGAGCTGCTCGACATGATGGCGCATCTTGGCGTCGTGCTCGACGTATCGCATCTTTCACATGAATCACTCTACGAAGCACTGGATACATTCGAGGGCAAACACCTGATCGCCACACATTGCAACGTTGCGCGCTTCGTGCCGAACGTCGCCGACCGCCATCTGCCCGATGAGGCCATTGAGCGCATCGCCGAACGCGGGGGCGTCATCGGTGTGGTGCCGTTCAATCGTTTCCTAAAAAAAGACTGGAGCAGCGGAAAGCATCTCGTCACACTCGACGAAGTTGTGCGCCACGTCGATCACATCTGCCAGCTCACGGGCAGCGCTGACTGCGTCGGCATCGGCAGCGACTTCGACGGTGGCCTCGGTTATCAAGACATCCCCGTCGAACTCGACACCATCCGAGATCATCACAAGATTGGCGATGAACTGTTGAACCGCGGCTACAGCCGCGCACACGTCGAACAGATCATGTATGGCAACTGGCTGCGCGTGCTGCGCGCAGCGTTGCCCTGATGAAGGAGAGAGCAGAGGGTCAGAGTGGAGAGTATGCGACGCATTGCTGTCCACTCTGACTCTCTACTCTGACTCTGACTCTCTACTCCGCTCCCACCCTATGCTTCCCGACTTCACGCCCACCACCCTCGCCATTGAGCCACTTGAGCGCGCCGAGACGATTCCTGCGTCGTGGTACACCGACTCGTCGTTTAATGCGCACGAGCGCGAAGTGATTTTCGCGCGCACGTGGCAATATATTGGCCACGTCTGCATGATTCCAAACATCGGCGACACGCGCGTGGCATCCGTCGCGGGCGAGTCGATTCTGCTCGTGCGCGACCAGCACGGACAAGCGCGCGCGTTCTACAACGTCTGCCGTCACCGCGCCGGCCCGCTGGCGACGGGCGATGGCTGCGGCGCGCGCATGCTGCAATGCAAGTACCACGGCTGGACGTACACGCTCGACGGCCGGTTGCGCGGCGTGCCACACTGGAATCGCGTCGACCTCTTCGAGCGCGAGGATTTCGGCCTGCGCGCCGTGCGCATCACAGAGTGGGAAGGATTGCTCTTCGTCGACCTTTCCGGCGATGCGCCGCAGATCGACGAAGTCCTCGCCGGCATTCGCGAACGCATCACACCAGCCACACTGCGCGACAAACAGTTTCACGCGCGCTACGTCTACCCGGTCGCGTGTAACTGGAAGGTGTACATGGACAACTATCTCGAGGGGTATCACGTACCGATCGTGCATCCCGAGCTGAACAAAGTACTGGACTACACGAACTACGTGACCGAAGCGCATCCGTGGTATTCGCTGCAGTACAGCCCTTTCCGCAGTGATGCCGACAACAGCATGTACGGCGCGAACGCAACCGAAGCGTTCTACTACTGCGTCTTCCCAAATCTGATGTTGAACATCATCGCCGGGCGCCTGCAATTGAACTACGTACGTCCGCTCGATGCAGAACACTGTGAGGTGATCTTCGATTACTTCTATGACGATGTCACATCGCATGCGGCGCAGGAGCAAATCGCAACGGACGTACGCTACAGCGAAGAAGTGCAGCGCGAGGACGAAGAAATCTGTGCGCATGTGCAGCATGGCCTGCATTCGCGTTCGTACCACACCGGCCGATTTTCCGTCGAACGCGAAGAGGGTGTGCATCATTTTCAGGCGCTGTTGAAAGGCTGTTTGAAAAAACGTACCTACTCAGGCTAAGTGAGTCGCCAAAAGTTCTGGCGGCAGATTCGCCTCCCCCGCAAAGCGGTGGAGGCGAATCTGCCGGACAAAACTTATGGACAGGAACTTAGCCATTTTTCCAACGCGAAACACGCTATTCCTTCCCCCTTCAGGAGAAGGAATAGCGTGTTTCGCGGGAAATATTGATTTGGGCCTGAGTAGGTACGAAAAAACAGTAACGGCTCTGGCCATCATGTTTTCCAACATGAAACATGTGCGTATTTCGCAGGAGATAAAGTTCCTCCAACCGCGAATGTACTCTTGAAAGCGCATCGACGGCGTCGCGTCGATAATTTATGCATGACTTTCGACAACACATCGACGAAACCGAGCGCACCCATCGACGCCGTGCTCGTCGGCGCAGGTGGGCGCGGTGCGCACGTATACGGTGCCTTCGCATTCGAGAATCCAGATTCCATCAACTTCACCGCCGTAGCCGAGCCGGATCAGGCGCGACGCGATTTTTTTTCAAATCGACATGAAATCGAACCGGAGCGACGCTTCGATTCGTGGCAGGCGTTGTGCGCACAGCCGAAGCTGGCGCGCGCGGCGATCAACTGCACGCAGGACCGCACACATCTTGAATCAACGCTGGCGCTGCTGCGTGCCGGCTACGATGTGCTGCTCGAAAAGCCCATGGCCACCAGTGCCGCCGACTGCCGCATGCTCGTCGAGGAAAGCGAACGACTCGGCCGCACGCTGCAGGTTTGCCACGTGCTGCGCTACACACCGTTCTTCAACACGCTCTACGACATCGTCCATTCCGGCAAGCTCGGCGAGATCGTCACCATCGACCATCGCGAAAATGTCAGCTGGTGGCATATGTCGCACAGTTTCGTGCGCGGCGACTGGGGCAACGAGGCGGCGTCGACGCCGATGATCCTCGCCAAATGTTGCCACGATCTGGACATCCTGGTATGGACAATGGGCCGTGAAGTGAAGCGGCTGAGCTCCTTCGGTTCGCTGTCGCACTATCGCGCCGAGCGCGCGCCGCATGGTGCGCCACTGCGCTGCACCGATGGCTGCCCGGCAGCCGACGAATGCATCTGGTACGCGCCGCGTCTATACGGCGCAGAACCGACGCAGAACTGGACTGTGCCGCTCTTCTTCGCCAACCGCGCCTTCGGCAACGCAGCCGTACCGGCAGAAGAGCGCATGGAAATTCTGCGCACGTCGCAGTTCGGCCGCTGTGTATTTCACTGCGACAACGACGTGGTCGATCGTCAGGTGATCAATATGGAATTCGACGGCGGCGTCACCTGCACATTTACCATGCATGGCCACAGCGACTTCGAAGGCCGCACCATGCGCTGGGATGGCACGAAGGCCACGCTCTTCGGTGATTTCGTCGAAGGACGACCGCATGAATTTCGGCTGGTGCGCCACGGCAGCACGAAAGTCGAAGTCATTCGCCCAGAAGCCGGCAGCAGCGGCCACGGCGGCGGCGACGCCGGACTGATGCGCGATTTCGTCGACGCGCTCAAGAGCGACGCGCTCAAGAGCGACGCGCTCAAGAGCGACGCGCTCAAGAGCGACGCGCTCAAAGGCCGTGAGACGCGCAGCCGCACCACAGCACGTGTTTCGCTCGCCAGCCATCTGATCGCCTTCGCCGCCGAGGAATCACGGCGCAGCGGACAAGTGGTGAACTTGTAGAGCAGATTGTTCCAAAAATGTAACTACTCAGGCCCAAATCAGTATTTCCCGCGAAACACACTATTCTCTCCCCCTCCGGGGGAGAGAATAGTGTGTTTCGCGTTGGAAAAATGGCTGGCCTGAGTAGTTACCCAAAAATTCAATACAATGTAATTTCTTCGGCTCATTACTTTTTTACGGAGTGAACTGCATGCGAACTTTGGCGATGATTCTGGCCGGCGGTAAAGGAACTCGACTCAGCGTTCTTGCGAATAAACGGGCAAAGCCTGCAGTGCCATTTGCAGGCAAATATCGCATCATCGACTTCCCATTGTCGAATTGCACAAACAGTGGAATTACGACAGTCGGTGTCGTCACACAATATCGCCCACGCTCACTGCAGGATCACATCCGCAATGGCGCGCCATGGGATATGGATCGCATGAATGGCGGCGTTTCACTACTGCAGCCGTACCTCGGCCGCATGGATTCCGACTGGTACGACGGCACTGCGGATGCGATTTATCAAAACATCGACTTTGTGCGCAACGCCCGTGCCGACTATGTGCTGATTCTGTCCGGCGATCACATCTACAAAATGGACTACAGCCGCATGATCCAGTTTCATCAGGATCGACGAGCGGATGTGACTGTCGCCACGCTGAAGGTTTCGCTCGACGAAGCCAGCCGCTTCGGCATCGTGCAGACAGATACGGAATACCGCGTCACCAGCTTCGACGAAAAACCGAAGCAGCCCAAGGGTACGCTCGCGTCGATGGGCATCTATGTGTTCAACTACGACACGCTCGTCAAAGTCCTCACCGAAGACGCATCTGATTCGAATTCGTCCAAGGACTTCGGCAAAGACGTGTTCCCGAAGATGGTCAATGAGAACTATCGCGTGTTTGCGTATCCGTACGGCGAATACTGGGTCGACGTCGGAACGATTCAGTCGTACTGGGAAGCGCACATGGATCTGCTGCAGGATTCGCCACCGCTCGACCTGCTCGACCGCGACTGGGTCATTCACACGCGCAGCGAAGAGCGCCCGCCCGTCAACATCCGCACCGGTGCAACGGTGAACCATAGCCTGATCACCGACGGCTGCACGATCGAAGGGACGGTCGAATATTCGGTGCTCTCGCCCGGCGTGCGCGTGGCGCGCGGCGCAGTCGTCAAGCAATCGATCATCCTGCCCGACACAGTGATCGAAGCCGGCGCGGTGATCGACAAATGCATCATCGACAAAAATGTCGTCATCGGTCGCTTCGCCCAGGTCGGCCACGGCGCGGATTACACGCCGATCAAGGAAATTGGGCTCACCACCGGCATCACCGTCATCGGCAAGGGGACGATCATCCCGCCGGAGATCAAGATCGGGCGCAACGTTGTGGTCGGCAGTGACCTGACAGATGACAAATTCAACGGCGATATCCCAAGTGGAACGCTGTTCAATGCAGAAGCGACGGACTGACGAACCGACGAACAGAATAATGAACATCGATCACATCGCCATCGCAGTGCCGGACATCGACGCGGCACTGCGTTTTTATCGAGACGCACTCGGCCTGGATCTGGCGGAAGTACAGGACGTGGAGCGCGAAGGCGTGCGGGTGGCTTTTCTGCCGCTGGGCGAAAGTCACATCGAGCTGGTGCAGCCAACGCAGGAGGGGACCGGCATCGCCAAATGGATGAGCAAGAACGGTCAGGGCATGCACCATTTGTGCTTGCGCGTCGACGATATCGACGCAGTGCTCGTGCGCATGGCAGCGCATGGTGTCGAGCTGATTAATCCGCAGCCGATCACCAAGCCGAGCGGCACGCGCTATGCGTTCATTCACCCGCGCAGCACATTCGGCGTGCTCGTGGAGCTATATCAGGTCGCATGAGCACGAACGAGCACAACATGCTCCGGCTGGACGTCACGCGTACGCAGCTTGAAATAGCCGCCGCCGATGCCCGCGCGCGTGGGCTGGCGACGCTCGTCGTCCATCCTTGCTGGACCCGCCTTGCCGCTGACCTGCTTGCCGGCTCAAATGTGCAGCTGGGTGTGCGAATCGGCGCACCCGGCGGCGCCTCGACTACGCTCGCCAAAATGTTTGAGGCCGATCAGGCCATCGAGGCCGGTGCCCGGCGCATCGAATCCCCGCTCAATATTGGCGCGCTGAAGAGTGGGCTGCTCGATTTCGTCAAAAGTGATGTCGCCGGCGTGCTCAACTCCTGTCGTCGTTCGAAGCGCAAGCAGGCCGAGTTGTACATCTGCATTGACTTGGCGCTGCTCGACGAACATGAGCAACGCATCGCGGCGGAAATCGTGCAGGCCGCCGGAGCACAGGGCATCCTCCCCTGCGGCACCTACGAAACGAAGGAAACGAACCCGTCTTCTTAGAAGACGGGTTCGTTTCCTTCGTTTCGCAGGCATCGCTACACTTTCTCGCGCAGCCCATCACCGAGAAACGACACCGCCAGCACGAGCACAGAAAGCGCCAGGCTCGGCCAAAACACCTGCGTCCAGTTCAGCGTGATGTAGCCGAACGCCTCGACGATCATTTTGCCCAGGCTGGTCTGCGGCGGTTGCGCGCTGAGGCCGAGCAGGCCGAGCGTGGCTTCGCTGACGACGACGCCAGCCACGTCCAGCGTAGCGCTGACGATGACCAAATTGCCCAGATTGGGCAGAATGTGCCGAAGCAGGATCGCCACATCACTCGCACCGAGCGCGCGGGAACCGTCGATCCACGGTCGTTCGCGCAGCGCCAGCGTCTGGCCACGCACGTAACGCGCCATCAACGGCCACCCCACCAGTGCCAGGCTGCCAGACACCAGCAGCAGCCGGCCAGCGCCGTCGCCCAACGTACCGATGGACGAACCGAACACAGCCGAGATCAGAATCGCCAGCAAAATGCCGGGAAAGGCGAACAACATGTCGGCCAGACGCGACACGACAAAATCAACTGCACCACCGAAATAGCCCGCGGCCAGCCCCAGCCCGGCGCCAACAACCACGTTGAACGCTTCCACAGCCACCGCGACCAACAAAGATACGCGCAGCCCGATCATCAGACGCGCAAGCGTGTCACGACCGCGATCGTCGGTTCCAAGCGGGTGCAGTGCAGACGGAAACGCGCGCAAATTGTCGACATCCTGCAGCGCCGGGTCAACACGATGCAACCACGGCCCGAGCACAGCGAACACACACATGGCCGCCAGCACAATCAATGCAGCGAACGCCACAGGATTTTTTTTAAGGCGTCGCATGATTCAGCGGGTACGAATGCGCGGATCCAGCACGGTGTAGGCCATGTCAGTGATCAGGTTCATCACCACCACAGCTGCCGCCAGTATCAGCGTGACACTTTGAATGACTGGATAGTCGCGCGTTCCGATAGCCTGCACAGCGACGAAGCCAATTCCGGGGACGCGAAACACATTTTCCACTGCAAACGACCCAACTACGACGAACGCGACGGAGGGTCCAAGCACGGTGACAATGGGAATCAGCGCATTGCGCAATGCGTGGTGAAACATCACACGCGCCTGCGACGCGCCTTTGGCGCGCGCAGTTCGGACGTAATCCTGTCCAAGCACTTCGAGCATCGACGAGCGTGTCAGTGTGGCGAGGTAGCCGGTGGTTGCCGCTGCCAGCACCAGCACCGGCAACACCCAGTGCTCCGGCCGGCCCCAGCCTGAAGTAGGCAGGCTGGGAAGTTTGTTTTGATAGGCGATGACCTGCATGATTTGCAGCACACCGGCGATGACAAATCCCGGCACCGAGTAAATCAGCAGCATCCCGACGGTGCTGAGACGGTCGAAGAGGCCATCCGCACGAATCGCGGCCAGCATCCCCACCGGCACACCCACGAGCAGACTGATCCCCAGCGCAGTCAGGCCGAGTTCGGCCGATACCGGCGCACCGGTCTTGATGAGATCCCAGACCGGCCGCCCGGCAAAGCGGTAGCTCTTGCCGAGATCACCCTGTAGTACGCCGCTGATGTAGGCGGCGTACTGTTCGGTGAACGGCCGATCCAAGCCGTACTCATGCTGCAAACGAGCGTAAATCTTCGGGTCGCGTCGGCTGCCCATCATCGCCTGAATGGGATCACCCGGCGCAAGATAGCCCACGAGAAACGTGAGAAACGTGATGCTGAACAGCACGAAGATCAGGCTGAACAGCCGGCGCGCAACGAATCGAGCCACCTGCTACTGTGCGACGCCACGCACCGCAGTCCAGTCCGGCACGATGATGCCCTGGCCAGTGAAGACCAGGCCGGTCACGTACGACTTAACCAGCGCGTTCGCATTAGGCGAGAACAGCGGCAGCCAACCAACTTCGGTGACCGCGATCTGCTCGGCTTGGTTGTAGGCCTTCAGGCGCGCAGCCGGGTCCTTCACCTCGACGTCGGCGGCATCGACCAACTTATCGAACTCGGCGTTCGAATAGTGGCCATTGTTGTTGCCGACATCGGTGCGAAGCTGCTGGCTGATCCAGTTCTGCGGATCCGGATAGTCTGCACCCCACACACTGTAGTAGGCCTGCAGTCCTTCTTCAGGCTTGTTGTACGTATCGGTCAGCTTCTGGCTGAACGTCTGCAACTCGAGCGGTTCGAGCGTGACCTCGACGCCAAGGTTCTGCTTCCATTCCTGCTGCAGGAATTCGAGCACCTTCGCGTTGTCGCCTTCGGTGCCATAGCTGATCGTAACCTTCGTCGCCGGGTCGAATTTGGCTTCGGCGAGCAGCGTCTTGGCCTTTACAGCATCGAATGAGAGCCCATCAACCTTCAGCTCACTGGCGGGAATGCCGCCGGGCAGGATGCGATCCTGTGCGCGGACGCTCGATTCACCCAGCAACTTGATCAGCTTGCTCTTGTCGATGGCAAGCGCAAACGCCTGGCGCACCTTCACGTCGTTGAACGGCGCGATTTTGTTATTGAAGCCGAGATAGCGGACGACGAACTGCGGCGCGCTGTGATAATCCGGCAAATCCTTCACCTGCGGCACAAACTGCGACGGGATCGGATTCTGGCCAAAAGAGCCAACCACATCGACGGCGCCGGTCTGATAGTCGTTGCAAGCGGTGGTGCTGCCCTGATCGCCGCCGTAGAAGATCAGGTCGACCTGCTTGAGCTGGTTCGGCGCGCCGGCCCAGTAGTTTGCATTCGGGGTGAGCACGAGCTTCTGGTTGTGCTGCCATTCACCAAGCACGAACGGGCCGGTGCCGACGGGCTTCTCGTACCACTTTTCGCCGCCCTCAGTCACGTTCTTCTTGCTGAGGATGTAGCCAGTGATGAAGTTGAGTTGATACAGAAAGTACGCGGACGGGTTCTTGAGCGTAATTTCCAGTGTCTGCGCATCAAGCGCCTTGACGCCGTCCAATTTGTCAGACTTGCCCGCGGAGAAATCCTCAGCGCCGAGGATGTTGCTCAGATAATAGCCGCCGTTGCCGCCACCAATCTTCGGATCCAGCGAACGGGTGATCGAAAATGCGGCGTCTTCGGCTGTAACAGGTGAGCCGTCGCTGAACTTGAGGTCCTTGCGAATTTTAAAGGTGTAAACCTTTGTATCCGAGCTGACCGTCCAGCTTTCCGCGCCGTCGGGGACAACGTGCAACTGGGCATCGAGCTGAATCAGGCCGCGGAAGATGAGGCCGGTGGCGAACACAACCGGGGCATCGCCTGCCTTGGCCGGATCGAGCGTGCTGGGTTCGTTGATGCCTTCGAGTGCCCAGCGCAACACCTGGTTGCCGGGCACGGCGGGCGCGGCAGGTTTTTCGACCTCGACCACGCGCGTCACTTCAATCTGCTGCGGCGGTGCTGTCACTTCGACCGTGACCTGCTGCGGCGGCAGCTGCGTTGCCTGTGGCGGCTGCGCGCCGCAGGCCGCCAGCACAATCGCCGCCAGCGGCAGAACGCGCAGCACAAGACTTGACTTATTAATAAACATAACTGCTTTACCTTTCCCTTTATCTAAGTTCCTGTCCATAAGTTTTGTCCGGCAGATTCGCCTCCCCCGCAAAGCGGGGGAGGCGAATCTGCCGCCAGAACTTTTGGCGACTCACTTAGGTTACGTGACTTGCTACCTGCTGCGTTTCATCCGTTTACCACGCCGAAATTGCATCATCTCTCTCGATTCGGCTTTTCGAGTCGGCTTTTCGAGTCGGCTTTTCGAGTCGGCTTTTCGAGTCGGCTTTTCAAGTCGAAGAAGATCGAGAAAGATCAGAAGAGAAATAATGCGACCCAGGAAGATGACAAAACAAGGTAGGAAGTCTGGTTCGGTTGTGTTACCCGACGCAATTCATGATCCAGATTCAACTCACGCAGAAACGGGTTATTTTGCCGCATCTTGAAGAAACAGATCGAAGTTGCTTGACATGAACGGATATCTTCGCCACCACAAGAACAAGGTAACTACTCAGGCCAGCCATTTTTCCAACGCGAAACACACACTATTCTCTCCCCCTTCGGGGGAGAGAATAGTGTGTTTCGCGGGAAATACTGATTTGGGCCTGAGTAGTTACAGAACAAGTGTATCGAAAACTAAAGATATGGGGGCGAAAATAAATTGTCGACGCGGAAATGTTTATCAGCTGAATGCGGCATTTCCGCTACATGCACATGAAGACGCGTATGAAAACGCAACCCGCCGCCTTTGAGCGGCTGACGGCGGCGTTCAAACTCCGTGACGTTGACATGATATGCGATGCATCTGAACCATTCGCCATGGCGAACGATCCGAAGCACTCCGAAACACACTAAGCGTGATAGTAACGAATTTGCTGCCTCTTTGTCAACGATAATTTGCAAGTGCAGCCCTTTGTGTTTGGTTTTGGCATTCAGCCGTCGAAACGAAAGGAAAATACCCGGCAGCCAAGGGCGGGCATGTTTTCTTCGTTTCGCCAGCGCTCATTTTGACGGCGCCGGAGGCACCCATCTCTGCACAACAAGCCGCCCTCCATCTGCACCACTGCCTTGCACATAAATAATATTTCCCCAATGGCATGTGCAACTAAACCCGCAGCGCTTGGCAACAGTTTTGGGGTGCTGTCAGTACCGCTCAGACCTTGTTGGGATTCAACATGTATCCAACTACGGCCCAAGTAGTGACGATTTTGCCGACAACTCCTCTGCCTTCGATGCAGCACAGGAGGGCAGCACAGGAGCTGGATGCGCTATAACATCCAGAACGGGCAGTCCGAGCCGTGAAACAGCCCCGTAGGCAAGCAGGGAACGGTCTGTTTTTGGGTGTACCCGTTGGAGATCAACAGGATCTTCCTCAATATCAACTGGTCTTCGACGGAGACGATGCCAAGAGGTGGACGCGCGCTGAGCTTCATTCCGGGGAAGATGGGCGCCTCCACGTCGGCACATGGCCAGTATACGGCTTTACGCACCTGCGCATCATCAGCCACGACCTGTCCACCAAGCACAGCACGACGATACGTTGGCCCGGCCTGTCCGCAATAATGCACAAGAGTGCGTATGCGCATGTAAGAAACGCAGCCGGCTTTGAGGCAGGCTGCTGTGTTTCCTTTATATATATCGACTACACCGACACATTTCGTAGGTCGTCAGCCTCAGTCTTTGCGAAACAAGCTGCGCTCCAGGTATACCGCCGCCGCCTCACGGACAAACGTGGCATTGATTCGCGCGTTGTAGCGCTGTTCGAGTTCGTCGGCAACCGCCAGCAGCTCCTCCTGCGATGAGCGGCCCGGTCGCAACAGTTCGTACATGCGCAGCAGCTCCGGCGCCGGCACCGCCGTCAGTTCGGCCGCTCGTTCGAAGTTCTCCGCCAGCTGCGTATATCCGGCCTCCCGCGCAGTGCGTGCCTGCGCATGCAAAGTTTGCGGAGAAATTTGAAATTCACCTTCGTGTTCGTCCTGAATTTCGTTCACGCTGCCAGCTCCTCCGCCGTCACTGGCCGGAGCACGCCATCTACGACGCACCAGAACCAGTAACGAAATTCTTCGGCCTCATCATCCACCGTCAGCCAAGGCTGCGCGCGCATTTCCTCCACCCTCAGCAATGCAGTTTCAATTTTCAGCACGCGAAAAAACGAACCGTCGACGTTGCCTTCACGCCACGTCGCGCCATAAATCGCCTGCAACACACGCTCGATGGCATCTGCAGTCAGCTCATTGCCGTCGCCGTTAAGCCATTCACCCGACGCATCCGGCACGCGCACGTACAGAACACAGCGATACGGTGCGATCGCAATGCTGCCTTCCTCATCGAGCAGCGCATCCTGCAGTTCGATGCGCGCGATATGCATTTCGTCGTTCGTCGTCATACATCCGGCTCCCAATCAAAAAGCAGCTCCTGTGGCTTGCGCTCACGAATTTCCTCAGTTTCACGCCGATGTAGCAGCGCTGTCTTCACAATCAACCGCAACCGTGCCCAGTTGTCGATCATCACCGGCACCGGCTTCACCGCCATGCCACGCGCATAACGCGCCGCATTCGCACCGAGCTGTTCGTAGATTTCCAGCGTCATGCTCGGCGAAAACGAGAATAGTTCAAGGTTGTGCAGGCGCGGCATACCCTTCCTATGAATCACTGCGGTGCCGCGGCTCTGCAGGCCGATGCCAATGCCGCTGCCGCTCAGCGTCGATGCAACTTGCCCAATCGCGGCGCAATCCGACGTGTGATAAACGCGCACCAGGCGTGCAGTCATGCCCTCACGGGCAACGCCGGTGAAGATCGCCGCCAGCACTTCTTCATGCTCCAGCCCGCCAATCGTGCGCGTCAACACGCGGCCAAACGCCGGGCCCACGGCCAGAATCACCTCGTTGTAACGGCCCTGCGTGGCGTCGCCGAGCTCATGCAGATTTTTCAGCGGAGTACCGATACGGTCGGCGATGAAATCGCGCGGCGAACGCGCCTGTGGGATGCGCTGCATCTCCTCCCAGCGCGCGCCCTCAACACGGTAGCCGCTGCCTGGGCCGCGGTAATCGTTCGGCTCGGTGATGGCCGACGCCACGCGCATCCCATTCGAACTTGCAGCATCTGGCACGAAAATCGCCGCCGGCTGTAAATGATCGCCCACCGAACGCTGGCGCAGCATGGTGCGCACATTGGCCGCCGCCACCGCCAGCCCGGCATCCTCCAGCGCCGCAACAGCGCACTGCACATCGTCGGCGCCGCTGAGGAAAAGATCTGCCGCAGCCAGATCAGCCACGATGTCGCGCTCCGGCATGTCTTCGCTGCTGTGCGCGACAATGGCGGCATCAACTTCTTCATCACCGATGGATGGGAATCTCAGGCCGGCGTACACCGCCTGAATTGCGCGTGCGCCGGCACGACGGGCATCGAGAACTTCGGCTTCCAACACCGGCCGCAGCCCGCCATCGATCTGCATATCACGCTGCAGCACGTTGTAATCGTCGAGATCGTCAGCGTCGAAGTTGCCGCCGCCGAACATGTTGTCGCGGCGCGGCACAGCGCTGTAGCCGGAGAAGATGAAATCCGTCCCCGGGATGAACTGCAGCATCAGCTTGGCACTTTTGCGAATTTGCGAATGCGACGCCAGTGCGTCGTTGCCGCTGGCCACTTCCAGCCCAAGCAGCGCCGCGAGCAGGTTCTCCGCCAACACCACGCGCACGCCGCCCGGCAGGCTTTCCGGCAATGCGATGCATGAAATTGAGCCGTTCTGCACGCCTTGGCTGCCTGCACCGCGCGTCACACATAGGCAACGCGCCTCAAGATACAGCATCGAGCGGCCTTCTGAACTGCCCATCAGCGCCTCACTGCCGGTGCCGCTGGTGAAGCGGATCTTCACGCCGCGCGAAGCGTACGCGCTCGCCAGAAATGCCTTGCTCCATGGTGTGTCGTCGCCGTCGGCAAAGCTGCGCTCGGTGCCGTACACCGACAGCGTCTCGGCATAGGTTGTCAGCCCTTTCATCGCCAGGCGCAAGCCCATGCTCTCCTCGATCGCACACTGCGTCAGCACACCCGGTCGGCTGGACTGAGAGCCGATCAGAATCGCCAGCGCGTTCAATGGCGCCATGCGCGCGATGCCAACGGTGGTTTCGATTTCAGCGAAACCGCGCAGCGCAGCCTCGGCGGCGTCGGCGGCCAATAGCGCCGGATTTTCGCGGCGGTTTGTCACATGCGCCTGATTGGCCGGCGTGCGCCGCACGCGCATCTTCGTCAGACCCATCATCATTTCGAGTACGTTCATGTGCCGCACGATGTCGCACAATTTCGCCGGCGTGCAGGCGAGCGCCAGCTTGCGCACCTCACTGGCCGGCACATTGATGTCCACCAACATGCGCGCAATCTGCACACTCGGCATGTGCATTGTGGCTTCGGCGATGGCGAGATCCAGATAGTGATCGGCGATAAACGCATCGAGCACATCAAAATCTGCGCGTGCACGGCCATCCATCTCGACGACGCGGCCGTCGACCATGCACAGGCTCGGCGACGGGTCGTGCGGGCTGTCGGCCACGATCAGCCCGGCTTCCGGCCATGGCTCGACGAACGTCTCTTTATTGATGTCGCGCTCGGCCAGTACGGCGAAACGCTTCGATTTCAGCGGGGGCGACTCCGACATAGCAGACATTTTTGCACAAGATTACGCAGCAGCCAGCGAATGCGCATGTTCAGCCATCAGCCGTGCAGCGACGCGACGGAAGCGCACGATCACCAGCAGTGGCGCGACCGGACTGGTGGCGATGAACGCAGCCCAGACGATCGCCAGATTGGAATGTAGCACCAGACCAACAAATGCGGCCAGCAGCACGGATGTCCAGATATTCACAGAATTGATCCACATCGGCCAGCGTGTGTCGCCGGTACCACGCAGCGCACCAGCAAAAGTAAACCCGATCGCCCAGAATGGTGTGCCAATGGCCATCACGCGCAGGCCAGCGGCGCCAGAACTGGCGACGAGCGGGTCATTCGTAAACAAACGCATCACTGGTTCAGCAGCGAAGAAGAAAATGGCTCCGATGATGCCCATCCAGACCACTGCCCAGCCGGTGGCAATGCGCGCCACCTGCGAACCCTCGTCCATGCGCCGCGCGCCCATGCTCTGGCCAACGAGCGCAGTCGCAGCAATGCCAAAGCCAAAGCCGGGCAAAAACGCGAGTGAAAGTGCATTGATGGCGATACGATGTGCCGCCAGCGCCTCAGTGCCAAGGCGGCCAACAACGGCCGTAAACACAAAAAAAGCACCGGAGGTGATCACTTGCTCGAGCGCCGCCGGCACGCCGATCGACATTACGCGGCGCGCCACGCTGAAATCGGGGCGCCAGGCGGTCGAACCACGAATCGAAATGCCGTTGCGACCGCGCCATAGCACGGCGATCAGCAATACTAAGGCGATCGCACGCGCGATAAACGCCGCCCATGCGCTGCCAACCGGCCCAAGTGCCGGCAGGCCAAATGCGCCATTAATCAGCACATACGCGAGACCTGCGTTGATGACGTTGGCGATGGTGGTGACGACAAGCGGCGTGCGTGAGTCACCGGCGCCACGCAGCACACCGCCACCGATATAGAGCGCGACCAGCACTACGATAGTGCCCATCGTCACACGCAGGTATTCCGCCCCAATCGCCGCCGCCGCCGGTTCCATCCCAAACAAATTAATAATCGGCGCCGCGGCAAACCAGCCGGCGATGGCCAGCGGTACGGATACGATTACGCTCCAGATCAGTGACTGGCGCGCCAGGTCACTGGCATGCCTTTCATTGCGCGCACCCACGGCCTGCGCGACCAGCACGGCGCTTCCGATCGAAAGCGCACTCAGAATCGAAATCATGAAATACAGAACCTGCAACGCCCCGCCAATGCCTGCAACGGCCAAAGTGCCGATCGCGAGGTGCGCCACCATATAAGTGTCAACCAGACCAAGCAGTGTTTCGAGAAAATTTTCGGCAATCACAGGCCACGCCAGGTTGAAAACGCGCCTGCGCAACGTCGGGACGATAGTCATAAGGGGTTAGTTTACGCCTGCTTCGGCATCGATGCCGAAGCAGATGAACTTCTCATCACCATTTCTGAAAAAATGTAACTACTCAGGCCCAAATCAGTATTTCCCGCGAAACACACTATTCTCTCCCCCTTGTATGTTAGGGACATGTGGGCATGGCAGACCGTCCCCCCTTTGGTCTCGAGACCGTCCCGAAGCTTGGATCGCCATGCCCGAATTGAATCAAACTCGAACAGTTGCCTGAGGCGGCTTGGCTGACCTCGCATTGCAAGGAT